>NZ_CP069533.1:605624-908437 GCF_016889765.1 Corynebacterium minutissimum
CTTCACGATTTCCAAGGAAGGCGATTCACGCAGATCATCAATGTCGTTCTTAAAAGCAATACCAAGAGCCGCCACGACTGGCTTCTCCTTACCTTCAAGAGCCTTAACTACTTGTTCGATAACCCATTCCGGCTTGCCATCGTTGACATCACGTGCCAGCTTAATGAGCTTGGCCTCTTCTGGTGCTGCCGACACAATGAACCACGGGTCAACCGCGATGCAGTGGCCGCCAACGCCTGGCCCCGGCTGCAGGATGTTAACGCGTGGGTGATGGTTCGCCAGCTCGATGAGCTCCCAGACATCTATTCCCAGGCGGTCGCAAATTAGGGAAAGCTCATTAGCGAACGCAATGTTGACGTCACGGAAGGAGTTTTCCGTAAGCTTTGCCATTTCTGCGGTCGTGGCGTTGGTCATAAGAAGTTCTGCCGTACAGAAGGTTGCGTACAGCTCTCGGGCAAGCTCGGTGCCCTTGGGGGTCAGACCACCGATAACGCGATCATTATTCTCCATTTCTTCCATGATCTGGCCCGGAAGAACCCGCTCTGGGCAGTGAGCTACGAAAATGGCGTTGTCATCTTCATCGTTAAGGGACAGATCCGGTCGAAGCTCAATGAGGTGATTCGCCATGTCCTCAGTAGTGCCCGGAGGGGAGGTCGACTCCAGAACGACCAGCGCGCCAGGGCGAAGGTGCGGGGCAAGCGCCTCAGAAGCAGCACGAATGTACTTGGTATCTGCCTTGTGATCGTCCTGGAAAGGTGTCGGCACGCATACAATGTAAGCGTCAGCTTCGACCTGCTCAGCCTGCGCGACAAGGTTTCCTTCTCCCACCACCTTGGCCAGAAGGTCTTCAAAACCCGGCTCAAAGAAGGGCACTTTTCCTTCATTAATAAGCTTGACGAAACGTTCATTTACGTCAACGCCGACGACTTTGACGCCCTTTGAGGCGATAAAAGCCGCCGTAGGTAGACCGATGTATCCGAGGCCTACAACGCAAACTTTGTCAAAGCTATTGGCAGCATTTTCCTGAGGCGTCATTTTCTACCTTTCTCGCTACTGTGCTCAGTCAACGGTAGCACGCGAAGCCATTCCACAAACGCGACAGTCTCACTAATAGAAAAATCTATTGCCGGTTTAGCGTTCCCCGCTTTTAGTTTCCTTCGGATCCTATATCCACTGCCCACAGAAATCCCGTTTTACCGCCTCTTCACGATAAGCTGACGGACTATGTCACTGAGGAGAAACTACGCGCGCTATGGCGCTTCAACTACTTTTTTCGATTCTGTAGAGGAATTTCTCAACTCAGCCGTGCCAGGTAACTCTTCCGAGGAGGCTGAGGCAATTTCAATTCGCTATGGTGCTGCCTTCATGGATGTGCTCGTTGAAGATCGCGGCGCCGATACGACTATCGTGTTGTTTCACGCGGCCATTGACCCAGACAAGACCACTCTCCCAGTCTTCATTGGACGGCACATGGTCGAAGGTGTTGATGCCAACCTGGTGTATGTTTCCGATCCCTCGCTTGATCGGGGCGCAAGTATTGGGTGGTTCACGGGAGATGAGTCGCGCCCATTTCAGGAAGACTTCACTTCGTGCCTGACTCATATTTTCGCTAACTTTTACCCTGATGTGCCTGTCGAGGACTTGGGGAAGAAGGCTATCTTCTTTGGGGCATCAGCTGGTGGATTTGCCACGCTGTATTTCTCGCGCCGCTTCCCCGGTTCATTAGCCGTAGTGTCGAACCCTCAAACCCATATCGGACGCTACCTTGAGCCGCAGGTAAAGGCGTACCGCAAGAAGTGTTGGAGTAGCCGGAAGCTCTCCGAGACGACCATGACCTTCGACTTGGTCACTGAGTACGGTAAAGGTTTCGATAACTACGTGGCCTACCTTCAAAACCGGGAAGATGAGCTGCATTACACCCAGCATTATCTTCCATGGTCCCAAGCAGTGGCTAAGCATCCACAACAGTGGAAGCTTCTCCTCGGGGATTGGGGCGAAGGCCATGCCCCTGCTCCACAGATACTCCTCACCGGAATTCTCGGCTACGCAGCATCACTAGCTGGCGATTGGGAGCGACTCTTCGAAGACGAGATGTTTGCCAGTTCAGACTAGGGCCGCCCTTAGTTGCGTAGCTTCTTGTTCAGCTGGTCCAAGCGTGCGATGACCTTGTTAGCGCGATCCTCCCCAAGAACGCTGCGCACGTTAGCCACGATGCTCGTCCGATTCTGATAAACGCTGTCGATCGCTTGGTCAACTAGCCCACGCACGCCTCGGCTTCGCGCTAAATTCCAGTTCTCCTGACTGACGAAGCGCGCCTTCCCGCCTCGCTGCTGCATGACGATCTTTGCGACCCGAACTCCCTCGGCTCGCTCGCTTTGTGCCAGAATACGGAAGCCACGAAGGATGTGGCCATGCTCCAAATGAAGGCTCACCAATGTTCGAAAGGTTCCGTCCTCCGTAGGAACGTACGCAAAGTGCCCGATACTCGGGTTATTGGAGGCAGCAAACCCCTCGACTGTCTTGTAGGAAGGAACGCATCGCCCACGGGAATCCTCAATCCACAGGCTCACGAGGAGCTCATTATCGAGTTCGCACTCTGACTCTCCGTAGATGGCGAAGCTGACATCTCCGCTAGCAGGCTGAAGAATGTAGTGCTGACCGCCGCCAACGGTGTCATCAATATTTAGCGAGGTGCTCGTGCTCTGCATCTGCTTGAACACCGTGGGAAAGGCAGCCTCAAGGGCAGCGACATCCGTAAAAGGTGGGAAGGCCGCCATGTTCTCCATGAGGCGTCCCATCACTACGCTTGGATCATGGCGCATGGCGTTGTCTTGCCCCGCGTGGATAGCACGCAAGTAGCCCACCTGAGAGGCATCCAAAATCACTGGCGCATACCGATCTGATTTATCGTGCGGCCCGCTTTGAGGCTCCACGACGGTGCCGTCTCCCTGCACGGAGCAGATGGATATCAAGCCCATCGAGTTCATCGGCGTGTGGGCTTCACGCAGGTGGAAGAACTGGCCATCTGCATAGACCGCCTCAATGCCAAGCGGCATGCTGACGAGCATGCCTTCAAACTCCGGTTTGATATAGGGCGCGGTGACTCGGAAGTAGTGAGCGGACAAAACGTCGTCGTCGTCTAGGCGGTAGCGCCCAAACGTTCCCTTAAACCCAATTTCTTGAACGTAGCGACGCACCGCTGTCCACCCGCTATCACCATCAGGAAGCTCGTCGAGGCGCAAAACTTCGAATTTGTCTGCCGCCTCTTGCAGCTGCGCCCTGAACTTCTGCGGCAAGGACTCAGAGAAAGAGACAACGTGCTTCACATCGAAACCATCGGCGGCCTTCGCAAGTGTTGGCACCGTGTGGTTGAGAAAAATGTCCGTGCGTAGCGACAGGCGTGCATCATCGTAGAGGTAGTCGCGGTATTCGTCTTCCGAGAACCCGGTCTGCTCTTTGCTCGCACGCCACGCCGCCGAATCGGGGACGAAGAGACTAAAGCGAGTATGTCCGACGAACATGAAGAAACCTCTACCTCTTCCCTGCGAGTGATATCTGACGGACAGTCTAGCCTTGTTTAGGGGTGGGCTTAAAAGATGCCACACTGGGCCGTTTGAAAAAGCGTGCTGTGCTGGCGATTTGTAATCATCATCGCAAACCTTATATAGTTACATCTCGTTGCACCGAGCGAGGTTACTTGCTCAGCAGCATACGCATAATCCTCCATAGCTCAGTTGGCAGAGCATTCGACTGTTAATCGAAGGGTCACTGGTTCGAGCCCAGTTGGAGGAGCAGATAACGCGCTCGTTGACTATAACAGTAGTCAGCGAGTTTTTCTGCTTTTAGGTTCAAGGGCGCTTTCGCGCTCAATGCTGGCCTAGCTCAAAACCAAAGCATATTTAACCTCTCAGAAACTCTGACGAAAGGTTCCTGTTCTACGGTGTCTATGTCTCATCACCGACTACCTCTCGAAGGAGCTTTTTCTCATGCGTATTCGTGCTATCGCACTTGCGACTGCTGTTGCTTGTGCTGTTTCCTCAGCTCCAGCTTTAGCTGCTAATGCTTCGACCTACTACTCCACTAAGCAGCACTATGAGCCGCAAGGTTCTGTCTACGCTGAGGCACCCGCAGGCTTTCACCAGATCTACACGTCAACCGTAAACCGCCACGGTTCCCGTGGCTTGTCCAGCTTCAAGTACGACGACCTAGCACAGCAGATGCTGGAGTACGCCAAGGAACACGACCAGCTCACTGAGTTGGGCGAAAAGCTCATCCCACAGGTTGAAGCCATGATCAGCGTGAACAAAGAACTTGCAGGAGGTACCGGTCAGGAGGCCGGCTATGGCAACCTCACTGTCGTGGGACGTGAGGAGCTGGAGGGCATCGGTCAGCGCAATGCTCAGCGCAACTCCGCATTGATGGACCGCATCGAGAATGATGACCTCAAGGTCAAGTACATTTCTTCCGGCGAAGACCGTGCCAACGACTCCGGTTGGAACTTCGGTAACGCTTGGCTTTCGGAAAATCCTAAACTGTCAGACAATCTTGTCGATGGTATGGAGGACGGCCACGTGACCATTGAGGCTCGGACCGATCTCATGTACGCGCACAAGGATAAGAACGCTCCCTCCTACGAAAAGTACTCGCAGTGGAAAGACTCCGAAACGCTCGACAGTAAGGTTAAAGAGGCTTATGCCAAGCCAGCATCACAGACTGCTGCGCGTAACCTACTGAACAAGATCTTTGCCGACGACTTCATTACAGCCCTAGAAGACGGCTCCATCAGTTTTGTGGGCCGAGAAAAGGACGACAAGACAGTCGAGGGCATTGTGGACGCCGCCCTGCAGTTTTACAACCTGTACATCATTGCCCCCGCTCTTGCCCATGAGGAGAAGACTCCCGCAGAGGGTTGGATCTTTGACCAGTATATGGATGAGGCGAGCGGCCCCACCTTTGCCTACCTCCTCGACGTTGAGGATTACTACCAAAAGGGCCCAGCTATCGAAGGCCAGACGGTGGCCTACGACAACTACGAGCCACTTCTCAAGGAAATGATCCAAGGCGTCAAGGACCGCGCCGAGGGCGGCGACATCGCGGCTGAGTATCGCTTTGGTCATGCGGAAACCATTATCCCTCTGGCAGCTTTGCTGAAGCTCCCTGGTTCGGAGAAGGGCATCCCAGCCGATGAGCTCTACTCGTGGGAAAACTCTGACTGGCGCGGCGACAAGGTTGCGCCGATGGGTGCCAATATTCAGTGGGATGCTTTCCAAACGAGCACGGAGAGACGCTCGTGCGCATGCTGTACAACGAGAAGGAAATCGCCTTCCACGACGGTTGTGAGCCCATTGCTGAGGGGTCGACGTTCTACACCATCGATGAGCTTTCCGAGTGTCTGCCACTTGGCTCAACGTCGGATCACTCCAAGGCCCGTCTCAAGGATGATAAGAATCATGACAACCCGCAGCCGTCACCGTCTGGTGCCGTGTCCTCCAAGGCCGAGGTGTGGGGTGTTGTCGCTGCGGTCATTGGCGCACTGGCAATCGCTGTCGGTACCGCTGCTGCTAACACAGAGCAGATTAAGAGCATCCTCAATAAATATGGAATCCACTTGCCCTTTTAAACTGCGAACCTAGGAGCAACAGAACAAGCTAGGCCCATTAATCCTTTCGGATTTAAGGGCTCGGCTTGTGTCTTGTGGCTAGCGCTTCACCACGTGCACATCCACCCCACCAAAGAGACTGAAGCAGTTCACCACCACTTCTGGGGCGCTGGCGGGTAGGTCGGCGGGGTCGGTGGCTCCTCGCTCAACCTTGATGTCGTGGCCACCGAAAAGGCCTACGCCGCTGACGCGAACACGGAAGCCTTCAGGAACCCGGACATCGACGCCGCCGAATACTCCGACTGCGTTGATTGTGGTGAGGTTTTCCTGAAGTTCTGCTCCGCGTAGGTCCACCTCAGTGCCGCCGAAGATGCCCATGGTGGTGTGATGGGAAGCAATGGGTGTGTTACGGACTGTGGAGCCACCAAAGATGCCTAGGGACATGTTCTTCGCGCCGTGAACAGCCGGCTTAACTTGGGCTAGGGCCCGCTTCACAACTGGGGATCGCTCATGATCGGCGCTAGCAGTGTGGAGTTCGTGGGCGCTGCGCTGCGCGACCTCGTGGCCGCCAAACAGTACGTGTCCGGGGTCTTCGAGGAGGTCTGACACAAGGTCGAGCAATTCGCCACGAGTTGTTGCTTCCGCACAGGCGTCGGAGCGTTCCTCAAATTCGGTGACGCTGAGTTGGCCCACTGCCATCGCATCGGCCAAGATTTGAGAAGTTGTGGTGCGCTGGGGGTTTGTGCACTTAATGTCGCGTGATTCCATACCTTCATGTTACGTGGCGTCACGCATGACTGTGCGGGAAAGAACGGTGGTCTCCCCCGCGCAGTCTCAGGTTAGGCCTCGATATCGGGTGCGAAATCAGGAAGGCGCTCGCCCACGCCGAGAAGTTCCGCAATGGCTGCCACGGCACGCTCAGCGCCCTTGCCATCGCCGTACGGGTTGACGGCGTTGGCCATAGCGTCGTAGGCAGCGGAGTCATCAAGAAGCAGCTTGGCTTCCGCCACGATAAGGCTACGGTTAGTGCCCACCAGCTTCACAGTGCCGGCGACAACGGCTTCGGGGCGCTCAGTGTTCTGGCGCATGACCAGAACGGGCTTGCCCAACGCCGGGGCTTCCTCCTGGACTCCGCCGGAGTCTGTCAAAATGATGGTGGCGCGGTCAAGCAGCTTGGTGAACTGGTCATACGGCAGCGGGTCCGTGATGATGACGTTAGGTAGGGACTCAACCTCCGGAAGCACGGCCTCACGGACTTTGGGGTTGAGGTGCAGTGGCAGAACGAAGTTGATGTCCGGGTAAGTCTCTGCCAAGTCCTTGACAGCGCCGCCGATTTCCTTCATAGCCTCGAGGTTCTCGCGACGGTGGGTGGTAACAACGACGAGGCGCTTGTCGGATGCTGCGGCTTCCTGGAGTGCTGCATCTTCAAACTCAGTGTTCCAGCTAGCGGCCTCTAGCAGAGCATCAATGACGGTGTTACCGGTGACCGCAATGTCCTTAGAGCGAACATTCTCGCGACGTAGGTTTTCCATCGACCCTGCCGTGGGTGCGAGGTGCAGCTCAGCTACCTGGCCAATGAGTTTGCGGTTAGCCTCCTCCGGGAAGGGCGAGTGAATGTCACCGGTACGCAGACCAGCTTCCAGGTGCACGATCTTTACACCACGGTGGAAACCCGCAAGCGCAGCGGTCATTGCCGTGGAAGTATCACCTTGAGAGATAATGACGTCCGGCTGTTCGGCATCGATAACCTCATCCAGCCCCATAAGAGCGCGGGAGACAATCTCATTCAGGCTCTGCCCGGGCTTCATCAGCTGCAGGTCCAGCTTTGGCTCAATACCAAACATGGTGTTGACCTGCTCCAGCATCTCACGGTGCTGGCCCGTAGAAACAGCTACCGATTCGAAACGCTCGTCCTTCTCCAGAGCCTTAATGACCGGCGCCACCTTGATTGCCTCCGGGCGGGTTCCATACACGGTCATGATCTTCGGCTTAGACATAAACTTCCTTCATTCTTACCGGGAGAGACTTTCTTTAAAAGTCTACAGTGCTTCTGCTACGTGGACATTTCCATCTTCGTCCACAGCCACCTGCGCGCCCAACGCCTTCACCAGGTTGATGCGCTGCCACGAACCGCTTGCGCCCTGCCAATCCAGTGGGGTTCCGGGCGCGGTGGCGGTTTGACGGAGGACGTCGGCGCGCTGTTCGTAGTTGAGGTTGGGGTGGGCTGCCTCAAGGAGAACGGGCGCAGCTTTCGGGACAATCATGGGCGCGTCCGGGTGGTAGATGGTGCTCAGGCCGTAGTCAGCCATGGGCGCATAGCGCTCGGCGGCCTGGGTGGCGGTGGCGTAGGTGGTGCCAGCGGCGTTCTGCTCGTTCACGAGGGTGGCAATGTCCTTGCCGGTGCGCCACTGGATCTCAGCACGGATTTCGGCCTCGGCTTGGTGCAGGGCATCGCGCATGCGGGGATCGTTGAGGCGGTCGGCGGCAGCAGCCAGGCCGGTCATGCGGCCACCGATGACGTCGAGCGGCGAATGCACACCCATGACCACGCGGTGATTACCTGCCTCAGCGCCACGCAGGGCCAGCTGGGGACCAACCTCCGGGAGCATGGTGGCCAATAGCGTGGTGACCCACACCGCTTGGTTGGTATGGCCGGAGGGGAAGGCTGGGGAATCCAGGTAGTAGTTCTTGGTGCCGTCGTTGTAGCGCTTGATGCGGTCCGGAGCCTGCTGGAAAGGTCGCGCTGCTTTGAAGTAGTGCTTTTCGGCAAAGGTAGAGCTGGCCAACCCACCCGCGCGGGCAAGGTAGCCATTGCCCAGAAGGTACTCAGTTTTAGGCAGACGGTGCTCCGCCAAAGCATCACGGAAGGCTTGGCCCAGTTCCGGCCCCATAGCATCGGAGACCGCGGCCATGACGCCATCGGTGTCCGCGGCGGCGTCGCGTTGGGCGCGGGCGATGAGGGTGGCGTCACCAGCCGCGGCGTTGTTGATGGCCACGGCTTTATCGAGGTCCTCAGCCATGGTGGTGGGGTTGGTCTTGATGTCGTCGTAAAGCCGCACCACTTCCCAGTACACGCCGTACTGATAGGACGAGACATCGGAGGGAAAACCCACGAGGTAGTCCGGGGTAAAGGGCTGGGGTGTGGGTGCGCCGGGGTGCTGTACTGGTGCTTCACCGGTGCTTGAGCCCGTCATGGGATCTGCGAGCGCGGGGATGGTGAAGGGAAGGTCGGCCGCCAAGGCTGCGGGCGGGGCGGAGGTGACCACCAGCACGGCGGCAATCGGGGCCGCCAGCGCGCGGGAAAATGTAGGCATAAGGGATTTCTTACACCCTGCAGGTGTCCGCGACGTGACGGGAAGGTAAACGGCGATGGTGCGCCACTAGTCTTCCGCGGCGCTGACCTCGCGAATTTCCTCCGGGCAGGCAGCGCGGGTTTCTGCAGGGTTCAGGCTGGCGGTAAGAAGTGCCGCCATCGCCACGGCTGCCGACGCCGCATGCGTTCTCTTCGAATTCTCCACACATTTAACCTAACGTGAGGTGGGCCGCAGGGGAAGTCCTCAGCGGAAAACTATTCTCCACTCCCCACATAGCCTTACTTTGCGGGCTCGCAGCAGGTAGGCTGTGCCTCAGACGTGTACGTGCCAGCACAGCCGCCTGCGCGCGTACTGTGAACGCTGATGTGAACGCCACCGCTGGTACTCGTTGCCGGCTGAAGAAGGGGATGACTAGTTTCCAATGATCCAATTTGTTGTGGGCGCTGCCGCCGGATATGTCTTTGGAACCAAGGCTGGGCGCAAGCGCTACCACCAAATTAAGGGCGCTTATGAAAAGGCCGTGAACTCCCCTGTCACCAAATCCGCGGTGCGTTCGGCACGCAAGGCTGTGGCCAACCGCTTGGATCCGGACCCGCGCATGCGCGAGCTGAAGGACTACAACAAAGGGAAGCGCGGTAAGCGTGGCGCCAGCGGCACCGCGGATGGAATGACGGCGGACCGGATTTACGAGCCGGACGAGGATTAACGCGCTGATTAGCGCACGCCGCGGAAGGCGCGGTCATTGAGCTCGCGGCGAGCTTGCTCGAGGGCGACGAGGTCCGCGAAGAGTGAGTTATAGGACTCTTCGTCGTCCGAGGGGCGCATGCGGCCTAGTTGTGCCTTGAGCTGGGCCACTTGGTCGCCCACCCGGGCTTCCTGAAGTCGCGAGAGCACGGAATCGGCGTAGGCCTCCAGATCGGTATCGGGGTTGCCGGTCTCGCCCAGCTTGATGGGTTCCACGGCGAGCTCAGAGACGAAGTTGCGGGCCATAAGATCCGGCATCTCCCCGGCCACGGCGGCGAGCCACTCCACGCCGGGCTGTTCAGCACCGGCGGTCACGCCACCGAGGGTGGAGATGGCTTGGCGCACGGTGCGGTAAGCCTCGTTGGAATAGGCATCCTCCGTGATGCCATCGAAGTAGCTGCCGGCAATCTGCGGGTACTGCAGGGCCAGCTTGAGGGCCTCGCGCTGTGGCCACAGGTGGGGCTCACGGGGGCCGGGGATGTGCATGACGGGGGCAGCGGACTGCGCGGGTGCTGAGGACGTTTCCTCCAGACTGGCAAAACGCGGGCGCTCCTGTTTTTTAGGTTTGCGGGCCTCCTGGCGTACTTGGTGGAGGACTTCCTCCGGGTCCGGCCAGCCTACCCACCCGGCGAGGCGGCGGGCGTACTCGCGCTGCAGAGGTTGGTCCCGGATCTGGGCCACGACTGGCACGGCGCGGCGCAGGGCTTGGAGGCGGCCTTCGGCCGAGTCGATGCTGAAGTCTGAAATGACCGAACGGATGACGAACTCAAACATTGGGATGCGGTCCGCCACGAGGTCGCGCACGGCGGCATCGCCGCGCTCAAGGCGAAGGTCGCACGGGTCCATGCCGTCGGGAGCAACGGAGACAAAGGACTGGCCGGTGAACTTCTGCTCACCCTCGAAGGCGCGCATGGCGGCCTTCTGGCCGGCCTCATCACCATCGAAGGTGTAAATGAGCTCGCCGTGGAAGTAGGAATCATCGAGCATGAGCCGGCGCAGCACCTGGAGGTGATCGCCGCCGAAGGCGGTGCCGCAGGAGGCCACGGCCGTCTTCACGCCGGCGGCATACATGGCCATGACATCCGTGTAGCCCTCCACCACCACGGCTTGGTGCTGCTCCGCGATGTTGCGCTTGGCCAAATCCAGGCCGAAGAGCACCTTGGACTTGCGGTAAAGCATGGTTTCGGGCGTGTTCATGTACTTGCCCAGCTTGTCATCGTCGAAAAGCTTGCGGGCGCCAAAGCCGATGACATTGCCGGAGAGATCCTTAATGGGCCACAGCAGGCGGCGGTGGAAGCGGTCAATCGGGCCGCGCTTGCCCATTTTCGAGATTCCGGCGGCCTCCAGCTCTTCGAAGGAAAATCCCATGCGCAGCAAGTGCTTGGTGGCGGTATCCCAGCCCTCAGGCGCATATCCACATTCAAAGTCATAGATGATGTCCTTGGAAAAGCCTCGGTCCAGCAGGAACTCACGGCCGGTTGCCGCCTGCGGGGTTTCTAACTGTTGGCGGTAGAACTCATGCGCGGCCTTGTTGGCGGCGATAAGCCTCTGGCGGGTTCCGGGCTTTTCATCACGAGCACCGGTGGAGCCGCCTTGATAGTTGATGTGGTAGCCGATTTTTTGGGCTACCGCCTCCACGGCTTCCGGGAAGGTGACCTGTTCCATCTCCATGAGGAAGCTAAAAACATCGCCGCCTTTGCCCGTGGAAAAGCAGTGATAATAGCCGCGCTGCGGGCGCACGTGGAAGGACGGAGTCTTCTCATCTTTGAAGGGGCTCAGCCCCTTCAAAGAGTCGTAGCCAGCGGGTTTGAGCTGGACGTATTCGCCCACGATTTCTTCAATAGGCGCGCGTTCACGGATAGCTTGGATGTCGCTGTCCGGAATTCTGCCTCGTGCCATGCGTACAGAGTACCCCGCGCGGTGGCGGCGGAGCCATCGATGGCCATGAAGCCGTCCGCGCGGCTTACAGTACGCGCGGACGGGATTTCAGTTTCGGCCCTATAGCTGCAATGATGGGAGGCATGTCCCAGTCCTCCCCCTCCAGGAAATCACTGCCTGCTCTCATCGGTGGTGCAGTGCTCGTGCTCGTTGCGGGTTATTTTGGCATCGACCTCGGGAGCAGCAACGGCGGCCAGACGGAGCAGGCCTCGGAGAAGGGGGATAAGGGGGACGTCGCCAAGCATGGCTCCGAGGAGGATGACCTGCCCACCTGCGCTATGGACTCCCTGCCCGAGCAGGCGGAGGAGACCGCACAGGACATTCTGGCCGGCGGGCCCTATGACTATCCGGACAATGACAACGTGCGCTTTGGCAATTATGAGGGCGTGCTGCCGCAGCAGGATAAGAATTATTATCGCGAATACACGGTGGATACCCCGGGCATCGGGCACCGCGGCGCTAAGCGCATCGTCACTGGTGGTGGCAGCGAGACGGACCCGGACGTGTGGTACTACACCGATGACCACTACGAGAGCTTCTGCACGATTCCGGACGCCGAATAGTGCGTAAGAACTGAAGGATTTTTAACAAGCATGGACCGCATTCTCATTACGGAGGCTATCCGCAGCCGCGAGGATTTCTATGGTGCGCTGGGCCGTCTGCGCAGCAATGCGGCGGGGGCGCCGCACAACCTCGATGACCTCGCGGATTTCTTGCGGGAGCAGCACATTCAGGCGATTATCGCCGCCGACTTTGACCTAGAGCAGGATGACTTGTCGCGGATTTCCTCGGTGTTGGAGGATCAGGGCGTAGCGCTCGTGCGTTAGCTAAGGAATCCGAAGAGCTCGGCGCTGCGCTGGGCTAGTCGCTCGAGGCGGGATTCTGTCATGGAGGCGATCTGGTCGATGATGGCGCGGTCGCGCCCCAGATCGGTCTCGGCCTGGTTCCACCACAGGGCAAAGGTGGCGTCCAGCGAGCCGGGGGCGCCGGCGACGAGGTAGTCGTAGACGCGGTAGATGCGCTCGCGCTGGCGGTCTTGGCGGGCAAGGTGGGCAGGTTCGTCCATGACGTAGAGGACGGCGATGGTCTTGAGCAAGGTGACCTCCGCGACCGCTCCTGGCGGGACGTGGAGGTCACCATTCATGCGGCCGAGCGGACCGTCATTGGCTTCTAGTGTGGCGGAGACGGTAGCGCCTACGTAGCGGCCGACGAGCTCGGAGGTCATCTTCTTTAAGTTGGTATAGGAGCGCAGGGAATAGTCGAAGTTGCCGATGGCATTGATGATGTCCAGTTGGCGCAGGCGGTCAGCGGCCTCGAGGAGCTCGTCGGCGGTGCCGCCGAAGGCCTTGGCGCCCTTGTCCGCCAGCTGTGCGAGTTCCACAAGGTCCCACAAAACGCCCAGTGAGATGCGGCGGGAGATGATGCCGTCTTCGACGTCGTGGACGGAATAAGCGATGTCATCTGACCAATCCATCACCTGGGCTTCCATGGACTTGCGCTGGTCAGTGTGGCCCTGGCGGAGCCACTGCAGTACGTCCGCGTCCTCGTCATAAGCGCCGTATTTGCGGTTGAGTGTGCCGTCGGGGTTGGTCTTGGTCCAGGGGTATTTGCAGGCGGCATCGAGCGAGGCGCGGGTGAGGTTGAGGCCATAGCTGCTCAGGCCTTGAGGTGTCTCGAGGACGACTTTGGGTTCCAGCTTGGTGAGGATGCGCAGGGTTTGGGCGTTGCCTTCGAAGCCGCCGAGAGCTACCTCGTTGAGGGCGTTCTCACCGTTGTGGCCGTAGGGCGGGTGGCCGATGTCATGGGTCAGACCGGCCATATCGCACAGATCGGGGTCTAGGCCCAAGCCAGCGCCGATGCTGCGCGCAATCTGACTGACCTCTAAGGAGTGGGTCAGGCGGGTACGCGGGGTATCGCCGTCGCGGGGGCCAACGACTTGCGTCTTATCCGCCAGGCGGCGCAGGGCCGCCGAGTGCAGGACGCGGGCGCGGTCCCGGGAGAAGGCGCCGCGGTGCTCCTCGGTGGAACTTAGGGCTGAGCCTTTGGGGCTCTCGGCGGCCAAGCGGGCGACGTCATCGGCGGAATAGTTGTAGCTCACGGGGCTTTAGTTTAGGCGCTGTCCCTATCTTGCTGGGGCTGCCTCGCGCCAATGACGCGGTGGCGCAGAGCCTGGTTGGGGCGGATGATGCGCTCGATGCGGTAGAAGGCCGTGCGCAATCCGGCGGAGCGCTCCTCCCCTACGACGGTGCGCAGGCCCAAATAGATAAGCCCGCCGACCTCGTGGGCTAGATAGCGCCACCACGGGATGGAAAAACGCGGCGAGGGGTAATAAGGCGTGCCGAGGACGGTGGCCGTGATTCCTTCCTGGCGGGCGATGAGGAAGGTGCGCAGGCGATGGAGCGGATCGGTGACGATGACGGCCTCGCGCACGTTGAGCTTCTCACGCGCGGCAACCAGCGAGCTGCGGGTGTCGAGGCCTTCGGTGAGGGCGGTGACGTTAAGGGGGACGTCGGCAAGCATGGCTCGTGCTACCCCCGCCTCCGTGAACCTATCTCCGGGCAAGTTCCCTCCCACGGTGATGATGGGGAGATTGTGCGCGGTGGCATACTCGGCGGCGTAGCGCACGCGACCGGCCAGGATGCGGGAGGGGCGGCCGTCGTACTGCGCGGCGCCTAAGACAATGACGTATTTCACTGTCTTACTACCTTAGCGCCGGGAAGGTATCGTGGTGCGCATGACTACTGCTGCTCGTATTGGCCGCGCTGCCCTCGCCGCCCTCGTGTTGGGGTGCGCGACGGCTGGGCCTGCTCTGGCCACAGAATTCGTTATTGCCGCACCTGAGGCCGCCTCGCTCAAGGACAAGGTGACGGATGAGGCTGGGGTGCTCTCGAGCTCGGAGAAGTCCGAGTTGGAGGACAAGATTGTCAAGCTGCAGCAGGAACACCACGTGGTGGTTTTCGTTGTCTTCGCCTCCTCCTTGCCGGAAGGTGCGGAGGCCTACGCGGGTGAGATTGTGAAGGCCAAGGGCCCGAATTCTGCTGCCTATGTGGTGGGCGTGGAGGATTCCACGATGGGCGTGCAGACCGGTAAAGAGTGGCCGCGCGGGCGTCTGGATGCGATGTATGACGCGGCGTACGGCAAGCTTGCGGGTGGCCGCGAGTATGGGGCGTCGGCGCTGGCGCTTGTCGACGCTGCCTCGTCCGGCTCTTCCGGCTCCTCTGGTTCTGCTGGCTCCTCCGACGGCTCCGGTGGCAATGGTGGGCTGTGGCTGGCTGGTGGCGCCGGTGCCTTGGTGGTGGCTGGTGGCGGCATTGCGGCGGCTAGCCGGCGCAAAACCAAAAAGGACTCGGCAGCCGCGTTGGAATCCGCGCGCCAGATTGAGCCGGGGAATACCTCGCAGCTCGACCGCCTGGATCTGGCCACTCTGTCTCAGCTGGCACAAGAGGAGTTGGTCTCTACCGACGAGTCCATCCGCCGTGGCAAGGAAGAGCTCGATATCGCGGTATCCGAATTCGGCCCGGAGCGAACCCGCCCGTTCACGCGCGCGATGAACCACTCCACGCTGACTTTGCAAAAGGCCTTCCAGTTGCAGCAGCAGCTCAATGACAACCTGCCGAAAACTGAGGGTGAGCGCCGCCAGATGCTGGTGGAGATTATTTCCTCTTGTGGCCAGGCTGACGATGCCCTCGACGCGCAGGCAGCGGACTTCGCCCAGATGCGTGACCTGCTGATTAACGCCGGCTCGAAACTCGATGAACTCACGCGCCGCACGGTGGATCTGCGTGGCCGCTTGCCTCAGGCTCGTACCACCTTGTCCACCCTTGGCGGTTCCTATTCCGAGGAGGCATTGTCCTCCATCGCGGATAATCCGGAGATGGCGGAGGTCTCGCTCTCCGAGGCCGAGAAGTTACTCGAGCGCGGCCGTTCGCTCCAGTCCCAGCCTGCCGGCCAGCAGGGGCCGCTCGTGGGTATTATTCGCGATGCCGAACATGCCCTTGAGGTCTCTGACCGGTTGCTCACCGGTGTGGAGAACGCCGAGAACTCCATCGCTTCTGCCAAGGACAACCTGCCGGCGCTCATCGATGAAGTCGAGGGCGAAATCGCCGAAGCCCAGCAGCTGGAACAGCAGGGCAAGGCCCAGGGCTCGCCTGCCGATTGGTCCGCGCTGGAGGACTTGCTCTCCACGGCGCGGGCCGCCGTGGACCAGGCGCACAACAACGGCCAGGCTGACCCGTTGGGCCAGTACACCGCGCTGACGGCTATCGATACCAAGCTCGACGAGCAACTCGACACCGTCCGCGAAACCAATTCCACTCGTGAGCGCCAGATCGCGCTCTACCGTCAACAAATCGCCGCGGCGGAATCCGCCATCCAGGCAGCCGAGGACCTGCTCTCCTCCCGTGGCCGCGTGGTGGGTCCCGATGCGCGTGTGGCTCTTGCCGATGCCACCCGCCTCTACGCTCAAGCCCAGAATTCCGCATCCAAGGACCTGCGTGCGGCGCTCAACTTCTCCCGCGATGCGGCTGCGGCTGCCCAGACCTCGCTGAGGCGCGCCAAGGCGGACCTGGAGGCGTATCGCCGCCAGGAGCAGCGCCGCCAAGCCACCGATGCTGCGGGCAATATCCTCACCGGCATGGTGCTGGGCCAGGTCCTCGGCGGCGGCAGCTCTCGCGGCCACAGCGGTGGTTTCGGCGGCGGCTTCGGCGGTGGTGGCTTCGGCGGTGGTTTCTCCGGTGGTGGCGGTGGCGGTTTCCGCGGCGGCTCCTTCTAGCCGCGCCTTGCGATTTCTACTCAGCTCCTTCCAGCCGCCCCGCATTCACCCGGCGGCTCGGACTTGGTATGGGTCCCAGCCCCGCCTCTGGGTCTGGATCTGGGGGTTGGGGGACACAGTGCACGGGCGGCATGCCGCACAAGGCATCTGCTAGAAGGCGTTTTCACAGCTGAAAACGCCTTTTACTGCCTCTACATGGCATTTTCACGCCCAAAGATGCCTTTTGGCGGATGCCCTTTGCCACTTGCCTTCTACCAAGTGCCTTGAGCCAGGTGCCTTGCGCCAGCGAAGCTGCGAGTGGGGATTTAGGTGCGTAAGGGGCGGGTGGAGCCGTCGAGAAGCAGGCAGCAGTAGCTGGTGAAGGCGGCGTCCGTGAGAGGTAGTGTGCCCACCGCAACCTCGAGGTCTCGGCCCCGCGGGGTGGTGCGGGCAACCTCGGTGGCGGTGCCAGACACAGCGAGGATGCGGCGTTCGCGGCGGAAAGGGTTCGTGCGCTCGAGCAGGTACTCGCGCCCCTGACAGACCGCGCGTAGCTTTTTCACCGTGAAGGAAACTTGCTCCGCCGAAAAGTCGGGTCCGCGCACGCTAAAGCTGCGCGCGTCCGGGACGTGCTCAAAGGTGATGGTGGTGCCCGATCCGGGCAGCAGCAGGCCCGTCGGATTCACGCGGCCGATGACCTCGCCAGCGCCATCGACCAACGCCCCGTCGCACCACACCCAGCGCTGCATTAGATCAGCACCGTGATGATGGCGACGATGGACAACAGCACCAGCGTTGCGATGATGGGAATCGCGGTGCGCTGCGTGCGCGCTTCCAAGATGATGCGCGTAAACCAGCTCAAACCTGCGATTTCCCCGTCATCGAGGTCACCGGAGTCGGAGCTGTTCTCGCCCTCGAATTCGAGGATGGCCTTGCGCACACCGGAGTTCTTGGAGGAGAACTGGGCCACCTTGACTCCTGAGCTGTCCTCGACAATCCAGTCGCCGCCGGCCTCGTTGATGAAGGCGAAGGTACGCCCATCGAGCGAGGCCTCTAGGCGCTTGTCACGCTTAACGTTGCCGGCGAGGCGGTAGACGCGGTCATCCTCCAAGGTAATGGAAGCACCCAAATCATCGAGGGCCAAGCGCCAGTGGTCACCGTCCACGTCGGCCGAGCGTTCCTGGAATACACCCAGCGATGCTGGCCCCTCCTCCACGAGGAGGACGGGGTTCTGGCGATCACTGCGGTCCCAGCTGGTGTAGTGCATTAGCAGCCAATCAGGCGGGCTGCCAGGTAAGCCTCAAGCTCATCGAGCTTGACGCGCTCCTGCTCCATGGAGTCACGTTCGCGCACGGTGACCGCGTTGTCCTCGAGAGTGTCGAAGTCAAAGGTCACGCAGAAGGGTGTGCCGATTTCGTCCTGGCGGCGGTAGCGGCGGCCAATAGCACCAGAAACATCGAACTCAACGTTCCAATGTGCGCGCAGCTTGTTGGCCAGCTCGCGAGCCGGGGTGGACAGCTCTTCCTTCTTCGACAGCGGAAGCACGGCCACCTTAACCGGAGCCAGACGGCGGTCCAGGCGCAGAACCACGCGCTTATCGGTGCCGCCCTTGGCGTTCGGGGCTTCCTCTTCATCGTAGGCATCGATGAGGAAGGCCATCATGGCGCGGCCCAGGCCAGCGGCCGGCTCGATGACGTACGGGGTCCAGCGCTCGCCGGCCTCCTGGTCAAAGTAGGACAGGTCCTCACCGGAGCCCTTCGCATGCACGGACAGGTCGTAGTCCGTACGGTTGGCCACGCCTTCCAGCTCGCCCCACTTGGACCCCTTGAAGTTGTAGGCGTACTCCACGTCCACAGTGCGCTTGGAGTAGTGGGAGAGCTTCTCCTGCGGGTGCTCGTAGAGGCGCAGGTTCTCCTTCTTAATACCGAGGTCGATGTACCAGTTGAAGCGGTCATCAATCCAGTACTGGTGCCATTCTTCGTCCTCGCCCGGCTTGACGAAGAACTCCATCTCCATCTGCTCGAACTCGCGAGTACGGAAGATGAAGTTACCCGGAGTGATCTCGTTGCGGAAGGACTTACCGATGTTCGCGATGCCAAACGGCGGCTTCATACGCGACGACGTCATGACGTTCTTGAAGTTGACGAAGATACCCTGCGCGGTCTCCGGGCGCAGATAGTGCAGGCCCTGCTCATCGTCGACCGGGCCCAGGAAGGTCTTGAGCAGGCCAGAGAAGGCCTTCGGCTCCGTCCAGTCACCCGGCTGGCCGGTCTCCGGGTCATTGATGTCCGCCAAGCCGTTTGCCGGCTCGTGGCCGTGCTTTTCCTCGTAGGCCTCAATGAGGTGGTCAGCGCGGTAGCGCTTACCGGTGTGCTTGGACTCCACCAGTGGGTCGGTGAAGACCTCGACGTGGCCGGAGGACACCCAGACTTGGCGCGGCTGGATGACGGAGGTGTCTACACCCACGACGTCATCGCGGGACTGCACCATGTGGCGCCACCACTGACGCTTGATGTTTTCCTTCAGCTCGACACCCAGCGGGCCATAGTCCCACGCAGAGCGGGAACCGCCATAAATTTCACCTGCCTGGTAGACCAAGCCGCGGCGCTTACACAGGCTGACAACAGTATCAATGACGGATGCCATGGTTAGTGGGACTCCTCTGGTAGGGGACAGTCTTTTACAATGCGAACTAGTCTAGCGTGCGCCAACCTGCTCCGCGCCCTCACCCCACAAGTGTGGTGTATTCTATACACGTTTTCGCATTCTTCGGCTATAGTATATATATCTCTACCTCTATAGAAACGATCGAAAGTGAACGGCGTGAATACCACTCCTGAAGCCCCTCTCTCCTTTGATATCGATGCCGCCACGACGGTCATCAGTGCTTTAGATTCACCTTTGCGTATCGATATCATTCAGCGCCTAGCTGAGCGCGATCACTATGTGCACGAGCTCGTTGCCGCAACGGGTAAGTCGCAGCCACTTATAAGCCAACACCTGCGCGTTCTCAAACGCGCGAACATTGTGGATAGCGAACGTTTGGGTCGCGAGGTGCGCTACAGCTTGGCGGCTCCTAAGGTGTTGCCGCTGCTTGCCGACGCTGCCCTGGCCACCACCTAATACCCTTATTGAAAGTGTATTGATAGGCTAAGCAGCATGGCCATCCACGACAGCATCCCGAAGCTCGGCGCGCGCAATACCCGTCAGCGCACCGCTGTGGTCGAGGTCCTTCGGAAGCTCGACAAGTTCGCGTCCGCCAAGGACATTCACCAGGCGCTTATCGACGACCACCAGAAGGTCGGCCTCACCACCGTCTACCGCACGCTGCAATCACTCTCTGAGATCGATGCGGTTGATGCGCTCCATATGCCTTCCGGCGAGACGCTGTACCGACATTGCGACACCGATGCCCATCACCACCATTTGGTGTGTACCAGGTGTGGCCGCACCGAAGAAATCGACGGCGGCCCCATCGAGCAGTGGGCCTCCTCGGTAGCCAAGGAACACGGCTTTGAGCTCACCGGGCACGATGCCGAGATCTTCGGCACGTGTGCCGAGTGCTCCGCAGCATCCTAAGCACACCTTCTTAACAGAGAACCTTCCACCTCAGCCCGCCCTATCGTTGTGGCGGAGCTGAGGTTTTTCTTTGCCCTTTACCTGCGGCAACTCCATTTCCTCCATCAAATAAAGTAAAGCACCCTTTACAGTAAAGCGTGCTTGACATATGATGTGCGTAAAGCACGCTTTACAGCCGTCACTGATAGGAGGAACTTTATGCCCACTTCTCGCTTTGGCCGCCCCAAGTGGGGCGGTACCCAAACCACACTCATCGCCCTATCCCTGGCCGCGGGCCTCGTTCTCGCCACGGTTGCCGGAGCTGCCATTGCGGCCTTCGTGCACCAGGAAGCACCGTGGCTAGCTTTTATGGTCTACGCTTTGTGCCTTCTCCCCGTAACCACTGTAGCTAGCTGGGCTTTCATGGTGGATCGTTCCACTATTCGGGGTGCTACCCCAGACCCGGAGAATTCTATCGAGTCTCACTGGTATTCACAGGCTTCCGAAAACACCCTGCATGCCATGCTCTTTGCCATCGGTGGACTCGGCATCGTCTCGTCCATCTGGGAATTCAGCGTCTCCGGTCCCCTGCTCACGATCATTCTGGGCGCCTTCGTTACTGGTACCTTTGGCATTAGCTATCTCGCTCACAAGCAGGCGGCGAGCTAAGCCGTGGATAACCGCCTCAAAGAGATACGCGAACAACGCGGGCTCTCGCAACAAGGCCTCGCCACCGAATTGGGAGTCTCGCGCCAAACCATCATCAGCATTGAAAAGGGGCGCTACGATCCTTCGCTTCCCCTCGCCTTTCAGATTGCGCGCCACTTTTCCTGCCGCATCGAGGACATCTTTATCCCAGATGTCTAGGCGGGCTATTTGACACCGCCGAAGCGACGGTCACGCCGCGCGTACTCTTCCACCGCAGCGAACAGGTCTTGCGGAGTGAAGTCTGGGAAGAGCTTGTCTTGATAAATCATCTCTGCGTAGGCCGACTGCCAGAGCAGGAAATTGGAGGTGCGCTTCTCGCCGGAAGGGCGCAGGAACAAATCCACGTCCGGCATATCGGGGTCATACATCACCGAGCTCACCGTCTTCTCGTTGATGGAGCGTGGGTCGAGCTCGCCGCGGGAGACCTGCTCGGCGAGGGTACGGATGCCGTCGACAAGCTCGGCGCGCCCTCCGTAATTCACGCACATCACCAGGGTCATCTTGGTGTTGTCCTTGGTGAGCTCCTCGGCGGCCTCGAGCTCCTTGATAACTGAGCGCCACAGACGCGGGCGGCGGCCTGCCCACACCACGCGCACTCCCCTCTCGTTGAGCCAGTGGCGCTGGCGGCGCAGCACGTCGCGGTTAAAGCCCATGAGGAAGCGGACCTCCTCGGCACTGCGGCGCCAGTTCTCCGTGGAGAAAGCATAGGCCGAGAGGTAGGGAATGCCGAGGGCGAGGCAGGCATCGACGACGTCGAGAAGCACTGCTTCTCCCCTACGATGGCCCTCGGTGCGCTTCATTCCGCGCTCCTCTGCCCAGCGGCCATTTCCGTCCATGACCAGCGCGATGTGGCGCGGCAGGAACTCCTGCGGGATAGCGGGCGGGTGGAGCACTCGGTTCGGGTCAGGCGTAATCACGCATTACAGTCTACTGTTCCATGATTCCCAACGCGCCAACGCTTCGCTCAAGATGCCATTGCAGGTGGGCGCGGGTCAGGCGGTGGGCTTCCTGCGCCTGGGCGTGGGTGGGCTGGCTAGGGTGACCGTGGGCGATGAGCCACATGTGGTGCAGGGTTTCCGGGTCCACCTCGGCGGCTCCCGGCGGGCGGCATTGGTGGCAAGCAGCCCCGCCCACGGCCGGGTGGAAGGCGTGGTGGGGGCCGGGCCTTTGGCACTGGGCGCAATCGAACAGGCTGGGCGCCCAGCCGGCGTGGGACATGGATTTGAGGAGGAAGGCGTCGAGAAGCAAGAGCGGATCTCCGTGCTGGAGTTGGTTGAGGACGTCAACACACGCCTCGTAGAGGTAGGGATCCCCAGGGGCGTCGGCGGCGGCGAGGCGCTCAGCGGACTCGAGGGCGGCGCAGGCGGCGGTATAGCGCTCATAGTCCTCGATGATGCGCGCTCCGAAATAGTCCACCGTGTCTGCCTGCGCGATGGTGTAGAGGTTGCGGCCGGGGTAAAGCTGCACGTCGAGGTTGACGAAGAGCTGCAGGCGCGAGCCGAAGCGCGACTTCGCGCGGCGCACCCCCTTCGCCACGCCGCGCACGAGACCGTGATTGCGTGTCAGCAGCACGATGATGCGGTCCGCCTCCCCGAAATCGTAGGTGCGGATGACGAGGGCGCGGTCGCGGAAATTCTCGCGCATCTAGAAGCCCAAGCGGCCCAGCGCCTTCGGGTCCGACTGCCAGTTCTTCAGCACCTTAATGCGCAGGTCAAGGTAGACGTTCTGGCCGAGGAGCTGGATGATTTCCTTGCGGGCGGTGCCCACAATACGGCGGAAGCGGCGGCCGTCTTTGCCTTCGATGATGCGCTTTTGGCCGGGGCGTTCGAGGTAGAGCACGGCGTGGACGTTGAGGACGTCGGGGCGCTCCTGGTCAGGTAGCATTTCATCGACTTCCACGGCCACGGAGTGCGGGAGCTCGTGCTTCAGGCCAGCCAGGGCGGCCTCGCGGATGAGCTCAGCGATGCGCTCGGCCTGGTCTTCGTCGGTGACGTGGTCATCCGGGTAAAACTTCGGGCCTTCCGGCAGGTGGTCGACGATGACCTGCGTGAGCTCCTCCAGCTGCACGCGCTCGGTAGCGGAGACGGGGATGACGACGGCGTCAGGGTTGTCCTCGCTGAGAAGCGCATGCAGTGCGAGCAGCTGCGCGCCGACTTGGTCTTTGGAGGCTTTGTCCAGCTTGGTCACGATGCCGATGATCGGGGTCTTCGGCGCGACTTTGCGCACGTTCTCCAGAATCCAGCGGTCACCGGGGCCAATCTTTTCATCCGCGGGAATGGTCAAGCCGATGACGTCGACGTCGGCATACGTGTCTTTGACGACCTCGTTGAGGCGCTCACCCAGCAAGGTGCGCGGGCGGTGCAGACCAGGCGTATCGACGACAACAATCTGCGCATCTTCGCGGTGCACGAGTCCGCGGATGGGGTGGCGGGTGGTTTCGGGCTGGTCGGCTGTGATGGCGATCTTCTCGCCCACCAGCGCGTTGGTGAGCGTGGACTTGCCGGTGTTGGGGCGGCCCACGAAGGACACGAAGCCAGAGCGGAAGCCCTCTGGCGTGTTGGTGTACTGCGAATAGTCCGCGGCGGTGGCCTCGCCTTCTTCAGGCAGGCCCGCGAAGGCGGCGTCGAAATCGGTGCTCATATTGTTTTTCATCATAGCTCACGATTTCTGAATTCCCGCTCCCGCTGCGTGCAGGACGGAAGGTCCTTTTAGTTTGGCCCCTCTACTCTGGTCTCTTTACAGTGCAAAGGGACCTTCTGGAGCCGGTCTTCGCTCTGTACATGGTCCCTTGTCAGTGAAAAGGGACCAGACTAAAGGGACCTGTTAATCGGTCGCAGGTGGTGAGTGGTTTGGTCGTAGGTGGCGGGTGGTTTGGTCGCCGGTGGCGGGTGTTTCGTAAAGGGCATCCGCTAAAAGGCATCTTCCGGGGTGAAAACGCCCTTTAGACAACGCAAAAGGCGTTTTCAGCCGTGAAAACGCCTTTTGGCTAATGCCTCATGCACGATGCCCTGTGGCAGATGCCTTCTGCTCGCGGTACATCTGCTGGTGAAGCCTGCGGAGCCGCAGAGGCCAGATAGAGGCGAGGAAGATGCTAGGTAGAGGCCGGGTATGGGCCGGGTGGAAGCTAGATAGAGGCCGGAAGCTAGAGTTCTTCGACGTGGAACTGCAGGCGCGGGTTGGCAAAGACGTCCTGGGACTCAATGAGCTGCAGCTCTCGGGCGTCGGCCTCGTAGGTGTTGTGCAGCAAATCGTAGACCGAGGAGGCGGTGCGCTTGAGCGCTTCCTTCGCGTCGTGGGTTTCCACGTAGTGGCCGGTGAACAGCGCCGCGGTGACATCGCCCGATCCATTGCGCTTAAAAGGCAGCTTCGGGGTGGCCCCGAGGTAGACGCGCTCACCATCTACGGCGAGCATCTCAATCTCGTCCTCATCGGTTTCAGGGCGCTGAACCGAGGTGACCAGCACGGTCTTTGGGCCGATGTCCTGGGCCTTCTTCACCGCGGCGAGGGTTTCCTCGAGGGTGTTCACGGAAGAGTCAGTAAGGTAGCCCAGCTCAAACTGATTCGGGGTGATGATGTCAGCGACCGGTACGACCTTATCGCGCAGCAGCGGCGGGATTTCATCAGAGACGAAGCAGCCGGACTTGGCATTGCCCATGACCGGGTCGCAGGCATAGAGGGCCTTCGGGTTCACAGCCTTGATGCGGTTGACGGTCTCCACGATGGCACCGGCGATGTCCGGTCCGCCCTGGTAACCGGAGAGGATTGCGTCGATGCGCGGGAAGGCGCCGCGCTTCTCAATACCGTCCACGATGGCGGTGACATCACTGGCCGGAATCATCGGTCCACCCCAGTCACCGTAGCCGGTGTGGTTGGAGAAGTTCACCGTGTGAATAGGCCACACTTCGTGGCCAGCACGCTGAAGCGGGAAGACGGCGGCGGAGTTGCCAACGTGACCGTAGGCAACATGGGACTGGATGGAGAGGATGTTCATAACCCTCCATTGTGCTACGCCCCTGAAAGCACCTCAACGTTGGGCCGGGTTTAGATTCCGCCGCCGGGAACTTCCTTGTCCAGCTCGGCGCGCTCGGCCGCGTCCGGGAAGGCCTTCGGCCCAGAGGGCTTGGGCTGGTAGGAAACACCGCGGGAGTCTAAGTCCTCGTACCAGTCAGCCAGCAGCTCGTTCTGCAGGCCGAACATTTCCTTTTCCTCCGCGGCAGTGGTGTGGTCATAGCCCAGCAGGTGCAGGCAACCATGAATGGTAAGCAAAGCCAGTTCGTGGCCTAGGGAGTGACCGGCGGCGTTGGCTTGGCGCTGGGCGAACTCGGGGCAGAGCACGATATCGCCCAACATGGCGGGGCCTGGCTCAGGCGCGTCAGGCCGCCCGCCGGTTGCGCCCGGGGTGAGCTCGTCCATGGGGAAGCTCATGACATCGGTGGGGCCTTCGAGGTCCATCCAGCGCACGTGCAGGTCCGCGATGGTCTGCAGGTCCACAGCCGTAATGGTGCACTCAGCATCCGGGTTCACGTCAAGGCGGCCGAGGGCATAGGAGCAGACGTCGATGAGCATCTCCTCGTTCACGCCATCAAAGCCGGATTCATTGATGAATTCGATGCTCATTTCTTCTCCTCGTGCTCAGCAAAGTTATCGTAAGCGTCCACGATACGGCCCACCAGCTGATGGCGCACCACATCGGCAGAGCCCAGCTCCGCAAAGTGAATATCCGGCACGCCCTTTAAAATGCGACGCACCAGACGCAGGCCGGAGACCTGGCCGCCAGGCAGGTCCACCTGGGAGATATCGCCGGTCACCACGATGGTGGAACCAAAGCCCAGACGGGTCAAGAACATCTTCATCTGCGCAGGCGTGGTGTTCTGGGCCTCGTCGAGGATGACGAAAGCGTCATTCAGCGTGCGGCCACGCATATAGGCCAAGGGAGCGACCTCGATGATGCCGGCTTCCATGAGCTTCGGAATCATCTCGGGGTCAATCATGTCCCGCAGGGCGTCATAGAGCGGGCGCAGGTAGGGGTCAATCTTGTCGTTGAGAGTGCCAGGCAAGAAGCCCAGCTTCTCCCCTGCCTCCACCGCGGGACGGGTCAGAATAATACGGCTGACCTGCTTGGCACGCAGGGCCTGCACCGCCTTGGCCACCGCCAAGTAGGTCTTACCGGTACCAGCCGGGCCGATGCCAAAGACGATGGTGTTCTCATCAATGGCCTGCACGTAGCGCGATTGCCCCAACGTCTTTGGCCGCACCGACTTGCCACGGCGGGAGACAATGTCCGCCGCGAGGGCCTCAGAAACGGACTCGGGGGCATCGACTGCGACGAGGTCGAGCGTGTGCTTGACCGTGTCGGTGCTGACCGGGTGGCCGCGGCGCGCAATCGCCTCGAGCTCCTCCAAAACCTTGCGCGCGCGGGCCACGTCATAGTCGGGACCCGCGGCAGTCACAGTGGTGCCGCGGGCAAAAAGGTCCACGCCAACGAGGTTGCCCAGAACGCGCAGATTATCGTCCGCCGGGCCAAGCACGGTGGCCAGGTAGGCGGAATCGAGATCAAACTTGGTGGTGATAATAGGCACGCCCAAAAGGCTACCAGCGCGAGGTCAGCGTGCCGATGCTAGCCAGCGCCACCATGCTTGCCGACGCCGTCCTCAACACCTCCGGCCCCAGTTTGATCGCCGTCGCACCGGCCGCGGTGAGCCGGGCGAGTTCCTCCTCGCCGATTCCCCCCTCAGGCCCCACGAGCAGGTAGATCGTCTCAGCGGTATCGAGGTCATCCAGGTCTTTGAGGCGCAAAGTGGCGTCCTCGTGAAGCACCAGTGCACCCGTACCGGAAATCTCCTCGCACAGCTGACGGGTGGTCACGGGCCCGCGCACGGCCGGGATTCGGGTACGGCGCGATTGCTTCGCCGCCGCCACGGCCGCCGATTCCCACTTGCTCAGAGCCTTCGGTGCCTTCTTCGCATCCCACTTGGACACGCAGCGATCGGCCTGCCACGCGATGATCTCATCCGCGCCGGCCTGTGTGGCCAGGTCGACGGCGAGTTCGGCGCGCTCCGACTTGGGAATGGCCTGGACCACGATGACGCGTGGGGACGGTTCGGAGGAGGTGGCGATGTCGTCGACACGCGCGGCGAGGGTGTCCTTGCCCTGCACGTCGGTGATGGTGGCGGTGATGCGGAGCCCGGACCCATCGATCAGGACCAGGTGCTCTCCTGGTCCCATGCGCTTGACGGTGACCGCATGGCGGCCTTCCGCGCCGTCGAGGCCCACGGGCTGGCCGACCTCCGCGAGGGAAAGATCCGGATGCAGGAAGACAGGCAAAGACATTAGCGGCGGAACTTATCGCGGAAGCGGCTAAAGAGGGACTCGCCCTGGTTGTCCCCGGCGTGGTGGACCTCGGTGCCGCTGTGGCCAGCGGCGCGGACCTTCTCGAGGGCCTCGCGGGTCTTCTTATCCAGGTCAGTCGGGATAACGACGTCCACGTGGGCGTGGAGATTGCCAAAACCATCGGTACGCAGGCGCGGCATGCCCTTGCCTTGGAGGGTGATGGACTCGCCCGGCTGGGTACCCGGCGCGATGTCGAGGGTGAGCTCTTCGCCATCGAGCTGCTCGACGGTGCAGGACGCGCCGAGGGCGGCATCCACCATAGGAACGCGAACGGTCAAGTGCAGGTCATCGGCATTGCGTTCAAAGACTGGATGCGGTTCGGTGTGGACCTCGACGTAGAGATCGCCGGCGGGGCCGCCGCCGTGGCCGACCTCGCCCTGAGAGGCCATGCGGATGCGCATGCCATCGCCGATACCCGCCGGGATGGTCACGGTGATATCGCGGCGCTTGCGCACGCGGCCATCGCCGCCACAGTGGCCGCAGGGATCGGTGACGACCTCACCAAAGCCGTAGCACTTCGGGCACTCGCGGGTAGTCATCATGTTGCCCAGCATGCTGCGCTGGACCTCCTGGACCTGGCCCATGCCGCCACAGTGATCACAGGTAACCGGCTTCGCCTTGGACTCGGAACCGGTTCCCTCGCAGCGGTCACAGAGCACGGCGGTATCGACCTTGACCTGCTGCTTGACGCCACTGTAGGCCTCTTCGAGGGTAATAGTGGTGCGCAGCAGGGCATCATCACCCGGCTGGACGCGGGAACGCGGGCCGCGGGAGGCGGCCCCGCCGCCAAAGAACTCGGCAAAGAGGTCGCCCAAACCGCCGCCGCCAAAGCCGCCGAAACCACCGCCGCCCTGTGCGGCGCGGTCCTCCATGGGATCTCCGCCCATGTCGACTACCTGGCGCTTTTGTGGATCCAGAAGAACCTCCTGGGCAAGGGAAGCCTCGCGGAACTTCTCCGCAGCCTCATCATCGCCCGGGTTAACGTCCGGGTGGTACTTGCGCGCCAGCTTGCGATAGGCCTTTTTAATCTCGGCGTCAGACGCCGACTTTTCTACACCAAGAATGCCGTAGTAGTCACGAGCCACGTACTGTCATCCTTCTATATCTCGTTGATGCTAAATCTAATCCGACGGGCCAGCTTACTCGCCCGCCAAAATTTCACTCACATAGCGTGCAACGGCAGAGACCTTGGAGATTGTTCCCGAATAATCCATATACGTCGGCCCCACCACACCGAGCCCGCCAAGTGCTGCAGCCTCCGAGCCAGTACCGAAGCCATAACGCGTGGCCACTACGGAGGTTTGGCGCAGCTCATCGGCTTCGTTTTCCTCACCGATGGAGACTGAAACATTGCCTAGGTCTGGCACGCGCGCTAGCAGTTTCAGCACGACGACCTGCTCTTCGAGGGCCTCGATGATGGAGGGCAGGCCATCCGGAAGCGCGACGCGCGTGAGGTTCGACGTGCCGGCCAAAATGAGGCGGTCGGAGGGCTGCTCGACGAGGGTCTCAATCAACGTCGTCGCGGCCTTAAGGAGGTGGGGGCGGATGTCGGCTGGGGAGTCGTCGACAAGCGCGGCCAGCTCCACCGAAGCATCGGTGAGCGTCTTGCCCTCCAGGGCGGTGTTGAGAATATCGCGCAGGCGGTGGGTCTGCTCGGGGTCGATCACGTCATCGAGCTCGACATTGCGCTGATCGACGCGCCCATTATCCGTAATAAGCACCAACAGCAGTCGCACTGGTGAGAGTGCCACAACCTCGCAGTGTTTGACGCGCGAAACCTTGAGGTTCGGTAGCTGCACCACGGCTGCCTGTTTGGTGACCTGCGCCAACAGCTGGACAGAGCGGCGCAACACGTCCTCCAAATCCACGCCGCCTTCGAGGAAGGTGAGCATGGCACGTCGCTCGGCCTTGGAAAGCGGCTTGACGTCGTGCAGCGTATCGACGAACTGGCGGTAGCCCTTCTGCGTGGGCACGCGCCCGGAGCTGGCGTGTTCCTGGGCGATGAGCCCCTCGGCCTCGAGCACGGCCATGTCATTGCGGATAGTCGCCGAGGACACGCCCAGCTGGTAGCGCTCGAGCAGGGCCTTAGAGCCGACGGGCGATTGCGAGGCGATGTAGTCCGCGACGATGGCGCGCAGGACCTCTTGGCGGCGGGCATCGGTGGAGCTAGACATGTCTCTAAGGCTATCCGTTCTGGCGGGCGATGGTGGGATCTGGTGACAATCTGCCTCGCTGCATTGGCAGCCCGTCACCACTTCCAGGTGGTTCCATAATGTGCTTCTAGAAGGGTTCATCATGCACTTCCAGATAGCTCGAATACTGATGGTCCCTTTAGTCTGGTCTCTTTTGAGAGCAAAGAGACCATCTGCGGGCGCATTTCCTATGATAGATGGTCCCTTTTCGCCGTAAAGGAACCAAACTAGAGGGGCCAATTAGCAAAGACTAACCGTATCGAGAGCGACTAACAGGTTTCACGACGTGGAGAGAGAAACTAACACCGACTAACACCGCTCTCAAACTTCCCGGCGACACGAGAAAAACTAACAAATTCCCGGCGGGGATTATTCTAAGTCGCTATGCCTCCTCGGCATCGGAAAGCCAAGGCCTAGCCACTTCTTCGCAGCTTCGCGGTTGCACCACACAAATGGTTCTACTCAGATGGTTCAGGTCATACGGTTTACTTGCCCCCAAACAAACCTTGTAGCAGCCCAAAGAAGGTTTACTTGCCCCCAAACAAACCTTATGACTGGAGCCTTACCACTGGAACCATCTACGAGCATCGAGGCCGGCCGCTAATCAGCCAGCTGATGCGGACTCGGAGGTCGGCCCGCAGGCGGGACAAGCCCCTAGCGGGCGATGTCTTCGGCGACGAGGAGGTCGGTAATAATGCCGTCCGCGAGCAGGCGGCCCTCCTTGGTCACGCGGAGGCGGTCACCGGCACGCTCGAGCAGGCCGCGCTCGATGAACCGCGCGGCGACCGGCTCGGCGGCCGGTGCAAGCCACGCGGCCGGGATACCTTCGCGCAAGCGCAGCCCCAGCATGATGCGCTCGGTGTGGCGGTCAGCCTCGGTGAGCTGCTCACGCTCCTTGATGGGTAACTGCCCCTCGCCTACCGCCTTGATGTAGGTCCGCGGATTCTTCACGTTGAAGAAGCGCTCGTCGCCTAAGTGCGAATGCGCACCCGGGCCCGCGCCCCACCAATTGCCGTCGACCCAGTAAATGCGGTTGTGTTGGCACTCCCCGCCCGGCTTGGCCCAGTTGGAGACCTCGTACCACTCGAAACCAGCGGCCTCGAGGGTGGAAGAGATCATCTCGTAGCGCCGAGCCAGAACATCCTCATCCGGTGCGGGCAGCAGTCCCTTAGACACCTTGCGCGCCATACGCGTGCCGTCTTCCACAATGAGCGAATACGCACTGATGTGGTCCACTCCAGTGTCCAGGGCACGCTTCAGCGTCAGGGCAACGTCGCTGTCCTCTTCTGTCGGCGTGCCATAAATCATGTCCAGGTTGACGTGCGCGAAGCCTGCAGCAATGGCTTCGCGGGCGGCATCGAAGGCGCGGCCCGGCGTGTGGGCTCGCTCCAGTACCGCGAGCACGCTCGGGGAGGCGGACTGCATGCCGAGGGAGAGGCGGGTAAAGCCGGCGTCGAGAAGCCCGGCAAAGTACTCCGGCGACGTGGACTCCGGGTTGGATTCCGTGGTGACTTCCGCGCCTGGGGCAAGGCCAAAGGTATCGCGCACCCGATTCAACACGCGGCCCAGGCCCTCGGCGCCCAGCAGGCTCGGCGTGCCGCCACCGATGAAAACGGTCTCCGCTACGCGGCCGACCTGGGCCGCTGCCATCTCTAGCTCTTTTTCCAAGGCTGAGAGATAATCGCTGGTCAGATCCCCTCCCAGCTCACCCGGGGTATAGGTGTTGAAATCGCAGTAGCCACAGCGCGAGGCACAGAAGGGCACGTGAATGTAAAGACCAAAGGGATCCATGGGGAACAAAATAACCGACTGAACCGTTGAAGCGGTAGTCTATAGTGCAGGTTTGATTCCCCGATATTTGAAGAAAGGCCCCCTTTTCGTGGAACCTCCGAGTCGATGTCCCCGCTGCCAACCCAAGGCGGTGGGGTAAGCCGTGTTATCTGCCATCTTGATGATTGTGGCGGGTTTCGCCGTCATCGCTCTCATTATCGTGGCCAACGCGTACTTCGTGGCGCAGGAATTCGCCTTCATGTCTGTGGACCGCACGCAGCTGCGCCAGCGCGCTGCAACCGGGGATAAATCGGCTGAGCGCGCACTCAAAATTACGCAGAAGACTTCCTTGATGCTCTCCGGCGCGCAGCTGGGCATCACGATTACGGGCCTGCTCATTGGTTATGTGGCCGAGCCCCTCGTGGGCGAAGGCCTGGGCCAGCTGCTCGGCGGCGTGGGCGTGCCGGTCGGTGTGTCCGTCGCCGTGGGTACGGTGACCGCACTGGCGGTATCGACGGTTCTCACCATGCTCTTCGCCGAGCTCTTCCCCAAGAACTACACCATCGCCGCACCCATGAAGTCAGCCCTGTGGCTGTCCGCGTCCACCATGTGGTACTTGCGGATTTTCGGCTGGCTGGTCCACTTCTTCGAGTACTCCTCCAACGCCCTGCTCAAGGTTTTCGGCATCGAGCCGGTGGAGGATGTCGATTCTTCTGCCACGACCGATGACTTGGAGTCCATCGTGGATGCTTCCCACGAGGCGGGTGACTTGGATGAGGACACCTACCTGGTCCTCGACCGCCTCCTCGACTTTCCCGAGCATGACGTCGGGCACGCCATGATTCCGCGCTCACGCGTGGATGTCATCGAGCCGGACACCACCATCGGTGAGGTCCGCGAGATGATGTCGGAAAACCACACGCGCTACCCCATCATCGATGATGAGCACAATCCCATCGGTGTGGTGCACCTCTACGATGTGCTGGGCACTGAGCTGTCTCCGGCCACCCCGGCTCGAGAAATCATGAAGGAACCCGTGGTGGTGCCGGAGCTCATGCCGCTTCCCGACGTCGTCACAGAGCTTCGCGACGCCGACGAGAAACTCGCCTGCGTCATCGACGAATACGGTGGCTTCGTCGGGATTGTGACCATGGAGGACCTAGCCGAGGAAATCCTTGGCGATGTCACTGACGAGCACGACCTCGAAGAGACCGAAGAAATCACCGAGCAGGACGAGACGCACTGGATCGTCGACGGTGATACGCCTATCGACGAAGTCGAGCGCGCCATCGGCCACGACCTGCCCGAGGGCGATTTCGAAACCGTCGCGGGCCTGCTCATCGCGCATTCCGGCATGCTGCCGGAAGAAGGCGAAGAACTCTCCATCGAGCTGGAGGCTGAGCCTGAAGACTGGGTCGACGGCGACGAGGCTCCCACGCGCACACTCAACGTGCGCGTCGAGGAAATCGACCGCCACGTGCCCTCCGTCCTAGCCCTTGAATTGGTCGAGGAATTTCCGGAAGGAGAGGATGACTAATGACTGATACCTGGTGGTTTAATCTCATCGTCACCCTGCTCATCATCGCGGCCTCTGGATTCTTCGTGATCATCGAATTTTCCCTCATGGGTGCACGCCGCAACCGTTTGGAGGAAACTGCGGAGTCCTCGGCGGCCTCGCGCGCGGGCCTGCGCTCGCTCAACGAGCTGACCATCATGTTGGCCGGCGCCCAGCTGGGCATTACCGCCGCGACGTTTGTCCTTGGTGCCGTGACCAAGCCCTGGGTCCATCACCTGCTCATGAGCCCGCTCGAAGCGCTGGGCCTGCCGTTGGGAGTTGCGGACGTCGTCTCCTTCCTCCTTGCGCTGTTCATCGTGACCTTCCTGCACTTGGTCATCGGTGAGATGGCGCCGAAGTCCTGGGCCATTGCCCACCCGGAGACGGCCCTGCAGCTCATCGCGGTCCCTGCCCGCGGCTTCATTTGGCTCTTCCGCCCGCTGCTGATCTGGATCAACAAGATGGCGAACAAGCTGGTCCGCATGACTGGTGAAGAACCGGTGGACCGCGCCGGTGCAGCCGGCTACGACGCAGAAACCCTGCGCCATCTGGTCGAGCACTCGCGCCTGACGGGCACGCTTGACGACGACTCCGCCAACCAAATCACCGGCGTCATCGAGCTGGAAGCCGCCACCGCGGCCCAGTTGGCCCGCGAGCACGGCTCGGAAATCCTGCCGCTATCCTCCGATGCCACCGTGGCCGAGCTCCACGACCTCGTAGTGCGCAAGTCCATCATGCGCGTGCTGGTCTACCCACGTGCCTCGCGCATCCCGCGCATCGTCCACGTGCGCGATACCTTGCTCGCGGACCCAGAAACCCCGGTGCTGGACTTCTCCCGCCCCGCGCTAGCGGTGGGTTCCTCCTCCACCGTGCAAAAGACCCTGGACCAGATGCGTGCCCGCAACGAGCAGCTCGTCATGGTGGGCAAGCCCACCAAGGACAAGACCGTGTGGATCCTCACCTGGGATGACATCATGGGCCAGCTGTGGCCACAGATTACGGAGCAGCTGGACCAGGCTGTGCCGACGTCGAAGAACCCGGGAGCTTAGCGCGTACGCGCTAAGCGTGGCACACGAAGCTAGGCTTGGCACACACAACGACGAAAAGCGCCGCCGAGAGAGGGAATCTCGGCGGCGCTTTTCCTTTTGTCCTTGTGTGTTGGCAACAAGGAAGTCTGTGATGCGACTGCTATGCGGTCGTGGCAGCCTGCTTCTGGCGCTTGGCGCGAACGCGGGCTACGACGGCGTCGATACGCGCGCGCTCCTCCAAGAAAGGCGGCGGATTATGGCCGCGCATGGTACGCACGAAAGCCGGGTGCGCTTCGACGACGGTATGGCGCCAAGCCTGCACGGCAATAAGGGAGGATTCGCCCGCGCGTTTGTAGAGGTTCGGCAGGGAAACCACGTCGAGGTTGCGGGCCACCGCGTCGGTTTGCGCCAGCACGTACTCAACCAGCTCGCGCAGGTAGGCAGCGACCGCAGCGGTACGGCCGCGCAAGGTTTCTGCCAGCTCCGAGACCACGACGGGCGGGCCCGAAATCGGTAGGCCTTCGGCGAGCGCGCGGGCAGTTAACTGCTTCGGCTCCTCGACGTCATAGTCGCCGGACGGGGCAGCCGAAATGGTGCCGGACTTCAGACCAGACACGAGCGCGTGGCGCAGGCCAATAAGCTCGCCGACGCAGCGCCCGGAATCCACGCGGGCATCTTCGACGATGTCCCCCAATTCAGCTAGGCAGTCGAGGGAAAGTTCATCATCCCAATCCTCGATGGCCTCGATGAGGTGCTCGATATAATCGACGACTTCATCGCCGATGTTGTAGATTTCTTGGGTCAGCTCACGGTGGCGCAGCTCGGCTGCGATCTTGTGCATAGGCTGCCCTTTCCGCGAGAACCTCTAGCTGAGGTTTAGAGTTTTTCTGACCCCGCTGACTCTATTAGAGATTCTCGCGTCGGGCTGCGCGACACTCCGAAGGAATTCACAGACTCCGTCCAGCGGCCGAATGCCGCCGGCCCGTCCCCTGTCGGCTCTACCTCGGGCCGGAGTTACTTCTTGCCGGCGTAGAGGCGCTCGATGTCGGCGGCGTAGCGCTGTGCCACAACGTAGCGCTTTACCTTCATGGTCGGGGTGAGCTCATTGCTCTCCTCGGTGAGGTCCTGATCCAGAATGACGAACTTCTTAATGCCCTCAGCATGAGACACCGTGGCGTTGACCTGGTTGATGGCGTCCTGGATGTCGGCGCGTAGCCCCGGATCGGCGGCCACCTCACGCATACCCTTGGCAGCGGAGATGTTGCGCTCAGCCTTCCAACGCTTGAGAGCATCCTCATCCAAGGTAAGCAGCACGCCGACGAAAGGCTTGCCGTCACCGACCACCATGGCCTGGGAGATGAGCGGGTGGGAGCGCAGGATGTCCTCCATCGGGCCGGGCGACACATTCTTGCCGCCGGCAGTCACAATGAGGTCCTTCTTGCGTCCGGTGATGACGAGCTTGCCATCCTCATCGATTTCGCCGAGGTCACCGGTGTTGTACCAGCCGTCGTTAAGCGCGCCTTCCGTAGCCTCCGGGTTCTGCCAGTAGCCTTTAAAGACGATGTCGCCCTTGATGAGAATTTCGCCGTCTTCATTAATACGCAGCGTCGTTCCACCCAGCGGCGGGCCGACAGTGCCGATGGACTGGTCCACAAAGTCCACCGCGGCTGCAGCGGCGGTTTCCGTCAAACCATAACCCTCGTAGATGGTCACGCCGATGCCGCGGTACCAGTGCAGCAGCTCCTGCGAAATAGCCGAACCACCAGAGATGCAGTACTTCACTTCGCCACCCATGGCTTCACGGATGGCGGCGTAGACCAGCTTGTCAAAGGCCTTGTGCTTGGCTTTGAGCACTCGGTTGGGGCCTTCCGGAGTATCCAGTGCTTTGGAGTATTCGATGGCGATCTTCTCTGCGCGGTCAAAGATGGCGCCCTTCAAGGCGGACGAGCCGTGTGCCTTGGCCGATGCGCCATTGCGCACCTTCTCAAACACGCGAGGCACACCCAAAATCAAGTTGGGGCGCGAACGCGCGAACTCGATGGTGATGGTGCCAAAGTCCGACCAGTGGTTCTGGGAGGCACCACCGATGGTGACCGCGAGGGACACCGCGCGGCTGAAGACGTGCGCCAGCGGCAGGAAGGTCAGCACGTGGGCGCCGGGAACGGCAATGGCGCCAATCGGGTTGGTGAGCAGGCCGCGGGCTTCTGCCAGCCAGTTGCGGTGCGTCAGCATGCAGCCCTTCGGTCGGCCGGTAGTACCTGAGGTGTATACCAGCGAGGCCACGTCGTCGGTGTTGGTGGCTTCGATACGTTCGTTCACGGCGGCGTCGGAAATCTCGCGGCCCTCAAACTTCAACGTATCGATAGCAGAAGAGTTAATCTCTAGGATGCGTCGCAGCTGGGAGGGCGAGCCGTGCAGCTGTGGTGTGCCGTCCTCCTGCAGCTTTAGATGCTTGACCAGCTCGGAATGCTCACGCGTTTCCGTAATGGCGAGGATTGCGCCGGAGTCCTCGATGATCCACTGCACCTGTGACAATGAGGAGGACGGGTACACCGGCACCGAAATAGCGCCGGCGGCCCAGATAGCGTAATCCAACAGTGACCACTCGTAGCGCGTCGTCGAAATGAGCGCCACGCGGTCACCCTGCTCGACGCCGAGGGCCATAAGGCCCTTGGCCACCGCATACACCTCTTCAACAAATTCCTTCGCGGTGACGTTGACCCACTCGTAGTTCGCAGGTCGGGTAAACATAACGCCGTGTGGGCGGGCCTTTGCCGTGGCCATCATGGCCGTAAGGCAGGTCTCCCCTTCATCAATCTGGAACTGAGCTTTGGTATGTGCCTCATTTAAAGTCACAGGTGTGTCCTTTCCCACAAAAAGTAATTCCAGCCCACTCTACCAACCGGTTTCATCGCATGCGCACGGAGGGCGTGGCACAATTGAGACCTGTGACTACCCGTGATCTGCTTCAAGAGCTCGCCCAGCGCCACGGAGTGGCCTGCGAGTACACCGCCCAGAACGGACAGCCCGTCTACGTCAGCGAAGAAACGATTACCTATACGCTGCGTGCACTCGGCGTCTCCATCTCCGATCGGCCTGATGACGAAGAGCTGACCCAGGCCCTGTTTGAGGATTACCTGGCTCGCGCCTCTCGTCCCCTGCCGCCGTGCGTGGTGGCTCGTGAAGGAGCAGAAAAGTCCTTTGACGTTCACGTCCATGATGGTGATCCCGTCACGGTCACCATCGAGCTGGAGCATGGCGGGACTCGCCCGACCTACCAGGACCCCAACGACGCCCCGGCTGCCGACGTCGCGGGGACCATGTGGGGCGAGGCCAGCTTCCACGTCCCCGGCGATCTGCCGCTGGGCTTTCACACTCTGCGGCTCTCCTCGCCGGGCATCGGTGAGTATGAGTGTCCGCTCATCGTCGTGCCGAATCACCTGAGCACGGCCGACCGTTATCTTGAGCGCCCCGCCGCGGGTGCCATGGCGCAGCTGTACTCGGTGCGCTCGAAGAAGTCCTGGGGCATGGGCGATTTCGGCGACTTGGCCGAGCTCGCGGAAACGTTGGCGGAAGACTATGACTTCCTCCTCATTAATCCGCTTCATGCGGGCGAGCCCATCCCGCCGGTGGAGGATTCCCCCTACCTCCCCACCACCCGCCGCTTCATTAACCCGATTTACCTGCGCATCGAAGATATCCCGGAGCTACAGCTGCTGAGCCCCGAGCTCCAGGAAGATGTGGCCGAGCTGGCTGCTGAGTTCCGCGAGCGCAACCACTCTGCCGAAGAGATTGACCGCGATTCCATCTTCGAGGCCAAGCTGCAGGTTCTCCGGGAGCTCTTCAGCCACGAAATGGCCCCGGAGCGCCGTATGGCCTTTAGCGAATACCAGCGCCGCGAAGGTCGGGGGCTGCGCAACTTCGCCCTGTGGTGCGCAGAAACCGAGCTGGCGCGCCACAGCGGTCGCCGCCATGCACTGGACCTCGATGTCACCGATTTGGCCGAATTCTACGCTTGGCTGCAGTTCCTCTGCGATGAGCAGCTGGATGCTGCCCAGCGCCGAGCACTGGATGCTGGCATGTCCATTGGACTCGTGACCGATATGGCAGTCGGTATTCACCCGAATGGTGCCGATGCCGTGAACCTGTCGGAATACCTCGCCCCGCAGTGCTCGGTAGGCGCACCACCGGATGATTACAACCAGCAGGGCCAGGACTGGTCCCAGCCGCCGTGGCACCCGGTACGTCTGGCGGAATCCGGCTACCAGCCGTGGCGTGATTTGTTGCGCACCATGTTGGGCAACGCTGGCGGCCTGCGCGTCGACCACGTTCTGGGTTTGTTCCGCCTGTACTGGATTCCGCGCCACTCCTCCCCGCTCCACGGCACCTACGTGACCTATGACTGGGAGGCCATGCTTGGCATTTTGGCGCTGGAGGCCGAGCGTGCCGGCGCCGTCCTCGTAGGCGAGGACCTGGGCACCTTGGAGCCGTGGGTTCAGACCGCCCTGCGGGACATGGGTGTCTTGGGCACCACGATCATCTGGTTCGAACATGCCGAAGAGGGCCCCACGCCACGTCCGCAGGACCAGTACCGCCGCATGGCGATGTCCTCGGTAGGCACGCACGATCTGCCGCCCACCTTGGCCTTCCTGCGCGGTGACCACATCGCTCTGCGCGCCCGACTGGGTCTGCTGACCACGTCCGTCGCGGAGGAAGAAGAGCAGGACCGCGAGTGGCAGGACCAGGTCAAGGACAACCTGCAGGCCTACGGCATGCTGACCAATCGTGAGAACGAAGAAGACGTCCTCGTCGCTCTCCACGAGTATGTGGCTGGCACGCCGTCGGCGCTTACGGTGACCAACGTTGTGGACATGGTCGGTGACGTGCGCGCACAAAACCAGCCCGGCACGACGAAGGACCAGTACCCCAACTGGTGCATCCCGCTGTGCAATACCGCCGGTGAGCCGGTTCTACTAGAAGATCTCCCGAAGCAGGAGCTCTACCAGCGCCTCGCCCAGGTATCCAAGCGGCCACGCTAGGCGGTTCAACGCCTGCCTAGACGAGCAGCCCCACCACTGCCACGACAACGACGAGCGCAATCATGAGCCACAGGGTCAGGCTCACGCGAGATTTTGGCAGGGCCCGCTTGCGCTGAGGCTGCTCGGGGCGCTCGGGGTCCCAGAGGCCTTCACGGTGATCATCGGGAGTCATGGTCACTTATCCTAGTCCGACCCTCTACGAGCGTGTACACGCGGTCGATGGCCCACATCAATCCCCACCCCATCACGGTGGCGGCCGGCACTGCGGTGACGGCAAGCACCGCCATTTGCGCCCACACGGGAGCTTGCACGAGCCATTCCATGCCCTCAGGGTAGCCTGTTGGGCATGAGCAGCGCACCTTTCGACGTTACCTGCCCCGCAGGCACCATCACCGGCTACCTCACGGAGGATGTGGCCCACTTCCACTCCATCGAGTATTCCCATATCTCCGGGGATTTCGAGAATCCCGAACCTGCATCTCCACGTGACCAGGATGCGCGTACGCCGCACCCAGAGAAAGTTGCGCTCACCATTACCGCGCCTTCCGCGCCGCTTGTCGACGCTAACCTGACCACCTCCTCGCTCGCCCCCGTCTTGGTCTACGTCCATGGCGGGCGCTACGAGCACGGTTCCCACGAGGACCGCCGCGCGGAGGGAACCCCCACGGCAGAGGCCGGAATCGTGCATGTGCAGCTGGGCTACCGCGTTGGTCTTCCGGGCTTGGCGCGCTTCCGCGACGATGAGCCTCACCGCTACCGCGCCATTGAGGACCTGCAGCTGGGGCTGGAGTGGATTCAGCGCAATATCGAATCCTTCGGTGGGGATCCCACCAACGTCACTCTCCTGGGCCAGTCTGCTGGTGCCAATGCGGTGCTGTGGCTGGCTCGCCGCGATCACTACCGTGGCGCGTTTCGCCGCGTCATTGCGCTCTCCCCTGGTTTCCCGCGCGAGAGTTTTGAGGAGCGCAAGGCCACGCTGCGCCAGGTGATGAAGAAGCCGATTACGCGCTCGTCGCTGGCCTCGATGAGCGAGGAGGAGCTCAACGCCGGATATAAGAAGTTCCGCACCAAATACAACCTTGATATGGCTCTGGGCCCCACGCCGCTGGAGTGTGCACAGCTTGCCGACGTCCCCCTCATCCTCGGCAGCACCCGCGACGAGTTCTACAACATCCCGGCCACTCAGAAGATCGACCGCTCTCCCTTCCGCGGGATTGCCTTGCGCTACCTCGCCCCGCGCCTCGGTTTCCCGCGCAATGGGTTCAAGCCCTGGTATCAGGTGGCGCAGTTCTTGGATAGGGATCGGCCCACCGGGCGCATGGTCGGTGATGCCATCATCCGCCGCTGGACGGCAGAAGTGGCAGAGAAGGCTCCGGGACAGACGTGGATGGTGGAATTTACCCGGTCTTCGGGACCCGCGCTGCATTGCGAGGAACTCCGCCCACTCTTTGGCCGCACGGAGCTGGCCGCCTGGCTGCAGGAGTTTGTGCGCACTGGCGAGCCCGGCTTCGAGGAATACCGCCCGGAACATGCCATCTGGGAATACAACCTCGATGACGGCTCGCACCGCGTGGCGCACTCCAGCCTGGATTATATTTCCGCGGCCTTCGCCCAGGATGGCAGCCTGCTCTGATCCGGGGGCGTTAAACTAAAAGGCCGGACTTAGGCCAATTTAGTGCGGAACAATCCCACCCCACCGCCGAAACCACCAGGTAGCAGTGTCAAGAGTCACGTTGCTCACCCACCCAAGACCTAAGTCAGGCTTCGAGGCCTACCACCCCGCATTCAGAATGGCTAGCCCAACAGGGCCGCGCGCAGCGGCTCGTGGGTCAGCTCCTCCACCATCCATGGGCTAAAGGCAAAAGGCGTGGCATCGACAGCAGCAAGCACATCGCGCACCGGCGCCCACGCGAAGGAGTCGACCTCCTCTGGGTTCGGCTTCGGGTCATCCCTGGTCTCAAACAGGTAGACCGGGCAGATTTCGTTTTCCACCACGCCGGAGGAGTCTTCGGCGCGGTAGGCAAAATCCGGAAGCACCAACTGTGGTGTGCCGCTGAGGCCAAGTTCGAACTGGGCGCGGCGCACGACGGCGTCGACAGTCGGCTCCCCCGGACCTGGATGGCCACAGAAGGAGTTTGTCCACACACCGGGCCACGTCTTCTTCGACAAGGCGCGGCGGCTGAGCAGAATGTTGCCATCACGCACCACCCACGCGGAGAAGGCGAAGTGCAGCGGTGTATCCGCGGTGTGCACCACGGCCTTGTCTGCCGTGCCGATGGGAGCGCCGTCAGGCGAGGCCAAAACGACGAGTTCCGTCATAGATTGAGGTCTCCTACAAAACGCACATTGCCAATGGTAAAGCGCGCGTTCCACAGGTTTCCGGCGGAAACGTTATAGACATACTGAAGGTTGGTCGAGGCTCCTGCGCCCAACGGTTGATCCAAGCCCGGTGCGGGCAAGGAAACGTTGACCTCGGGGTCATAAGGCACCGGGTCCACCGTTGCCCAGCCACCGTTGCCATCGGCGCGCTCGAGGGTGGGTTCCGGGAGGGCGTCGGCAGGCAACGGCAGCTCGCCGAGGTTGTGAATCTTCACGGTGAGCACCGTGCCACCACCGCCGGAGTACAAGCCCTGCAGCTCATATTCGACATTAAGGCCCTCGTCTTTGACCGGCTCCGCCAGGTTTTCGGTCACCTCGCGGACCTCCACGTCTTTAGCCTCGAACGTTGGTGGCTCCGAGCTGGAGACCACGATGTTGTCCTGGGGACCCACGTCTGGTGGCTGCAGGATGCTGCAGGCAGAGAGGGCAGCCAGGCACAGCGGGGCACACGCTAGGGGGAGGTACTTCTTCACCGCGAATCCTTTTCCATCACGTCTACGGTTTCTCCCCTACCTTAGTCCACGGGTTGGATATTCCTATTAAGGGCGTAACATCGGCCGACGATGAATTCTATTCTCCGCATCGTCCGCAGTGCTTCTGCCCTGTGGCCGTTTTATCTCGGCGTCCTTCTAACCGCATCGGTGACCGCGATTCTCTCGCTACTCGCCCCGTTCATTTTCCGCGAGGCTACCGATACCGTCGTGGAAGGCGGCGCGCTGCGCACCATCCTGTGGTGGGTCTTCGCTCTCTTCTTGGCTGATGCGCTGGGCAACGTGGTGAAGAATATCGGCGGCTATATCGGTGACGTCATGGTCTCGCGCCTGCGCCAGATTCTCTCCACGCGCTATTTTGCCAAGCTGCTGTCGGTACCGCAGGGCTATTACGACAACCAGGTCACCGGCACCATCATTGCGCGCCTTGACCGCTCGATTGCGAACGTGACGCAGTTCTTGCAGTCCTTCTCCAATAACTTCTTCGTCATGCTCATCCAGGCCGCCGCAGTCCTGGTGATCACTGCGGTGTATTACTGGCCGCTGGCGATTCTCTTGGCTGCGCTCTTTCCCATCTACATGTGGCTCACTGCGAAGACGTCGACGCGCTGGCAGAAGTTTGAGGCCATCAAGAATGAGAACATCGACGTGGCCAACGGCCGTTTTGCCGAGGTCATCGGCCAGGTGAAGGTGACCAAATCCTTCGTGGCCGAAGCCCGCGAGCTGGCCTCCTTTGGCGAGCGCTACCGCACCGTGGTGGATACTACGAAACCGCAGTCGCGCTGGTGGCATTCCATGGTTACCGCGCGCGGCGTGGCCATGGCGCTGATCTTCTTCGGAATTTACGGACTGATTTTCTGGCGCACGTTGGAAGGCCACTTCTCCATCGGTGACATGGTCATGCTCCTGCAGCTGGTCAACATGGCCAAGCAGCCGGTGTTCATGATGAGCTGGATCGTGGATATCAGCCAGCGCGCCGTGGCCGGTTCCAAGGATTACTTCAAGGTGATGGAGGAAACCCCGGAACCTACAGTCAACCCGCAGCTAGTGAGCGCTGCCTCCGCCTCCGACGTCCCCGAGCTCGACCTCTCCTCGGCCGAGCCGCTGGCGCCGACGGAAGGCCCGGTCTTTGCGTTCAAAGATGTCTCCTTCGCCTACGAGTCGGATAAGCCGGTTGTCGATGGCATCACCTTCAGCGCCGAGGAAGGCCACAAGGTTGCGCTCGTCGGCGAGTCAGGCGGCGGCAAGTCCACGTTGGTCAACCTGTTGCTGGGCCTGTACCAACCAACCGCAGGAAAGCTGTCGGTGCTGGGTCATGACGTGGCCAAGCTCACGGCAGAACGCCTGCGCGCATCGGTCGGTGTGGTGTTCCAGGAGTCCTATCTTTTCTCCGGCACCATCAAGGAGAACATCGCCTACGGCAAACCCGGCGCGACGATGGAGGAGATCGTCGCCGTGGCCAAACGCGCCAATGCCCACGGCTTCATCGAGGAGTTCCCAGATGGCTACGACACCATCATTGGCGAGCGCGGCTTGAAGCTCTCCGGCGGTCAGAAGCAGCGTGTGGCCGTGGCCCGCGCCATGTTGAAAGACGCGCCGATTCTCGTGCTCGATGAGGCCACCTCCGCGCTCGATACCAAGGCCGAACGCGCCGTGCAGGCAGGCTTGGATGAGCTCATGAAGGACCGCACGACGCTGATTATCGCGCACCGCCTGTCCACCATTGCGGACGTGGATACCATCGTCACGCTCGATCGCGGCCGCATCTCCGAGATCGGCTCCCCGGCCGAGCTGGCGCAGTCGGATGGCATCTACGCCGAGCTGCTACGCCTGACCCAGTCTGCGTCGGCGGCAGACCGCCAGAGGCTGAAAAAATACGGTTTCGTGCAGAACACCTCCGAGTAGGGTGGAGACCATGCATTTTCCTAGCCTGAAAGAACTCTCTGCCCGCGGCACCCGCAAGTGGACGGTCTATGACGAGGACGTCATCCCCCTCTGGATCGCAGAATCAGACTTCCTCACCGCCCCCGCGGTCAAGGAGGCCATCCAGGAGGCCGTGGATGCCGAGTCCTTTGGCTACACCCCTGCGCCCAGGGCCTCCGAGCTTAATGCAGCCGTGGCTGACTTCTACGAGAAGCGCTATGGCTGGCGGCCGCAGCACGTGTTCTGGATCGGCGATGTTGTCCGTGGCTTGTTGCTCGGCGTGCAGTACTTCACCGAGGGCCCGGTCATCGTGCCGGTTCCTTCTTACCCGCCGCTGCTGGAGCTTCCGGAGACCGCAGGACGCGAGAAGATTGAGACCTCCCTGGAACTCGCAGACATCGAGCGCGCCTTTCAGGCCGGGGCCGGTTCCATCCTGCTGTCACACCCCTACAACCCGCTGGGCATTGTCTTTGATGAAGACTGGCTGCGGGGCCTGGTGGAGTTGGCGGACAAATACGATGCCCGCATTCTCTCCGATGAGATCCACGCCCCGCTGGTCTACGAAGGTCGCCACATTCCGCTCGGCGCCTTGTCCGACCGCGTTATTACCGTCACCGCCACGTCCAAGGCATGGAACACCGCAGGCTTAAAGTGCGCGCAGGTGTTCTTCTCCAACACTGCGGACGTCGAGCGTTGGAACTCATTGACCGGCGTGGCTAAGGACGGCACCGGCACGCTCGGCGTGCTGGCAGCGGAAGCCGCCTACCGCCGCGGCGGGGAGTTCTTGGATGAGGAAATCGAATACTTGAAGAAGACCCGTGACTGGCTGGTAGAGGAATTGCCCAAGCGCGTACCAGGTCTCAAGACCTCCCACCCGCAGGCCACCTACCTGCTGTGGTTGGACTTTAGCGAGACCGCTATCGGGGATGACCCGAAGCCCGCCGCTTGGGTTCGCGAGCACGCCAAGGTAGCGCTCAACGAGGGCGTGACGTTCGGTACCGGTGGCGAGCATCATGCCCGTCTCAATTTTGCAACCTCCCGTGAACTGCTCGAAGAGGCACTCGACCGGCTGGAGAAGGCCTTCAGCTAGAATTTACATCTCACGTCATGGGCATTATCCTTAGGAAAATGTCCATAAATGACGTTCAGGCCCCCTCCGCATCTGCCTCGAAGACGGGTTCACCCATCGGCATCGTGATTGTTGCCTCCCTCATGCTCTTCTCCATGTTCTTCGGAGCGGGCAACCTCATCTTCCCGCCGGAGGTCGGTGTCTCCTCCGGCACCAACTTCTGGCCGGCCACCTTGGGTTTCCTCGCCGCCGGCGTGGCCCTACCGGTCTTGGCCGTCATCGCGGTGGCCATCTCCGGCCAATCTGTGCGGGATATCGGAAACCACGGCGGCGCGTTCTTCGGCGTTGCCTTCTCCGTCATCGCCTACTTGGCCATCGGCGCCTTCTACGCCTTGCCGCGTACCGGCGCAGTGTCCATGGAAACCGCGATTACCCCGCTGCTCGGCTGGGAGGGAACCTTTGCCAACGGCGCCTTCAACGTCGTCTTCTTCCTTATCGCATTGGCCCTAGCCTGGCGCCCCAATGACATCATCGACACCTTGGGCAAGTTCCTGACCCCGGCGCTGGTCATCCTGCTCGCCGCCCTCATCACCTTGGCCACACTGGCGAATCCCCGCGTGCCCGGCACCCCGACCGAGGAGTACGCTTCCGCGCCCTTCGTCACGGGCCTCTTCGAGGGCTACAACACTATGGACGCCATCGCGGGCCTGGCATTCTCCATCGTCATCGTGACCTCGTTGCGCTCCAAAGGTTTCTCCACCAACCGCGCGCTACTGCGCGGAACCATCACCTCCGCCGTCATCGCGGGCGCCCTACTTGCCGCTATCTACCTGGGCCTGGCGTGGATTGGCCAAACCATGCCGAATGGTGCCTCCTATGATTCCGGCGCCACCTTGCTTGCCGACGCCTCCAATCTCACCATGGGCAACGTCGGCCAGGCTGTCTTCTCCGCCATCGTCATCCTGGCGTGCATGACCACCGCCGTGGGCCTGATTTCCGCCACCTCAGAGTTCTTCGCCATGCTCGTGCCGAAGACCGTCTACCACTTCTGGGCCTGCCTGTTTACCGCCCTGTCCATCGCCTTCGCCTTCCAAGGTCTGGACACGGTGCTTGCCGTCGCGGTGCCCTTCATCGTCTTTTTGTACCCGCCAGCCATCTCACTTATCGCGCTGACGCTGCTGCAGCCGGTGGTCAAACGCTGGGTCACCTTCTACTGGGCCTTCCGCTTGGCCTTGTGGGTCTCCGTCCTGTGGTCGGCCGCGACTTCCCTGGGCGCGCCGTTGGACTTCTCTCCTGGCCAAGGCGTGGGCCTAGGCTGGGTTGTCCCAACCCTCCTCGCTTTCGCCATTGGGGTTATCATCGATGTTGTATCTACAGGATCGAAAGAAAGAAGCGAGTAACTCATGACGCAGCGCGCCGCCTTGTCCATCCTCGATTTCTGCACCATCTACGAGGGCGAAGCTCCCTCCCAATCTATGGCTCGGTCGGTCGAATTGGCGCAGCGCGCAGAAGCTTTAGGGTTTAAGCGCATGTGGTACACCGAGCACCACAACATGCCCTCCATTACCTCTTCTTCCCCGGCAGTGCTCATCGCCCACATTGGCGCTAAGACCGAGCGCATCCGCTTAGGCTCCGGCGGCGTCATGCTGCCTAACCACGCTCCTTACGTCATTGCCGAGCAATTCGGCACCTTGGCCGAGCTCTACCCAGACCGCATCGACTTGGGTCTGGGCCGCGCCCCGGGCACCGATATGCAGACCCTCGGCCGGGCACTGCGCCGCGATGGCCACGCCGCCGAGCGCTTCCCGGAGGACATCAAGGAGCTGCAAGGCTACCTCTCCGGCAAGTCCCTCATCCCAGGCGTTCAGGCCATCCCCGGCGCTGGCACCAACGTGCCTATCTACATCCTGGGTTCTTCTATGTTTGGCGCATCTCTGGCAGCCAAGTACGGCCTGCCTTATGCCTTTGCCTCACACTTTGCGCCGCAGCACCTTGAGTCCGCCACCTCCTACTACCGCGAGAACTACCAGCCTTCCGAAGCCTTCCCCGAGCCCTATGTGATCGCCGGCGTCAACGTCACCGCCGGTGAGAACGCCGAGGAGGAATTCGAGCGCGTCTGTTTCCGCCGTGTGAAGGCCTTTGTGGGCCGGGGCAAGCAGCTGAGCGACGCCCAAGTGGAACAGATCATCTCCACCGCACAAGGCCAGCAGATTCTCGACATGCTCAAATACTCCGCCGTGGGTACCGGCGAGCACGTGCGCGAGTATCTCACCCAGTTCCAAGAGCTATCTCATGCGGATGAACTCATGATTTCGCTGCAGTCGACAGATCATGAGAAGGTGTTGGGTAACATGGAGACCCTGGCACACGCGTGGGAATTGTAGGGTTTTCTCCATTTGACAAGACTTTTCACCTACGCGTGAATTAATATTCTTCTGCAATAGCAGCGTTAACAAAGAGGAGCATGTCCGTGTCACTTCGCGGTTCCCAGCAGCACAGCAAGATTGCTGACTATCTGCGCGGGCTCATTCGCAGCAAGAAGCTCGCCCCGGGTGACTTTCTGCCCAGCGAGGCCGAACTGTGTGAGCAGTTCTCCTCCTCTCGCGGACCCGTCCGCCAGGCCGTGGCGGCACTGCGCTCCGAGGGCCTCATCTCTTCTGGCCGCGGCCGCCGCTCAGTGGTATTGGGCCGTTTTACCTCCGAGTCCTTCGACTCCATCTTCTCCGTAACGCACTGGCTGCGCGAGCGCGGCTTCGAGCCCGGCGCGAAAACCCTCTGGCTAGCACGCTGCCCCGCTGCAGAGCAGGTGGCCAACTTCCTCCAGGTTGCCGCAGGTGACCCGGTCATCTTCGTGCACCGGGTGCGCAGCGCCAATGGCTTCCCGATCTCCATCGAGCGCATGTACTTCCCGCTCAACGTCGGCAGCCACATCCTCAACTTCGACGCTGACAACGGCTCTATCCACGACCACCTCAGCTCCCAGGGCGTGGAGTTCGACAACGTGAACCGCGAACTTTCCCTCGCCTCTGCCAGCGAGGAAGACGCCCGTTCCCTCAATATCGAGCCGGGCACCCCGCTGTGGCGTCTGCACCTAGACATCTCTGATCACTCCGGCCACCCGGTGGAGTGCACCGAGATTCTCTACTTGGGAGATCGCCTCACGCTCGGCATGACGAGCGTGCGCGGCACCACGTCCCCGCTTGAGGTCAAACTCTCCGAAGGATGAAAACCCGACTGAGTTTGTTGGGGCTGATGGGGGTGGCGTCGATAAGCGCCTGCTCCGCCGGCTCCACCGCGATCGTGGATTCAGACTCCACGGCGCTGACCCTTGCCACCACCACGCCCGCTACCTCCCTAGACTTCACCACGGTGGGCGGCGCTGCCATCCCGGCCGCGCTCATGAGCAATGTGTACGAGACCCTCGTGCGCATCTCCCCCGAAGGCGACATCGAACCAGGCCTTGCCGAGTCCTGGGAGGCCGAGCCCACGCGCTACACCTTCCACCTACGTGAAGCCGCCTTCTCCAACGGGGAGGCATTCACCGCGCACACCGCCGCGTGGTCCATCAACGCGGTAAAGACAGAGTGGACCAACGGCCTCAAGAAGCAGATGGACGTGGTGGAGTCCGCCACGGCTGTCGACGAGCACACGCTCGTCGTCGAGCTCTCCCGTCCCTCCGCTGGCTGGTTGTGGTCTATGGGAACCGCCATCGGTGCCATGCGCACCCCCACCGACGCCGTGGGAACTGGGCCTTTCGCCGTGGCTGGTTTTTCTCCCGGCGAATACATCGCACTGGAAGCACGGAACGACTACTGGGGAACCCCAGCCGCCGAGGACATCACCATCCGCTACTTCCCCGACTCTCTTACCGCAGTTAACGCCCTGCGCTCCGGCGGGGTCGACGCGGTGTGGGGCGTGCAGAATCCTGAGCTTCTCGACACCCTCGACGACACCATCGAAACCGCGATGGGCACCACGAACGGAGAGGTGTTGCTGTCCATGAACAACCAAAAAGCGCCTTTCGACGACCCCCGCGTGCGCCGAGCGGTGGCCTACGGCATCGACCGTGAGGCGGCCAATGACATTCTCTGGGAAGGCCGCGCACAGGATACCGGTGGTGCTCCTGTTCCGCCGACCGACCCCTGGTTTAGTGGGCAGGACTACTACCCCTTCGACCCAGCGCGCGCCCGCGCGCTGATGGAGGACGCCGGAGCGGTGGGCACGCCGCTCACCCTGACCGTGCCGAGTCTGCCCTACGCCCAAACGCTTTCCGAGTTCCTCTACTCCCAGCTGGAAGAGATGGGTTTCGACGTCACGCTGGAAACCGCCGAGTTCCCCGCGGTGTGGCTGAGCCAAGTCATGGGAGCTAAGGATTATCAGATGTCGCTCGTCGCGCACGTCGAGCCGCGCGATATCCCCACCATTTTTGGCAACCCGGACTACTACATTGGCTACGATTCGCCGCAGGCCCGAAAGCTGTTGGAGCAAGACGACATGGCAGGTGCTGTCGACCAGATCATGGAGGACATGCCCGCTCTCACGCTGATGAACTTGCCCAATATCGTGCTCTACCGCGAGGGCCTGAGCGGCCTGCAGCCGAACCAGATCACCGATGCCATTGAGCTTAAAGGAGTGCGATGAGAATACTGCGCTTCCTCGGCACCATGTGGGCCGCCTCCATCATTATCTTCCTGCTCATGCGGGCCGTGCCCGGCAACCCGGCGCGCGTGGCCTTGGGTGTCAACGCCACGGAGGAGGCCGTGGAGACACTGACGCACTCCATGGGCCTGGATCGCCCGCTTCTCGTGCAGTACCTGGAGTGGATGAAGGGTCTGCTGACGGGAAACTTTGGCATTTCCCTATCGTCCCAGCAGGACATAACCCCGCTCGTGCTCGACCGCGCTCAAGTCACGCTGCTACTCATCGGGCTGGCCATCGCCCTCGCGCTGGCCGGGGCTATTCCCATGGGCATTCTGCTGGCCCGTTTTCGCCTGCCCGTGCTCAATGCGGCCACGCAGCTGGGCATCGCGGTACCGAGTTTCTTGGTCGGTATCTTGCTCGTCGCGGTGTTCTCCGTGCACTTAGGATGGCTACCAGCGAATGGCTGGCAGCTGCCGCGCGAAGGCCTAAGCCATCTCGTCCTGCCCGTCATTTCCCTCGCCTTGGTTCAAGGCGCGATGCTGACGCGCTACGTGCGCGCCACGCTCATGGAAGAGATGGGCAAAGACTATATCCGCACCGCCCGCTCGCTCGGCGAGTCCCGCACCGAGGCACTCATCCGCCACGGCCTGCGCAATGCTGCCCTGCCCGTTCTCACAGTCACCGGCGTGCAGCTGAGCACGCTCGTGGTCGGCGCGGTGGTCATCGAGAATGTCTTCGTTATCCCGGGTCTTGGCTCCATGCTTCTCGACGCCGTCTCCACCCGCGACCTCACCACCGTACAGACCCTCATCATGGTCTTCGTTACCTTCACGCTGACCGTCAACCTGCTCACGGACCTGGCCTACCGAGTCATCGACCCGCGTCTGAAGGAGGCCCGATGAAACCCGGTTACCTCCTCGTTGGGCTCACCGTCGTGCTTGCACTGGTGTCTGTGGTGTGGACGCCTTATGACCCGAACCTCATCTCGCCCGACGGCTTGGCCGGCCCCAGCCTGGAGCACCTCATGGGCACTGACCGCTTCGGGCGCGATACCTTCTCCCGGATTCTTGCCGGCGCGCAGGTCACCGTGCTGGTCGGTGTGGTGGCGGTGGCCATCGCAGCGCTCATCGGGGTACCACTCGGCATCATCGCCGGGATGCGCGGTGGCGGCTTCATCATGGCGGCGACTGACCTATTACTTGCCTTCCCAGCACTGTTGCTGGCCATCGTCGCCGGCGCGGTATGGGGCTCGTCGACGCTCACGGCCACCATCGCCATCGGTATCGCCGGAATCCCCTCCTTCATTCGCGTCACGCGCTCCGGTACGCTCCAAATCATGACGCAGGACTACATCGCTGCCGCGCGCATTTCCAAGGTCCCGCCCGCGCTCATCGCGTGGCGCCACGTCCTGCCCAACCTGGGCGGCATCATCGCCATTCAGGCCTCCGTCTACTTTGCGCTGGCCGTCCTCGCCGAGGCTGGCCTGTCCTACCTCGGCCTAGGCACTGCCCCTCCGACGGCCTCGTGGGGACGCATGCTGCACGACGCCCAACCCCTCCTGGCGACCCACCCCCTCCAAGCGCTGTGGCCCGGGCTGGCCATCGCCGGCACCGTCCTCGGATTCAACCTGCTAGGAAGCCATGCTGACCGTCACTGATCTGCGCGTGGGCCCCGTCGGCCCCTTCAACTTCGAGATTGCCCCCGGCGAGCGCGTCGGCCTTGTCGGCGATTCCGGCAGCGGAAAATCCCTCACCGCCCTAGCCATCATGGGGCTTCTCCCCGACAACCTTAAAGCCACCGGATCCATCCGCTTTGAAGGCCGCGAGCTGCTTGGTATGCGTGACCGCGAGCTGCGCAGACTTCCCCTAGCGATGGTCTTTCAAGAGCCTATGACCGCCCTCGACCCGCTCATGAAGGTCGCCGAATACGGCCGCTTCCCGCACCAGCTCTCCGGTGGTCAACGCCAGCGCGCACTTATCCACATGGCCATGGCCCGCAAACCCAAGCTGCTCATCTGCGATGAGCCCACCACCGCCCTCGACCCCCTCACGCAAGCAGAAATCCTCGAGGAAATTTCCGCCGCCACCCAGGACGATACCGCGCTGCTCTTCATCAGCCACGACCACGCAGCCGTCGAGCGCATGTGTGACCGCGTTATCCACATCGGGGATATCACCACGCCTAACCTCAGCCTGCCGCCTACCCCCACTGTGGTCGAACCAGTCATCACTCTTAAGAACGTCACTAAGACTTACCGCGGGGTCACAGCCCTCGATGACGTGTCGCTGGAGGTGCGCGAAGGCGAGCGCCTCGGCATCATCGGAGGCTCCGGCTCCGGCAAGTCCACGCTGCTCAAGCTCCTCACTGGTCTCACCGAGCCCACCAGCGGCACCGTCAGCGTCACCAAGCCCCTCCACATGGTCTTCCAGGATCCCAAAAGCTCACTCAACCCGCGCATGCCCGTGTGGAAAATTGTGGCCGAGGGCGGAGGTACGCGCCAGGAAGCCGAACGCGTGCTTCACGACGTCGGCATCGACCACGCCGAGCGCTACCCCCACGACTTCTCCGGCGGTCAACGCCAACGCATCTCCATTGCCCGGGCCGTCGTGGGCAAACCCGAGATCCTCCTCGCGGACGAAGCCGTCTCCGCCCTCGATGCCACCTCCCGCGCGCAGGTTCTTGAGCTGCTTCAGCGCGTGACGAAGGACATGACGTTGGTGTTTGTGTCGCATGACATGGACGTCGTCAAGCACTTGTGTCCCACCGTGGCCGTGCTGCAGGACGGCCAGATAGTGGATCGCGGCGAAACGGGTAAGGTGTTGTCCCGTTATGGAACATCCCCTGCCGCAACGCCCTAGTGCCCTTCAGCTGTTCACCGCGTACAACTCCTCCGCGCGCCGCTGGCCCGGCGCCCTGCGCGCAGCCCTGGCCATCATCATCCCGGGTGCGGTCGCCATCCTCATCGGCCATCCCGATGCCGTGCTGCTCGTCTCCGCCGGCGCGTTCTCTGTCATCTATGGCGAGGGGCACCCCTTCCGCACGCGGCGCCGCATTATCCTTACCGCCGGCGCGCTGCTCACGCTCGCGGCCACGGTCGGCTCCCTCATCGATGGCCTGGTCTTAACGGCGTTATTCACAGTAACCCTGGCGGCGGTCGGCGCGTTCATGCAGAATGCGCTGCGCCTACCGCCGCCCGGCACGTTCTTCATGGTGATGGTAGCGGGTGGTTCGACCATGTTGCGCGGGATTTCGCCATGGGAGGTCGCCGGGTGGAGCCTCGCGGGTGTAGCCGCCGGCTATGTGCTGGGCATGTTGCCGCGATTCTGGGATCCGCACGGGCCGGAAACGCGCGCGGTGGCGGCGTTGGAAAAGGCCGCGGATGCCTTCGAAGAGGCCTCGGATATCCTGGCCAAGCATCACCAGGCGCAGTCGGCTTTGTCCACCGCGTGGCAAGCGCTTTCCGACGCCGGCATCATCCGTGGCGGCCGCATCCGCCGCCCCGACCAGGCCTCACTGGTGCATCGCACTTTGGCCGCGCAGCAGCGCATCGTGGCCCATCACCAGCAGGTAGGAGGCAACTCGGACGACCTGTCAGATGCACCCACCTATGTCGACCCTGACCGCACCACGATTCCGCACACGAAACCTACGATGCGCTATCGCATTTATCGTGCTGCCGTGGGCAATTCCCATGCGGTGGTCACGGCAGAAAAGATTGCGCTGGGCGGCCTGGCGACGGCTTTCATTGGCTTAGCACTGGGACTCAGCCGCCCAGACTGGGGCGCGGTGTCGGTACTGTTGCTTCTGCAGTGGGGACCAGATCGGGTGCCGGGCACGATTCGAGGCGTGCAACGCATGTTGGGCTCGGTTTTAGGTGTGTGCGTTTTCGCGCTCATCGCCTGGTTTAGTCCGCATGGCTGGGCGCTACTGTTGGCGTTGGCTGCGTGCCAGTTCTGCGCAGAGATTCTCGTGGTGAAGAACTACGCGCTGTGCGTCATCTTCTCCACCCCGTTGGCACTGCTCATGGGCAATTCTTCCGGCCACCTGGCGCACACCATTGGCCAGCGCATGGCAGAAATTGGCTTGTCGGTGGTGGTGGCCATGGTGATGCTGTGGCTGTGGAAGCCGCACGCACAGGTGACCAATCATTATCGCCTGCAAACGCGCTGCCTCGAGGCCATGGCGGCTCTGCTTGGCGCGCTGCTCATCAAGACTCCTGAGGAAGCACTGGCCCAACGCCGCGACTTGCACTACGAGTTGCTGTCTGAGCGCCGCAGTATCCAGTCCCTCGCCGCCAACGACTCCACCATCGATCCCTTCTGGCAGCGCCACACGGCACTGCAAACGGCCGGCTATTATTTGTTGGATTTTTGCGTGGTCAACCCGCTTTCGCAACCCAGCCGGGCAGAGCTCAACACGCTAATTGAGAAGGTTAGCGAAGCGGAAACTGGTCAATGACCTCGTAGCGCGGCCCGCCCCCGCGGCCTTCCCCGAGGAAAGACTGCACCAAACTTATCTCGCTCACCACAAATTCTGGGCCGCGGTACACGCTAAGTGCATGGACTGCATCGGGGATAAGCCACGGGTCGCGCGTGCGGCGCCCCTCGCGGGCCAAGGTGAGATGCGGGCGGGATGGCTCGAGCATGAGGTGTTTGATGCGGCCTTGCGCACCAGTCCACAGCACGTGTTTGTCGAAGGACCCCGCCCCGCTTAGGTTCAGCGTCACCGGCGAGCCCTCGATACCGCGAAGCACCTCGCGGACCTCGGCGGCGTCGTTAGGCTGTTCCCCGAAGAAATCCAAGGTGATGTGCCAATTGTCCGGATCGACCCAGCGCAGCCCATTGTCCTTCAGCGGGCGCACCGCCCGCACGAGATGCTCGCGCGCTTCCTCAGAGGGGAAAAGCGCGCTGAACAGTCGGATCATTTCACCGTCAGCACAAGGTTGGGGTCCAGCACGTGCTCTTCAATGCGCTCGAAGACGGCAAAGGCCTCCTCCAGCTCGCGGACATTCTCATCAAAATTAGGCAGCGGCATGGCATTCCAATCGACGCAGAAATAAGTGCCCTTATCCTAACTCACAGCGCTGTCATTTCGCTTATCTGAGACAATGGTGGCCGTGAACTCTCAAAAAGCCACCGGCCCTGCGGTCGGTCTCTATCCTCATAACATGCATCCTGGCCTGGTCCCCGGCATTGGTGTCGAGGACCAACGAGTCTGGAGAGAATGTCGATTACGACTTCGACACAGATACGTGGTCTGATGGCTATGAGCCCGAAACCACAGAGGAGAATAAGGAGAAATAGTGGGAATCCCTGACGACGTTGTCCTAGACGGCTATACCCTCATCGAGCAACACGAGATTGACCACGAGTTCCTCATCAATGGCTCGCCGCTCGCCGTGGATACGCCTCTGCTTTTCGCACTCACGATTGTTGGTGTTCTCCTCGTGGCGGCCAGCTTCTTCCTGCGCAGGCCGGTCCGCATCATCGCCGGACTACTGGGCGCGATCCTGACGCTTACCAAGCTGTGGTGGATGCCCATCGCGCTGGCCCGCCAGTTCGAGGACAGCCAAGTCTTCGGCTACACGCTGAAGTACTACCCCCAGTACTGGCCGGCGGCCTCCATCATCGTGGTCGTCATCGCTATCATCGGCATCATTTCCGCCTTCCTCCGCCGACGCTAACGCGATTCCAGCACGGCAATCGCAATGTGCACGCGGTTGGTGCCGCCGAGCTTGTCCAGGATGTGCTTGATATGGGTCTTCACGGTCGTCACCGACACATAGAGCTGCCCGGCAATCTCCTGGTTATCCAAGCCCTGGGCCACTAACTGCGCCACCTCGTTTTCGCGCTCGCTTAGCTCTTCCAGCGGGCGGGGCTCATGCACCTCCGCTGCCGGAGTTGGCTCGGGGCGCTTGAGCGCCAGCAGGTTCCTCAGAGCCTGCGGGCTCAGCAGCTGCTGACCCGTGGCCGCAGCCCGCACCGCGGAGACCAACCCCTCCGGCTCGATGGTCTTGAGCAAGAAGCCCATCGCCCCGGCATGCAGCGCATCCACGATGAACTCATCCGTATCGAAGGCGGTGAGCATGACCACCGGGATATCCGGTGCGCTGGCCCGCAGGTGCCCGGCCGCCTCGATCCCGTCCATCACGGGCATGCGGATATCCATAAGGACCACATCAGGGCGCAAGTCCAGCACGCGGGCCACGCCATCGCGCCCATTGCTGGCCTCGGCCACCACCTCGATATCTGGCGCGCCTTCCAAGATGAAGCGGATTCCGCGCCGCAGCGCTTGCTCATCGTCGACCAACACCACTGAAATCATTACGCGTGTGCCTCCTCCGGTAGCTCGAGGACCCAGGTGAAGGTGGAGGCGTCGTCAAGCACGGTGAAAGTACCTCCCGCCAACCGGGCGCGTTCCTCCAGCCCCAACAGGCCGTTGCCGCCACCGGACTCCGGCTGCGCCGCCACCTTCTTATTCTGCATGGTCACCCGCACCTTATCCTCCTCGTTCTCCACCCTGAGCGTCACCTTCTGGCCCGGCGCGTATTTGCGGGCATTGGTCAGCCCTTCCTGCACGGCGCGGCCCAGCGTGTGGGCGGCTAGTGTGCCCAAATTGTCGATGCGCTCATGCGCATCCCCCTTCTCATACCGCACCTTCGTCCCCGCCGCACGTGCGCGCTCAATGTGTTCCTCGATGCTCGCGCGCGGATCCACCCGGTCGTCCACACGCAGCGCCTTGATGACCCCGCGCAGGTCCTCCACGGCGGCCTTCGCCTCCGACTGGATGGTTCCCGCAGCCTCGGCGATGCGCTCCGGATCGGCGTCCTTGCGGTAGCTGAGACCACCTGCGTACACGGAAATGAGGCTGAGCCGATGCGAGAGGGAATCGTGGATATCGCGCGCAATGCGGTTGCGTTCCTCCAAGCGCGCTCGCTCCTCGCGCGAGCGCAGCTGGTCCTCGTTGAGCTCCGCCAGGCTTACCAACGTGACCTCGCGCTGGCGGCGCTGCGCGCGCACCGAGCCCGTAATCCAAGCGACGACGAGCACGATGATTCCAAAGAACCCGTATCCGAAAACCGACAGGTAGCTCAAGTGCAAGTAGGGCACCGCCATGACGGTCACATACGAGACCACCAACACCACAGTCCCCGCCAAGGACCACCGCAGTCGGCCGCGCGAGATGAGCGATATCAACACCACCAGCACTGACAGCGACAGTGGGCGAAACCCGCCTAGCGCTAAGACGAGTAGAGCCGCAATCAGCGCCACCGGGTGCCCCGGGTACTCCTCGTGGATGTTGCGCTCCCGCCTCGAGTGATGCAGGGCGAAGGGCAGCAGAACCCATGTGACAACGGCAAATAGAATCATGAAGGAGGTGACGTATATTTCCCGGTCCGTCACCTCGAAGGTCTCGATCTGAAGGATCCACGTGGCCATATCCGCCACCACGCAGAGCAGAATGAGCAGCACCGTGATCCACAGCGGTCTCGTCTTTCTCGTCATGGTTGTCACGATAGCTCTCCCCCACGGTATGAAAATCCTCCCTGCGGAGGATACCGGCACCCGGGGCGCGGTTCATAGTCTAAAGCGCATGAGAAGAACACGAATCTTGTATTATCTGCTCACCGCCTTTGGGCTGGTATACGTCGCTTATGATTTCTCCCACGGCGCTTTCGTGCCCACAAGTGCGCTCGCCGCAGTGTTATACGCGGCTGTCGCAATCGGTCTCACGTTGCTGATTTTGCGCAAGCACCCGGGCATTGCGCACGGGGTGGTGTGGGGCATTGCGGTTTCCAGTGTCGCCGGCCAGCTCAACGAGAACATGTACCACCTCCTTATCCGTACGGTCCCAGACTGGCTGGTCGGCGCTGGAATCGCCCCGCTCACCGAGGAAGTCCTTAAATTCCTCGGTGTCATCTTCATCTGCTCCTGCGTCATCCGGCCCCGTCACTGGGCGGACTACGTCTTCGTCGGTGTGGCGGTGGGCATGGGCTTTAGCGTGAGCGAAAATGCCGTCTACTACGTCAACATGACACTGGAAAACCTGGATTCCGATGTCAGGGGAACGCTGCTAGCACTCCTTGCCCGATTCATCGCGAACCCACTCATGCACTCCTTCTTCACCGGAATCGCAGCCTTTGGACTCTCCCGCAGGCAACCGGTGCGCTGGCTGCTTATCGCCATGGCGGTGCACTTCACGGCTAACTTCGGCCCGTCTATCTCTACCGCGTTGGAGGACGCCTTCTGGCCCATCTTCCCTACCTTCCTCATCCTCATCGGCCTGTGGGCCGCCACGATTGTCAGCATTGTGAAACTCCGCAAAATCCTCCCTGCGGAGGATACCGGGGTCAAACCGCAGCTCTTAGGGTCAAAAGCATGAGAAACACACTGATTTACTCCTGCCTCGGCATCCTCGCCGCGGTGCCGCTTGCCGACGTCCTCCTCCCCGACCCCACTCCCGAGACCACCGCCGTGCGCGGTATCCCAGGGCTAGAATGCCCGGAGGATCCGTACGCCTCCTCGCAGACCTGGGACTGCGAGGGCGCGACCATCATTGCTGAAGAAGGCAGCTCCTCCCACGAGGTCGAGACCTACCTGCCGCGCCAGCACCGCTCGTTCACCGGGACGCGCGCGCTCACCGACGCCCCCATCACCACCCAGGCTGCTGAGCTCTACCGTGTTTCCGACGAGGACGGAATCACGCTGGCGAACCCGCACAACAACACCGTCTCCTTCCTCCACATCGAGGGCCCGAAGGCAAGTGACTTCGCCGACCGCGTGCAGAAGGAGGACGCATGAAGTACCTCTACTATCTGCTGACCCTCGGCGCGCTGGCCGTGTCCGCCTTCCACTACGCGGGCGAGCCCTTCCTTTCCGCCAGCGCGCTGACTGCTGTGGTCTTCGCCGCCGTCGTTGTCTGCCTCACGCTGTTCTTCCTGCGCCGCCGCCCAGGGATTGCGCACGGCGTGGTGTGGGGCTTCGCGGTCTCCGGGCTCGCCGTGGAGCTCAATACGAACATGACACACCTCCTTGCCCGCGCGGGCCTGGACTGGCTGGGCGCTGCCGGGTACGCGCCGCTCACCGAAGAAGTGCTGAAATTCCTCGGCGTGATTCTCATTTGCACCTGCGTCATCCGGCCCCGCAGCTGGCTCGACTACGTCTTCGTGGGCGTGGCCGTGGGCCTCGGCTTCACTGCGGGTGAGGACGCTACCGCATTCGCGCGCATGACGGTGGATAACCTCGATTCGGATACCGCCGGCGCGATCTCAGCGGTGGTCATCCGTCTGGTGTCCAACCCGCTCTCCCACTCGCTATTCACCGGGCTTAGCGCCTATGGCCTATCCCAGAAACAGCCGGTGCGCTGGCTCATTGCCGCCATCGCGGTGCACGTGACGAAGAACCTGTTCCCGTCGCTAAGCACCGCGTTCGACGACGCCATCTGGCCCCTCCTCGCCGGGATGGTCGTCGTGGTCGCTGTGTGGGTAGCCGTAATCTGGGGCGCTATCGCGCTGCGGAAGAAATCCGCTAATGCTCGGAGCCCGTTGCCTGAACGGGCGTACGCATAGCCTTCGTGGCCGGCGAGGGGTGGGCATCCTCGGCGGCGAGGCGCTCAAAGGCCACCGCCGCCAAAGCCGCCGCCTGATCCCCCAGAACGGAATCATCAAACTGCACGAGCGGCGAGTGGTTCCACTCACGCAAATGCTCAGGCGTGTCAGGGTTGGCCGTGCCAAACCACATAAACGTGCCCGGAACCTGGGCCAATACAACGCCAAAGTCCTCCGAAGCCATCATCGGAGTGTCCATGGAAAGCACGTTCTCCGCGCCGAACATCCCCGCCCACAACGAGGCCGCGAACTGGTCTTCGCGCGGGGATGTTTTCGTCGCGGAGTAGAGCACTTCGAAATCAACCTTCGCCGTGCAGCGGTGCGAGGCCGCCACAGAGCTTGATACCTCAATGATCATCTGGCGGACTTGCTCGATCTTTTCGTCGCGAAGCACGCGCACCGTGGCATCTAGTTCCGCCTTGTCCGGGATGACGTTGACCGCGCCGTCGCCCGCGCGCAGGTTCGTCACGGTAATGACGATGGGGTCGTTGGCATCAAAACGCCGCGTTAGAGCTACCTGCAGCGCTACCTGGATCTCAGCCAAAGCAGCCACCGGGTCAATGGCATCGTGTGGGCGCGAGCCATGCCCACCTTTTCCATACACGGTAATGGTCAGGTTCGAGGAGGAAGCCATCATCGGGCCCCCGATGTGATGGAACGTGCCCCGATCCTGCGGTCCGACGTGGAGGCCGTAGGCGGCGATGGGGCGGCGTCCAGCAGCGTCAAGCACGCCTTCCTCAATCATGGGCTGCGCACCACCAGGGCCCTCCTCACCCGGCTGGAACATGAAGGTGACATCCCCCATCAGCTCCTCGCGGTGGCGGCACAGCATCTTCACCGCGCCGATAAGACCAGCCGTGTGCAGGTCATGGCCACAGGCATGCATGTTGTTATTCCGCGACGCAAAAGGACTGCCCGTCTGCTCGCGCAGCGGCAAAGCGTCCATGTCCGCGCGCAGCAGCACCGACACCGGGCGCTCGCCGCGCTTGCCTCCGCGCAGCACCGCCACGACCGAGCTCAAATCATGCCCGCGGTGAATCTCCAAAGGCAAGCCCTCGAGTGCTTCCAACACCTTCTTCTGTGTGCGCGGCAGGTGCAGGCCAATCTCCGGATTCTGGTGCATATCGCGCCTAAACTCCTGCAGCTCTGGGAGCAGCTCGCGGCCCTCCTCAAGGAACACCTCGCTGGCGAGCCGGTCCCCCAACTTCGCAGAAACCATGGGAAGCGGGGGTAGTTGCTGGCGGTGGCGCGGCGCCATCTTCATGGTGTCATCCTTTCGCAGAGTGGTTTCCCCGAGCCTACCTGCGACTGTATTAATGTACTAGGCCATGAAGGTCCTTTCCACGCTGGTGGCCAGCTCCCTGATGTTCACGCCCGGCTCCTCCTACCAACTGTCGAGCCGCGACGAAGCCTCCTCGCAGTGGGCGGTTGACACCATGTTCAACGTCATCGATGGCTTAGGCACCTCCTCCCATTTGCTTACCGACGCATGGTCTACGGAGCAGGAAGAGTACCCATACCCGATTAGGGAAATCGACGAGGTCTCCCTCGTTGAGCGGCGCGCCACCGACGAACCTGGCCGTGAGAAGTGGATCGTCTCCTCGCCGTCGATGGGGCGTGACATTCCCGTCGACGTCATCGTGGGCAACGGCGGGCCCATTGTGTACTTTCTCGAGGGCGTAGATTCCCCGGAGACCTCGAACTGGATCACCAAGGGGCATGTGAAGCGCGTCTTCGGCGAATCCGACGCCAGCATCGTCATCCCCTCGCAGGGAGCCGGTTCCATGTGGACGGACTGGCGAGAAGATGACCCGAAATTGGGCCGCCACAAGTGGGAAACGTTCCTCATCACAGAACTCGCTCCGCTAGTGGAGGCGGAGCTCAACCACAACGGCAAACGCGGACTCATTGGGTTGTCCATGGGAGCATCGGGCGCGGTGATGATGGCGAACAACAACCCGGGTTTCTTCCATGGCGTGGCGGGCATTTCCGGTTGCTATTCCACCACCAGCAAGGTGGGCCAGGGCACGGTGGACTTGACGGTGCGCACCAAGGGCGGCGACCCGACGAACATGTGGGGCCCGCGCGGTTCGGAAGACTGGCTACGCAATGACGTCATGTCCCACCCGGAGGGGCTGCGCGGCACGGCTCTGTACCTCGCCGCGGCCTCGGGCGCGTGGACGGACGAGGAACTGGCGGCTTATCCCGGAAAGTCCGTCAATGATCGCATCGGGGGCACCCTTTTGGAGGCCGGCTCACGTCGCTGTACGGAGGAGTTTTCCGCCGCGCTTTCCGACGCCTCAATCCCCCACACCACCGACTATCTCACCGACGGCACCCACGACTGGGTGATGTTTGGCAAGCAATTGCAGCCGGCGTGGGATGCGATTAAACCGGCTCTCTACTAACGTCGACAACATGTCCCGATTCCGCAGCTTTTACATCCCCGCCGCCATCCTCGTGGCAGGGCTCGTCATCCTCGCAGTGTTCTACGTTGGCTTAAGCCGCCATTACAACTCACAGGAGCTGCAAGCGCTTATCGACGGCGCCAACGCCAACGGCCAGGACTATACCGTCGTCCTCCACAACGATTTAACTGGGAGCTATTCCTTTAACGCCGAGTAATTCTGCGTTCCGGTTGCGGGGTTGGTGAACCTGTTTTAGTCTCTGTGGCCATGGGGGTATTAGAAACCTACTTCCACTACCGCAACTCGGGGATCGCGCTAGTGGAACAAGCATCCAGCTCACCCGACGAACTGCGCACGCTCGGCGCCGACCCAGCCGATGCCACAGAACTCGCCCACCTTCACCGCATCTACTTCGGGCAAACCCGCTTTAGCGGCAAACAACGCAAAGCCCGCGCTACCGCCCTTCAGCAGCGCCACAGCCTCGCCACGCTCACCCTCATCGAGTCCTACACCGCACGCGTGAAAAAAGACCTCGATGCCTGGAACCTACGCATCAAGCTTGCCAGCACCCCCGCCCACAAAATCCGCCACGTCGCCACCAAGCGCTTAAAAGAGCTTAAGTCCAAGCGCACCGCCAAACCCGGAGTACGCTTCACCTACCGCTCTAAAGGCCCGAACTCCATCACCATCACCGACACCCCCACCGTCATCGCCGATATCCGGGGCACGTTAGAGTCCGTCAATAAAACAAACCTGCTTGATGCCGCCCGCACCGTCATTGTCACCGGTGGTATTGGAACTAAACCTGCCGTACACGCTCAAGTCGTTGTCACCCTGGATGAATTTGACCGCATTATCAACGGTGATGGGGAGGAAATCGAACTTAAACTCACCAACGGCGGGCGCATGAGCGGGGCAGACTTTTTGGCCTACAAGTTTGCCGAGATTGGCTACGCCACCATCATCCACCCCTTAGAGGGACCCATTAACTCTTATAGGATTCAGCGGCATGCCAGCTGGAAACAACGCATCAGCCTAGCTGCCGAATTCCAAACCTGCTCACGCGACGGCTGCAACAAACCAGCTGACTACTGCGAAGTCCACCACCTCATCCCCTGGCAGGCAGGAGGTTTCACCAACCTTAAAAACCTCACCTTCCTGTGCGCCTACCACAACGGTATTAACGACGATGACCCCAAACGCCCCACCGGGCGCGGCTACATGTTCCGGCTCAATACCGGGGTGAGCTACATCCCGCCCTGGGGTGCGCCGATAACCGCCATGCCCGAATACCAAGAAGCCACAGCCAGACTCGCCGCCGAACAAACAGGACAAACCACAGGCCAACCACCCGACCCACCGGGTGCAAGCTGAAGCTTCGCACCCGCGACGCAACGATGAAACCCGCCGACCACACCATGGTCAGCGGGCACATCGACGATCCCACAGCTAGTGGAGGCAAGCACAGAGACGGCGAAACCCGCTAACCAGAAAAAGGTTGACGGGTTAGTTGGCGTGCTTTAGTCGGCGTCGGTGGACAGCGCCGCGACGAAAGCCTCCTGCGGCACCGAGACGGAACCGATGGACTTCATGCGCTTCTTACCGGCCTTCTGCTTCTCCAGCAGCTTGCGCTTACGCGAGATATCGCCGCCGTAGCACTTGGCCAGCACGTCCTTACGCATCGCGCGGATATTCTCACGCGCGATGATCTTTGAGCCGATGGCCGCCTGGACGGGCACCTCGAACTGCTGGCGTGGGATGAGCTCCTTGAGCTTCTTCGTCATCTTGTTGCCGTACCACTGCGCGGACTCGCGGTGCACAATGGCAGAGAAGGCATCCACCGGATCACCGTTGAGCAGAATATCCACCTTCACCAAGTCCGCCAGCTGCTCGCCAGCCTCCTCGTAGTTGAGGGAAGCATAGCCCTTGGTACGGGACTTCAACATGTCGAAGAAGTCGAAGATGATTTCACCCAGCGGCATGGTGTAGCGCAGCTCCACGCGGTCTTCGGACAGGTAATCCATGCCACCCATCTGGCCACGCTTAGCCTGGCACAGCTCCATCGTCGGGCCCACAAATTCCTCCGGCACGATGATGGTCATCTTCACAATCGGCTCATACACCTCGTTCAGCTTGCCGCTCGGCCAATCGGACGGATTGTGCACGACGGTTTCCGCGCCGTCTTCTGCTACCACACGGTAGGTCACCGACGGCGCCGTGGAAATCAGGTCCAAGCCAAACTCGCGCTCCAAGCGGTCGCGCGTGATTTCCATATGCAGCAGGCCCAAGAAGCCACAGCGGAAGCCGAAGCCCAGGGCGACGGAGGTCTCGGGCTCGAAGGTGAGGGAGGCGTCGTTAAGCTGCAGCTTCTCCAGCGCGTCACGGAGATCCGGGAAGTCGGCCTGGGAAATGGGGAACAAACCGGAGTAGACCATGGGGTTCGGGTCGGCATAGCCCTTGAGGGGCTCGCTCGCGCCATTCGACGCCCACGTAATCGTGTCACCCACCTTGGTCTCACGCACGTTCTTCACGCCCGTAATGAGATAGCCCACCTCGCCCGGGCCTAGGCCCTCACACTTCTGCATGGTCGGGCTGACGATGCCCACCTCCAGCAGCTCATGGTTAGTACCCGTGGCCATCATGGTGACCTTCTGGCGCGGGGTGAGCTTGCCGTCCATCATGCGGATATAGGTCACCACGCCGCGGTAGGTGTCATAGACCGAGTCGAAGACCATCGCGCGGGCCGGGGCATCCTCGCCGAACTCGGAGGTCGGGGCAGGGACGAGCTCCGCCACCTTGTCGAGCAGCGCCGGCACGCCCTCGCCGGTCTTGCCGGACACGCGCAGCACCTCTTCCGGCTCGCAACCGATAATGTTGGCGATTTCCAAGGAGTACTTCTCGGGATCCGCCGCCGGCAGGTCAATCTTGTTGAGAACCGGGATGATCTCCAGGTCATTCTCCATGGCCAGGTAGAGGTTGGCCAGGGTTTGGGCTTCGATGCCTTGGGCGGCGTCGACAAGCAGGATGGCGCCCTCACATGCCTCCAGCGCGCGGGAAACCTCATAGGTGAAGTCGACGTGGCCGGGGGTATCGATCATCTGCATGACGATCTCCTCCCCCTGACACGCACCGGACTGAGGAATCCAGGGCAGGCGCACGTTCTGCGCCTTAATGGTGATGCCGCGCTCGCGCTCGATATCCATGTTGTCGAGGTATTGGTCGCGCATATCGCGCTCCTCCACCACCTGCGACAACTGCAGGATGCGGTCAGCCAGCGTCGACTTGCCGTGGTCGATGTGGGCAATGATGCAAAAGTTTCGGATCTTGGACGGATCCGTAAACGTCGTGGCCGCAAAGTTTCTAGACATGCGTTTAGAATAGACGACATGACTAGGTTGGCCCGCATTTTAGGCTTCGGACGCCCCGAGCCTGTCGATGACGGCCTGCAGCGCATCACCGAACGCCTCGGAATGAACCAGCCCGATGTCGTCACGGAACCGCGCAAAGCCGCCGACATCCGCGTCGAGGCTGCCGCCGCCCACCCCCGCAGCGTCTTCTTCACACCCGACATGGATGGCCAGGCTGACTCTGGTGAAGTGGTGTGGGTCTGGGCGCCTTCCGACGGCAAACAATCCCCGCCGCGCGAACGCGCTGTGCTTATTGTCTCCCGCACCCGCACGACAGTTCTGGGCTTGCTGATTTCGGCCAACCCGAAGCATGCGAACAAAGAGGAATGGCTCGACATCGGCACCGGCGAATGGGACGAATCCGGCCGGCAGTGTTGGGTACGCATCGACCGCGTGCTGGAAATCTCTGAGGAGCAATGCCGCCGCCAGGGCACGCTCTTCCCGGAGAGGCGCTTCGAGCGCATTGCCAACCGGCTGCGCTCGCGCTATCACTGGGCGTGATTTGGGTTTTCGTAGCTTGGCTTGCTAAATTTTGTGAGATGCCGAGGCATGTGTGGCGGTCAGGACCTTGGGTCCGCCTTCCTCGGTCAACATTCCTACGACTCTAAGAGGTATAACAATGGCAAATATCAAGTCTAAGCAGAAGCGCGTTCTCACCAACGAGAAGTCCCGTCAGCGCAACAAGGCCGTGCGTTCCGCCGTACGCACCGAGATCCGTAAGTTCCGCGAGGCCGTCGAGTCCGGCGACAAGGCCGCAGCTGAGAAGCAGCTGCGCGTTGCTTCCCGCGCACTGGACAAGTCCGTGTCCAAGGGCGTCTTCCACCGCAACAACGCGGCCAACAAGAAGTCCGGCATGGCCACCGCCTTCAACAAGATGGCCTAAATGAAACCGCTCCTGAAGTGGGTAGGCGGAAAACGTCAGTTACTTCCCGCCATCCACTCCATGCTGCCTGAGAGCTTCGACACTTATGTCGAGCCTTTCTTGGGCGGCGGAGCGGTTCTTTTTTCTTTGGCGCCCTCCCGCGCCCGGGTCAATGACCTCAATACCGAGCTCATTACCGTGTACGAGGTCGTCCGCGATGACGTGGACGAGCTCATCGCCCTGCTCAAGGGCTATCCGAATGATTCGGATTTCTTCTACGAGATGCGCTCCCGCGACCGTTCGCCGGAGTTTGCGCACTTAAGCGCCGTCGAGCGTGCTGCACGTACGATTTATCTCAACAAGACCTGCTACAACGGGCTTTACCGCGTGAATAACGCCGGCCAGTTCAACGCCCCGTTTGGCCGCTATGCTAATCCCACGATTTGTGATGAGCCGAACCTGCGGGCGGTTTCTTCGTATTTGTCTGCTAATGACGTGGTCTTTTCCAACGGCGATTACGCTGCGCTGGAGGCGCATGAGGGGGATTTTGTCTACTTCGATCCGCCTTATGATCCGGTAAACCCGACGAGCAATTTCACCGGCTACCAGTCGGGCGGGTTCGGCCGTGCGGACCAGATTCGTCTCAAGGAGACCTGTGACGAGCTGGATGCGCGGGGAGTGAAGTTCCTGCTGTCGAATTCCGCGACGGATTTCATCAAGGAGCTTTACGCCGACTATCGCATCGAGATCGTAGGTGCCACGCGTGCTGTGAATTCCGTGGCGTCGAAGCGCGGCAAGGTCAACGAGGTGTTGGTGCGCAACTATGCTTAACGACGCCGCGTGGGACCTCGTCTTCCCCCATATCCAGGCCGACATTGCCGAATCCGGTTTCACGGTCTTGGAGGCGAGTGAGCTCAAACGGTTGTCGGGGCGTGAGCCGCGTTTGATGGCTAAGCACGATTTTTCTGCGGCCCGCCCTAAGGTGTTTCAAGAACATGGGTTGTCCATGCTGCCGATTCGCCGCGATGCGTACTTGATTGGCCGCTTCGATCTGTACCAGCCTTTCCCGGAGCAGGCAGGGCCGCTGACGACGATGCCGGTGCCGCGGCATATTAAGTCCATCGACTTTGACAACTTGAGCTCCGAAGCCGCAGCGCTCACGGCAGCAAGCTTGAGCGGCATGGTAGATGATTTCATCGGCGCCGAGTGCGTCGCGACGGTCAGCGGGCGCATGTCGACGCTGCAGCTGCCGATGACTATCGGGGGCCGCGAGGTGGTCGTCGACCGCGCCCAGATGGAGATCGATGCCGGTTTTGAATCGACTGAGCATCTCGTCCTGCTGGAGGCGAAGAACCACGTCTCCCCCGACTTCAATATTCGTCAGCTGTATTTCCCTTTCCGCCGCTTCAGTCTGGCGTTGGACAAGGAGGTCATACCGGTCTACATGGTGTACTCCAACGGCGTGTTCCATTTCTACCGGTATGCGTTTAGGGATCCGGCGGATTTCCGCTCTATCGAGCTGGTCGCGGCTCACCGCTATATCCTCGGCCCCTCGACGGTCACCGCCGAGACCGTTCGCAGCATTCTGGCCGCCACGCAGGTAGAACGCCCAGGGTTCCCCTTCCCCCAGGCAGATTCCTTTGCGCGCGTTATTAGCTTGTTGGAAAACCCGGTTCCCAAGGCGGACATGCCGGAACAGTATGGTTTTACCCCGCGCCAGGCGGACTACTACACCAACGCGGCTCGCTACCTTGGCTTGACGGAGCTGCGCGGCGCCCGCGATGAGCGCAATGCTGCCCTCATTCAGGCGCTGGCTTCACGCCCAGTGTTCCGGGATATGCTTACGCACGTGGTTGATACGTGTCGGGCACTGAGCAAGGACGAAGCCTACGCCTTGATGCGTACCGCCGACTTGGGACTTAAAGAATCCACTCTGCGCCGGCGCTCGGCCACGGTGGCGGCATGGTCGCAGTGGGTAGCGGAGCTGCTCGAGCTGGGACAGCTCCGCATTCCGGGTTAAGGTGGCCTAGATTCTCGGTTAGGCGGCTTGGATTCCGGCCCACACGAGAGCGCAGCCGGCGACGACGAAGAACGTGCCGGAGCCGATATCAATCCACGGGCCCGCGGCGAGGAGGCGCCGGCGAATCGCGCGCGTAGAAATCACTGTGGAGAGGAAGACGAACAGCAGGTAGCTCGACAATGACATGCTCAACACCAGCGCTATCGAGAGCCAGATGGGCGGGTGCGGCGGCAGCAGCGGAGCCACCAGCGCGGCCAAAAAGAGCACGATTTTCGGGTTCGACAGGTTGGTAGCAAGCCCGGTGCGGAAAACTTTACCCACCGAGCCCAGGCGAGCAGCCGCATCGTCCTCGTCCTGCGGAGGATGCTTGCGCAGCTCAAGGCCGGAGCGGATGGAGAGCACGCCCATGAAGACCAAGAAGCAGCCTCCCACGACCTGAATGAGCGACAAGACCCCCGGGAATGCCGTCAGCAGAGCAGCGGCGCCAAAGACCGTCAGTGAGCTCCAAAAGAGCACGCCGACCTGGATACCGGTGGCCGCCGCAATGGCATGGCGGCGCGAGCGCGTGGCGTAGCGGGTGACCAGCACGATGTCAGGGCCCGGCGCGGCGGCTCCCACCAGGTTCATCAGCAGAATGGCCGCGAACGCGGACCAGCTCATGACAGGCGCTCGAGAAGATCCTCGCGGCCGAACATGCGAGCCGAGTCGATGGCATTGGGCTGGCCGGCGGTGGGATCGGCGTGGGCGTCAAGGAGGACGTCAATAACCGCGTCTTCCTTTTTGAAGATGGCCCCGGCCAGCGGGGACTGGCCGCGATCGTTGAGGAGGTTGACGTCAGCGCCGGCGGCGACAAGTTGGCGCACCAGCTCGGCATGCCCGTGGTAGGCAGCAAGCATGATGAAGGACTGGCCGTCTTGGTTCACCATGTCGACGTTGACGCCTTGCGCGATGTAGTCGAGCAAGGTGGCGTCGCCGCTGCGAGCGAAATCAAAAAGCTTGGTTGCAAAGTCCTGGATCTCATCCATGGTGGGATAGTTTAGCGCGCTAACTCTGCCACCCGCCGCACGGCGGCCTCAATGGCAAATTCCTCGTCGCCGCCCTGGCCTTTAACCGCGCCATCGAGTTCCGCCATAAGAATGACGGCCTTGGTGATGTTGTCCCCAGACCAGCGGCGCGCCACCGGTTGAGTAATTTTAACGGCATATGGCGCCATGCCGGTCTGGGAGGCCAGCGAGTACTGGTCACCCCGCGCAGAGTAGAGGCGCGCAATGTTGCCCACCTTGTTCGCCAGCGCCGAAGCGATAGCCACGGGGCTCGCGCCCAACTGGAGTGCGCGGCGGCACGTCGACACGGCCGCTTCCACGCGCCCAGCCACCGCCGCGTCGGCGATGTCCCAGTTGGCCACTTCAGCCACGCCCACGTAGTACTCGTGGACCGCCTCGCGCGTGACCTTGCCGCCGGTATCGAAGACGAGCTGGGAGATGGCGGAGGCGAGTTCGCGGAGATCGGACCCGACGCCGTCGAGAAGCGCCTGCACCACATCCGGGGTGGGGCGCACGCCGTGGGAGGCAAATTCGCGCGTGGCCCACGGAGCCAGCTCGTTGGGGTAAAGGGAAAACACCTCGTGGACCTCACCGCTCTTGCGCAGGGCGGCGACGATCTCCGGCGGCTTCTTCTTTTTCTTCAACGTCTTCGCCGTCACCGAATACAAGAGGATGAGGGTAATGCCGGGCATGGGGTTGGCGCAGGCGTCAAGAAGAATGCGCGTGACTTCTTTGCCGGCCTTCTCCACATCACTGATGACGATGCAGCGCTCATCTCCGAACAGGGAGGGACTGGTGGCCTCGAGGATTTCGCCTTCGCTGACCTCAGAGGCCTTGAGCTTGGTGGCATCGCCCTGCTGAACGCTCAGGCGGGCGCGCTCGGCCAGGAATTCATCGTCGCCGAGGATGAGGTGCACGGACATGCCTGTCATCTTAACAGCGCCGCGATGAGCCACCCCACAAACAAGAGCACCGCGACGGGACCGGCCTCGACGGTGGTCAGCGGCATGGCGGCAGCAACGCCGTGAATCCAGTCCGCAAGCGGTTCAATGAGGATGACGAGCGGGCGGCCGAGCCCTACCTGTGCGAGCACGGCGGCAATGAGACCCACGACGGTGATGATCGGTACGACGGGGGCTGCGAGCACGTTGGCAATGACGGAGACCACCGATACCCTGCCCGCCATGAGCGCGATGAGCGGCATGGTGACGATGTCCGCGGCAATCGCCACGGCGAAGGCGCGCGCGATAATGCCAGTACCGAGTATGCGCAGCAGCAGCGGGGTCAGCGCCACGATGCCGACGGTGGCCGCGACGGACAGCGCGAAGCCAAAGCTGACCGCAAGGTCGCTATCGGCAGCGAGCAGGAAAAGCACGCCGAGGGAGAGCGCGTGGAGTGGTTCCATCGTGGAGGAATTGAGCACGGCGAGGAGGCCTGCCACCCCGGCGACGGTGGCGCGCTGGACGGAGGGCTCCCACCCCACGAGTGCGACAAAAAGTGCCAACGCGCTTGCTGACGCCCCCACCCGCACCTTCTGTCCCCTCACCACCAACGCCGCGGCAGTGCACACAATGGCAACGTTGGACCCAGACACCGCGCTTAAGTGCGAGAGCCCGGTATCGATGTAGAGCTGCTTGTCTTCGGGGCTTTGGAGGCTGGTATCGCCCAACACCATGCCGGGGATGAGGCCGTTATCGCAGATGGCGCGGAAATTCTCCGCCACGGCGGCAGTCCAGCTGTGTGAGTGGGAAGTGAGCTCGCCGCTGAAGACGGTCTGGCCCACCCCAACACGATCGGAAGAACCGGGCCGGCCGTGGATGGTCACGAGCGAGCCGGCGTAAGCTTCGGGCTGCTCGTCGAGGAAGACCGGCAGCTGGGTCGGGTATCCGGGAACGCTCAAGCGGACCATCCAGCCGGACGCAGTCTGGATGGGGTCTGCGGTGAGTTTTCCGGTGACCTCGGTGCCAAAGTGGAAAGCCTCTGCTCGCCGCATGCGCACCGCTGCCAGCGTAGCGAAGAGCGCGCCGCTGGCCGTACACAAAATAGCCTGGCCGGGCGCGCGCCGAAGGAAGGCGAAACAGGCGACAAGCCCCAGTAGCAACCAGGGCTGGCCGAAGAGCACGGCGAGCGTGGCCAGCCACGCCACCACCGCAGCCGGCGTAAGCCGCAGCTCCCTCATGGACGCACCTTGTCCTTAAGCTGAGCGAACTTCGCTGGTCCAATGCCGGATACATCCATGAGCTGTTCTATCGACGTGAAGTGGCCGGCCTCTTCGCGGTGCGCAATGATGGCTTCGGCCGTTGCCGGGCCCACGCCCGGCAAGGTGATGAGCTCCTCGGCGGTCGCGGAATTGAGCGACACAGTGTCGTCACCGGTCTCGCCCCCGCCGCCGTCGTCCTCAGCGCCGGGGAGGGCGCCGACGGTGATCTGTTCGCCGTCGTTAAGCTTCTGCGCCAGGTTGAGGTTATCCGTGGGCACCTTGGGGCCCGAGGCCTCGAGGGCATCGTTCACGCGCGCGCCCGGCGCTAACGTGACCAAGCCAGGGGAATCCACCTCCCCCACCACGGACACCACGATATCCGCCGGTGCCGCGCTGCTCACTGCGGGTACTTCGTAGGGGTTAGCTGCCTCGCGCGAGCCCCCCAGCCACAGCAACAGCCCTACCGCCGCCAGCCCCACCGCAACCAGGGCAAGCCGCGGTGGCACCCGCAGGCGCGGGCGCGGGTAGTCCACGGAAAGCAACTCTTCCTCCCCGGTAGGCCGGGTGAGGTCACGCAGGCGGTCAGCGATAGCATTCATGCCCGTGACGCTACGCAGCCCGCTACCTCACCGTCGAGGGCTTAGGCCGCAACCTGTGGATAACTTGTTGAAGGCGTCAACTATCAGCTGAAGACGACGGAGACGCCGATGGCTCCGGGGCCGACGTGGACCGAGAGGACGTCGGTAAGCGCAACGCGCATAAACGATGACTCCGGCAGCGCCATACGCAGCAATTCCTCGAGGCGGCGCGCGGAGCCCTCATCGTCGTTGTACTGCACCGCAACGAACGCAGGCTTGCCCTCGGCACGGGAGGCCACCAAGTCCACGAGCTTGGTAAAAGCCTTGGTCTGCGTGCGGGTTTTCCCCACCATCTCCAGCTTTCCTGCCTGCACCGCCATGATGGGCTTGGTCGCGAGCAGGGCTGTGGACAACATCGCCGTCGCGGTCGACATGCGCCCAGAGCGGCGAAGGTCATCGATGGAGTCGAGATAGACCCACGTGTGCCCGCGCTCCAGCGTGTTGATGGCCGCGGCGTAGCACTCCTTCAGGGACGCACCGTCCTGAGCAAGCTTTGCAGCGGTCATGGCCGCCGCGCCCATGGCCATGCCGGCGGTTCCAGAGTCGATGACGCGGACGGTGTCAGGGAAGACGCCCGAGGCCGTCACCGCCGCCGACCACGTCGAGGACAGCTCCTTGGACAGGTGGATGGCTAACACGCCGTCGTCACCGGAGCGCTCCATCTCGCGGCCGTACAGGGCGGCGAGCTCAAGCGCGGTGAGGCCGGAAGTAGACAGCTCAGCACCGTCTTTGCCGTGGCTCTCCATGACGTGGAGATCCACCACGGTGATGCCTAGCTCCTCCACGATGTCCGCAGGCAGCCCCGCGGCGGAGTCGGTGACGACGCGAATCACTAGACGTCCGCTCCCGCGCCGCCCACGACGGCACCGCCCATGTTCCAACCGTCGAAGTACCACTGCGCGCGGTCCACGTTCTCCGGAGTAAATTCCAGCGGAGACAGCGGCTGGGAAGCATCGAATTCGGGGCGGGCGGTCAGCTGCGACCAGTGGGTATTCTTCAGCCCGGACAGAATGCCGTACTGGTGGTGATCCAGGCCCAGTAAGTGGCAGGTCAACGCGGAAATGGCGCCGCCGTGCGCGACGACGAGGACCGCACCCTCGTCCCATTCGGGGTGGGCGCGCATCAGCTCATCGATGACAGGGCGGGCGCGGGTGGCCACATCAACGCGGCTTTCTCCCTGCGGCGGGGCCCAGGTGGGGTCGTGGCGCCAGATTGCGCGCGCACCAGGATACTGTTCATCGACTTCGGCAGAGGTCATTCCTTGCCAGTCACCAAGGTGGGTTTCACGCAGGCGCTTATCGACGTCCACCTCGATCCCCAATTTCTCCCCTATCACTGCCGCGGTATCACGGGCACGGATGAGGTCGGAGGAGACGATAGCCGTGATCTGTTTGTCCACGAGGAGGTCCGCGGCGGCGCGGGCTTGGGAAAGGCCGACCTCAGAAAGCTCGGTGTCGAGGTGCCCCTGCATCCGGCCGGTGGCGTTGTAGGTGGTTTGACCGTGGCGGATGAGGAGGAGGCGGCGCGTCATAACTCGTCGTCTTCCGGCTCCGGCTGGGCCAGCGGAATCTCTTCGATGGACTCGACGTCGCGCGGATTGACTTCGGTGGACCACTCGCCTGGGCGCTCTGGTGTCTCGAGACCGGGGATCTCAAGGAGCGGGCAGTCGTGGTAGAGGCGGTCGAGACCGTAGAACTCGCGTTGGTCGTTGCGCTGAACGTGAACGACAATGGGGCCATAATCAAGCAGAACCCAGCGGTTTTCGCGGTTGCCCTCGCGGCGCTTGGGCTCAAACCCCTTCTTGGTCAGCTCGTCTTCGACTTCCTCGACGATGGACCCCACCTGGCGCTCGGTATCGGCAGAGGCCAAGACAAAGACCTCGGTGATGGCGAGCACGTCGGAGACGTCAATGGCTGCAATGTTGGTGGCCAACTTTTCATCCGCAGCCAGGGCAGCGGTTTCCGCCATGAGGCGTGCTTCATCAGTAATCGACATGACTATCCCTACACAACGCGTACAGTACTAAGACCTCTAGTCTTACACGCCGAGAACCTATTTTCCTAGTCAATCGCCGTGGCCATCCCCACGCCCCGACGATTCCTAGAGAGGCTTTTCCGGATGCGGGCTGTAGAGGTGGTTCTTAGCGATGTACTGCACCACCCCATCCGGCACCAAGTACCACACCGGCTGGCCCTGCTGGGCGCGGGCGCGGCAATCGGTGGAGGAAATCGCCATGGCGGGGATTTCGATGAGCTCGATATCGTCTTGGGATTCGAGCGGCAGCATGTCTTTGCTGAGCTCGTAGCCGGGGCGGGTCACGCCAACAAAGTGCGCCATCTCCAGCATCTCTTCCCAGTTCCGCCAGCTCATGATGGAAGCCACCGAGTCCGCACCAGTGATAAAGAAAAGCTCCGCATCCGGGAAAATAGCGCGCAGGTCACGCAACGTATCGATGGTGTAGGTCGGGCCTTCGCGGTCAATGTCCACGCGGGAGACTGTGAAACGCGGGTTGGATGCGGTGGCCACCATGGTCATGAGGTAGCGGTGCTCAGCGGCGGTGACCTTTTTGTCCGCCTTCTGCCAGGGCTGGCCGGTGGGCACGAAGACCACTGTGTCAAGGCGGAAGCGGTGGGCTACTTCACTGGCGGCCACGAGGTGACCGTTGTGGATGGGATCAAACGTGCCACCCATGATGCCGATGCGTTGCGGACTAGTCATGGCTGGTGAGTATACCGGCCACGGCGTCGATGACCTGCACGTCCTGCCCGGAGAGTTCCCCTAAGAAATAGGACGCGTGACGCTCAGCCTTGGTGGCTAAGGCGCGGTTGGCGGCTTCGAGGGAGAAGTCACAAACAAAATCGCCATCCAGACAATAATCAACGTAGCGCGTTACCGGCAGCCCGGCACGGTTCTGTGCCCACGGGACCTGGTGCAGAGGGTTGCCAAAGGTGAGCACGGCATGCAGGCGCCCGGTGTCAGCGAGGTAGCCCTCGACACTCGTCGCGACCAGCGCTCCCTGCGAATAACCGGCGGCTACCCACCGCGGGTGGCAGTCGGTGGCGGCCTCATAATCGTCTACCACCTTCGGGGCATTGCGGGCACCGGTGCGCAAACTATCAACGGCTCCGAATGTCACTGAATAGGCCAGCTCCCCAAGAGAGTGCTGCTGGAGAACTCCAAACGCTCGCTGGACGAGCTGCAGCGGGCCTAAGTCCTCACCTTCCTGCGCCAAGGGAGGAAGGTTCATGGCGGCGGGATAAGAGTCCGGATCGAGCGCTAGCACATAGACGCCATCCATAGCGCCCGGGTGGCGCTGCTCTAACTGGTGGAACAGAGCCGCGAAGTTACGGCCCTCAAAGCCAGTGGACTCTGGGGCCTTCGCGGAGTAGCGCTGCGGCCCGACGTACTCGCCCTGCTCCTCATTTTGATCCGAACCACGGGCGACGAGGACCACGGTGCTCGGGCAAGTTTCTACGTCGCCGACGGCTGCGGCCGTAGGCGTGTTTAGAAAGGACGCTGCTGTGACCAACGCGGCAGCGCTACACGTCAGGGCAGGAGAAGAAAGCTTCACCCTACTTTATCTAGCGGAACCGAGCGCCATCGACCATTCGGCCAATGGAATCGTAGACTTGGCCATCCCACTGGTGAGGAGTGAAAAAGTACTGGCCATGGGAACCGCCGGTGGGTTCCGCGGCGTAGAGGGTGCCCACGGAGAGGTCGCACACAGCGTCGAGCGGCAGGCAGTAATCAACGCGGTTGCCGGTAGCGCGCGGGTAGGGCATGAAGCCCATCGGGCCGCCTGCGCCCTTGGTATTGCCCACCACAGATGGATCGTTCTTGCGGGTCAGCGGGTTGCCGAAGGTAACGACGCCGGCGAGCTGACCACGGTTCGCCAGTTCCTTTTCGTGGCTAGCGATCACCATCGCGCCCTGGGAATAGCCGGAAAGGATGTACTGCGGATGGCAGCCGGTGGCACCTTCGTAATCGTTGATGGCACTCATGACACCACGCTTGCCGGTCTGCACGGAGTGTGAGAACTGATCCAAGGCCGATACCGCAGTGTTCATGACTGGCTTTGCGTACTGCAGAACCACGCCCAGTGCTTGTGCCGCGGTGGTAGGCAGGCCCACGTTCGGCACTGTGTACTCCGGGTACGTCGCTGGGTAGTACTTGGGTTCCAGACCGAGGACGTAGACGTCCTTCATCATCGAGTTGCCACCGTGGGTGGCCTGGTAGTGCGATTCGGCGTTGCGCAGCATGGCGCGGATGGATTCGCCTTCCCACCCATTGGAGGCACGGCCTCCCTGGTTGGAATACTGCGTCGGGTAGATCTGGCTGTTTTGACCGGAACCGCGAGCGGCCACGAAGACCACTGCGGGGCAGTGCTCATCGGCGTGGGCGGCGGGCGCGGTTACGGCCTGGGGAATGACAAGAGCAGACACTGCCATGACGGCGGCGGCCACGGAGGAAGCAATGCGGGACAGCATAAGAGGAAGGCACCAATCAGTTCTTTGTTATTACCGCGCTATAGATTACTCAGGACTTCACCACCGTGCAGCACGAACCCCCACGCAAGGCAGACAATCTACTCGAAAAGTTTTCGAGTAGATTGTTTTGCGCAGGTCAGGCTCAAAAAAATCCTTTCGAGTAGCTTTCGAGTAGCTTTCGAGTAGCTTTTCTAGCTGTCCTTAGGGGCGGGTCTGGCCGGTGCCCTGAAGGATCCACTTGGTGGAAGTCAGCTCCGGCAGCGCCATCGGGCCGCGCGCATGCAGCTTCTGGGTGGAGATGCCAATTTCGGCGCCCATGCCGTAGACCTCGCCATCGGTAAACGCGGTGGAGGCGTTGAGCATCACGGCGGCTGCGTCGACCTCGTTGGCAAAGGTCATGAGTACATCGGCGTCCTGGGCGGCGATGGCCTCGGTGTGGCCGGTGGTGTATTCGGCAATGTGCGCGATGGCACCATCGACACCGTCGACGACCTTGGCGCAGATATCCATGGAGAGGAATTCCTCGCGCCACTCGTCATCAGTAGCCTCCACGGCGTCCTTGACGCCGAAGGCCTCGAGTTCCTTCACGTCACCGTGAATGGTAACCCCTGCTTCCTGGAGGGAGGTGATGACGCGGAGCTTGGAGGCGTCGGAAAGCGCGGCGTCAATAAGCACGCCCTCGGTGGCATTGCAGACGGAGGTGCGGCGGGTCTTGCCGTTGACCACCATATCGATGGCCTTGTCTAGGTCCGCGGAAGCGTCGACATAGAAGTGGCAATTGCCGGTGCCGGTCTCGATAGCCGGGACGGTGGCGTTTTCCACCACGGCGTTAATGAGGCGGGCACCGCCACGCGGGATGACCAGATCAACGAGGCCGCGGGCGGTGATGAGGTCCTGCACGGAATCGTGGGTCTCACAGGGCAGAAGCTGCACGCCCTCGCGCGGCAGATCGAACTCCACGAGGGTGTCCTGAAGGAGCTCGACGAGCTTGGCGTTGGAGTTCTTCGCGGACTTGGAACCGCGCAGCAGCGGCACGTTGCCGGACTTCAACGCCAAGCCGAAGGCGTCGACAGTAACGTTCGGACGGGCTTCGTACACCATGCCCATCACGCCGAGTGGGACGCGAACCTGCTTCATCTGGATGCCGTTATCCATGGTGCGGCCCTGCAGGATCTCCCCTACCGGATCCTGGAGGGAGGCTACCTGGCGTAAGCCGCCGGCAATGCCCTCGATGCGGGCAGCGTCAAGCGAAAGGCGGTCGATAAGGGACTCGGACATGCCGTTGGCGCGGCCGGCCTCAATATCGCGCTCGTTGGCAGCGAGGATGTCCTCAGTGTGCGCGACGAGGTTGTCCGCGGCACGATTGAGGATCTCATTCTTGCGCGGGGTGGGCAGCTGCGCGAACTGCGGCGCCACCGCCTTGGCGGCGCGGGCTTTGGACAGAACTTCTTCACGTTCGGTGGTGCTCATGCCATACCAGCGTACGGAAGAAGCGCGGGTCCGTCAGGGTTTTCTTGTGAAATAGACTAAGCACCCCACCAGCGCGAAGACAGGGAAGACGAGCCAGGCCTGCGACCAGTGCGCAAGGAAGTGGAGCAGGAGGAATGCGAGGACCGCAAGGATGCCGACGATGACGAAGATATTGCCGCTTCTTTTATTCATAAAACGGAATATACAATGATTCATTACTATGTGCAGCGCACGAGGGGTTTAACCCCCAACTTCGCGGCAGCTCTCGGCGCCAACTACGAGAAGATTAGAAGACGTGACTGATTTCTCTTTGAGGAACGTAAATCTAATATCCGGCGTGCGGATCAACGAGGGTGGGCAGCTGCTTCCCCGCCGCGAAAGCGGTAGCCACTTTAATGGTGTGCGCTCCGATCTTTTCGCGCACTGAGCGCTGCGTGTTGGCAATGTGTGGGGTGATAACCACGCGCTTGTCCTGCCACAGCGGGTGATCCTCCGGGAGCGGCTCTGGGTCAGTGACGTCAAGCGCCGCACCCGCGATCTCCCCGGAGTCCAAGGCAGCAATGAGGTCCTCAGTATTGATGAGCGGGCCGCGGCCCACGTTGACCACCACCGCGTGATCGGGCATCTGTGTGAACGCTTCCGCGTTCACCATGTGGCGGGTCTCCGGGGTCAGAGGGGCGATGAGGACAAAGTAGTCCGCTTTCGGCCAGACCGTGTCCACCTCGGCGATGGGATAGGTTTCATGTGCGCCCTCAACCGGGTTGCCGGAACGATTGACCGCGATGATGCGCGGACCAAAACCAGACAACATCGTGATGAGCCGCTTGCCAATGCCGCCGGCACCGATGATGGCCACCGTCTTATCGTCATACAGGTACGAGGTGTGGGCCTCCATGTCCGCATAGGAGTCGAAAGTGCCGTTGACACGACGGTGCGCATGCAGCTGCGCCAAAAGCAACGCGATGGTGGATTCCGCCACCGTGTTGTCATACACACCAGCCGCGTTCGACCACGGCACCGTACTGTCCTTCATCGCCTCGAGGACGTGGTCGACGCCAGCCGAGGGGATCTGGACGAAGCCAATGTTGTCAGGGAGTGGGTCCGGGAAATCAGTGCCGTCACCGGTGTAGATGAGGAAGGAGGCGTCGGAAAGCGCGGTGCGCTCAAACCCGGCGGCGTCGAGCACCGCGATGGTTTCCTCCCACGGCTTCGGTTCAATGGCGTACTTCATGCATGTCCTCCACTAGTATCCGGCGTCTGGGTCGAGGCGCGTGGGCATCGGTTCACCGCGCTCCCACGCGGCAGCATTGGCGGTGAAGATAGCACCCATGTGGTGCTCGGCCACCTGAAAAGATGCGCCCATATGGGGCGTCATTGTGGCATTAGGCAGGTCATACAGCGGGTGACCTTCCGGCACCGCCGCTGGGTCCGAGGAGGTGTTGACGAAGACCTCGGCCTCGGCGAGGCTTTCCACTCGTTCATGCCCCGCGGCGTCGATGTCCTGCACTGTTGGCGCCCACACATCGGGGCCCATGAAATAACGCATTAAATTCGGGATGCGAAATTAGACAGGTAATCCGCGTGGACAACGGGACGGCGCATATCCTCCGGCAGCTCCTCGGTGTGCTTGCCCAGCAGGTCGCGCAGCGTGGCGGAGTCGTAGCCCACCTCACCACGACCGATGACCTGGCCCTTCGGACCCATGATGTCGACGATCTCGCCGGCACTGAACTCACCCTTGATGTCCGTGATTCCCACGGCCAGCAGGGAGTTTCCGCCGCGCACCACGGCTTCCATGGCGCCCTCATCTAGGCGCAAGGAGCCGCCAGTATCTGCGCAATACAAAGCCCAGAACTTCCACGCGGAGAGGCGGCGCTCCTCGCGGGTGTGGAAGACGGTGCCCACGGAGGCGTCGTCAAGCGCCTGCCCAATATTGTCCGTCGAAGTCAACAGCACCGGGATGCCGCCGCGGGTGGCCAGGCGGGCGGCGGAGACCTTCGTGGCCATGCCGCCGGTGCCGACCTTGCCACCATCACCAGCGACAACTGCCTTGAGGTCCTTACCGGTGCGCACCTCTTCGACGAACTTTGCGTCCGGCTCCGCCGGGTTCTTGTCATAGAGGCCATCCACGTCGGAGAACAGGAAGAGCGCGTCCGCGCCGACAAGGTTGGCCACGAGCGCGGAGAGACGGTCGTTATCGCCGAAGTGCATCTCGGAGGTCGCCACGGTGTCATTTTCATTCACAATGGGCACCGTACGCATCTGACGCAGGCGGTCAATGGTGCGCTGGGCGTTGCGGGCGCGATCGCGCTTGCCGACGTCCGACGCCGTCAACAACACCTGCCCAATCGTACGGTTGTAGCGGGCGAAGGACACACCCCACTCATAGGCCAAGTGGACCTGCCCCACCGCGGCGGCTGCCTGCTTGGTAGCCAGGTCCGTGGGGCGAGTGGTCAGTCCGAGCGGGCCCATACCTGCAGCTACGGCACCCGAGGACACGATGATGATGTCGGAGACATGCATACGCGCGCACACGGCATCCACGATCTTGTCGATCTTCTCCGTGGACGTGACAAAGTCATCACGGGTCAGCGAGGAGGAGCCAATTTTGATGACGATGCGTTTGGCTTCAGAAATCTGCTCACGCAACGGTGAGGAGAACCCGCTGGATTTTTCCGAAAGAGCGGGAGCTGCCGGATACTCCATGTCCGGGGTTGGCCCCTCGAAAGGTTCGAGAGGGAGAGGATAGTCGAGCTGGTTGTCGTTTTCGGATGACATACCAGCTCAGTATACCGGGCTAGCCCTGCCAGCGATCGCGGTTCGCGGACTCGCGGGTGACCTCCTCATCCACGCCATAGTCGAACTCATCCACCAAGCCGCGGCGGGCTTGGGAGGCGCGCTTACGCTCGGCGGCGGACACACGGTTGGTGCCCATGAGGCGGCCATCCTGACCGCGACCAGCATCGGTAGCGCGTCCGCCGGCCATTGGCTCGTACTCGAAGGTGATATCCCCGATGGTCACCGGGCAGCCTTCCTCCGCGCCCATCTTGTGCAACTCCGCCTCCACGCCGGCCTTGGCCAAGCGGTCCGCGAGGTAGCCCACGGCCTCGTCGTTCTCGAAGTCCGTCTGGCGAATCCAGCGGTCGATCTTCTCGCCTTCGACGATGAAGCCGCCCTCCACCTCGGGGTCCTTGGTGATGGTGAAGTCGGCGAAGCGGCCCTTCTTCTTAGCGACAGATTTCGGCTGAATGATGGTGTGCTCTTTATCCGCCTTAGCCTTCGGCTGGGACTTGCGGTGCTCGTTGACCATCTCCATGAGTTTGTACTTGAGCGGGTCCAAGCCCTTGCGCGCTACGGCCGAGATGACAAACACGGGCCAACCGAATTTCTCTTCAAGGTCCTCTTTAACGAACTCAGCGAGTTCCTCTGCCTCCGGTACATCGGCCTTGTTGAGGATGATGACACGCGGGCGCTCGCGAAGGTCACCAAGCCCGGTATCCTCCTCCAGCAGCTCCTGGTACTTGGCTAGCTCGGTCTCGAGCGCCTCAATATCGGAGACGGGGTCACGGCCCGGCTCAATCGAGGCGGTATCCACCACATGGGCGAGTACCGCGGTGCGCTCGATGTGGCGCAAAAAGTCCAAGCCGAGCCCCTTGCCTTCGGCCGCTCCTGGGATAAGCCCCGGAACGTCTGCCATGGTGAAAGACTCATGCCCCATATCCACCACACCCAGGTTGGGCTGGAGAGTGGTGAAGGGGTAATCACCGATTTTTGGCTTGGCTGCCGAGAGCACGGAGATGAGCGAAGACTTGCCCGCGGAGGGGAAGCCCACCAGTCCCACATCTGCCATTGATTTTAGCTCCAGCACCAGTTCACGGGCCTCGCCGGGTTCTCCCTGCAGTGCGAATCCGGGTGCCTTGCGGGAAGCGGAAGCCAAAGCTGCATTGCCTAGACCACCGAAGCCACCTTCAGCTGCCACGAACCGGGTGCCTGGCACCGTCAAGTCCGCAAGCATGTCGCCGTCCTCGGTGTAGACAACTGTGCCCACTGGTACTTCGAGAATGAGGTCCTTGCCACGTGCACCATTGCGCATATCGCCGGCACCGTTGCCGCCGCGCTCGGACTTGATGTGCGGGCGGTAATGAAAGTCCATCAGAGTGTGGATCTGGGAGGAGACCTCAAGAAGGATGTCTCCGCCGTGGCCGCCATTGCCGCCATCGGGACCGCCGAGCGGCTTAAACTTTTCACGGTGGACGGACACGCAGCCATGGCCGCCGTCGCCTGCCTGCAGGTGCAATACCACTCGGTCAATGAATCGTGCCATGCTCGCTACTCTCCCAACTGGCCGTTACCAGTTGTCGAATCGACTCTGTATTCAATGTCTAAAGGTAGTCAGTCTACTCGCTGTCTACGCGCCTTCCTGTGACGCCGCTCATTCCACCACACGATCACCAGCACTGTGGCGATGAGGAGAAGCGCTAAAATCATCCACCACGATAGCTTGGGTTGCCAGCCAGTTTCTTCCTCTGCCTGCGTGTTCACTCTTTCCGCATGCACGAGCAGGCGATCTGTATTGATGCCATAGGGCGTGCAGGTAATAAGCGTGAGCTTGTCTTTGCCCGCTTCATACGTCACAGCTTCATAGTCTTCAGGTTTGACCACCTCACGGCCAGTAACTTTATAGGTGAGCGTTTCCCCCATGACGTCAACAGTCACGGTCTCACCATCCCGCAAGCGGGGAAGATTATCAAACATTGAGGCGTTAACCATTCCGGTATGCGCAGAAATCACCGCATTGGTTCCGGGGCCGCCAACAGGAAGCGAGGAACCGAACATGTGGCCAGCCCCGCTATACAAAACAGTAGAGGCTGTGGTGTGAAAGACCGGCAGATCCACACCGATGGAGGCAATGCGCAAACGGGCTATTACTCCGCCCGTCTCCGGAGCGTTGAGGGTATCTAAGTAACGCTCGAAGCCAGGTGAGTCGGGCGTCGGTGGATAAGCGTGGTGCCCTTGCTGCGCCAGCCAGTCGTTATACTCATGCGCTGCATGAATGTAGAGTTGGCGCTGCGTTGGCGGGTCGATGTCACGCACCGACCGGCCATATGACTCCGCTTGCTGGTGCAGTTGATAGTCGTTGTACTGCGTAGCAACAATGGGATACAGCAGAATGAGGATTCCGGCGACGATGAGCCAGAAGGAACGGCGCTTATTCTTCCGCTTCGTCATCGTCCTCCCGATTGCGCATGTATATCCATAGACCCAGGGCCAAGACTGCAAGGCCGAGTACGAGTACGAAGGCTAATGTTTGTATACCGGTGTCCGGCAACATGGCTGCCAGCAACCCACTCAAGCGTAGTGCCCCGTACGTGTCGGAAGCAGAGACCTGAGCTGCAGGTGCTGTATCAGTCTGATTAGCGTATGCATCCGCCGTGACCGAGACGGTGCCCTTATAACTAAAGGCAGTGTCCGTGTCCTGGTCTATCACCACATCAAAAGAACAACTCCGCTTCTCGCCCGGGGCTAGCCGACCGCCGTCACCCAAATTACATACGCCGACCGGTATGAGGCCGTTATTGTTGATGTCATACTCTTCACCAGCGCTATCGCGAACTGTAAAGCCAGCTAGCTCGGGCTCCTTTACCAAGAAGTTGCCGATGTGCAGGGCACCTTCGTTCTCAACTTCATAGGTAAAGCGCATGGTCTGTGCCGAATCCGGCAGAATTGCGGTATCGGCTACTGCTCCGCTGAGCGCGCTAATCGGTGCGCCATCGATCTTCTTCTTCACCTTGAGCCCTGGGAAAGAGTTCTTGGCGTTAAATGCCCATTTCGCGCCATCCGATGACAAGTCAGTCGGCGTGCTCACTGGCATTACGTCGAACCTCCACGTACCACCGGTTAGGTGGCCTTCACCATCAGATGTCGTGACAGCTGTCGGGTTACCCAAGCGCTCGCCTGAACTTTCAACCGAGACAACAGCACCTCCTGATTGTCCATCGACCATTTGCTCACGAATCCTGCAATTACGGTTGATCTCAATCCCCTTCAGTGTGCGGGATTCACCCGATTTAAGCTCGAAAGATGTATCACCGCAGGTAGACGAAAAAGCGAAGGTCTTTCCTTCGCCTGCTGCGCCGGTGGACGTTTTGGTAAAGGTGACGTCAACGCGATCACGAAGGTGCATCGCTTCCGCTCCCAGCGTCATGACAGGTTCGCCAGAATGTGACTGCAGTTTCGGATCAATGCGGAAGTCATAGCTGTACTTCTTCATCGCCTCGGTCACTTCCTCAGCCGTGAGCGAAGCTAGCTTCTGGGTTGGGTTTTTGGCATCGGGTTGACCACCAACCCACTTACCAAACTCCACGTATGGAGTGCGCTGAGACCTCGTTACCTCGAGCTGCACTCGTGGTTGAAGGGCCGAGGACTTACTCAGATCTAGCGTGCAGTCATATCCCACTGGTAGCTCAACAATACTGCCGCCGGAGGGCTCAGTCCTGTCAGCCACCGTATAGGTCGCGTTAGTATTCACCGCGGCAATGTTGAAGGACTTCTGAGTGCCCGAAGGATCTTTACACGTCAGGTCATATTCGTATTTGGCGTTATCCGCGCCTTCCAAGTAGCCGTCCTGCATCGGGACGATGCGCACCGGTACGGTGCGACGCTGATACGTGTTAACAAAGTCGACGGATTCAACCGAAGCCTCAGCAGAGCCCACGTGCTTGGAAATTTCACGCGAATTAGCGCTCCAAGTCAACTCCGGCGGGGTTGACGAAGGTTCAGCTTCACGTGCGGTACACCACGCACCAGACGGAACTTCCACTTCGGTTGACTTAAACATCCTGTCTGGATCCGCAAATTTTGTGTTGTCTCCCGCTGCGAGCGTTGTTGGCAGGCCAATGTCAGAAGTGGAATATCCCACGCCTTGGCACTGGTAGTTGAAGTTAAAGTTCACTCCGGGAGTGGCATTTCGCAAAATCTTCATGTCATCGTCCGAAGCGACGATTTTTTTGCTCATTCCAAGCTTGGCTTTGACGAAGGTGTAGTAGTTAGTCAGCGTCAGTACATTGTTGGATGTCCCATCGGCTTTATCTGCCTTGATGGAAATCGGCTGCGAGGTAGTGGTCCCTTCCGTCACATCAGTGTCGATAAAAGGCTCAGTGTCGTTGCGTTGCAGACGCCACTCAACTTTATCTGGAACGAGGTGCGTCTCAAGCTCTGGTTTGCCTTCGCCCTGTGATTTCTTCAAATCAAGCTGACCAAATTTATCGCCTGTGATGGAGCAGTCTGCACCGACAGGAACATTAACAAACTCGGTATGACCTGGGCCTGTAATCTGCTTGGTCTCAACCGGTGGGAGCTCTCCGGACTCTGCGTCTGATCCTTCAGGATCTGTACAGACCATGGAGAAATTGTGCGTGTAATAGACGCTATCCCCAGTGACATCTGGCTGTGCCTTTTCGATGTCGATTGGAGTATTCGCAATCTTAGTGAGGTCTACCTTGGCCATCTGACGTTTGTAGGTATTAATCAGCTGCACCGGCGTGTCACCTTTGACAACAAATTCAAGGGATTTTTCACCACGTTGACCAGCAGCTTCTACCTCCTGTGTAAAGGTAATTCCCTCTGCGGCCGTGGTATCCCCCTCGGTCACATCACAGGTGGAGCCGTCCGGAATATCATCGAACACGAGCTGTTGGGTTTGCGGGCTATCCGATTGCGGAGAACTCACCTTTCCTGTGTGAGAAACCAGCACGCCCCCATCCGGCGGGGTGCAGACGACACTGACATCGAATTCACGTTGATACTTCACGTTCTTGCGCGCCTGAGAGATGTAATCACCAGTTTCCGAATCAAACGCAACGTTTTTGGTGATTTTCATTTTCTTCTCGGCGTAGTCATACGTGTGCGAAATATTGACCACGGTTTGTTCGCCCACCGTGAATACGCCAGAATCAACCCCTTCGCCAGTAACGAAGGACTTGTCCACCCCATCTGTTTTCAACGTGGAGTTTCGTGTGATTTCGAAGCCGTCTCCACGCTTACCGTCATCAACATCGACCTCCTTAATTCGGCACGTGCTGGACTCTGGAATAGAGGAGCTGGGCACTTGGAGGGAAGTTTCGCCGGGTTGCAGAGTAAAGCTCCCCTGCTCACCCAAATTTAGCTGGGTACCGTCAGAAGCTCGGCACTCTAAGGTGTACTCCACCGGCTGTGCAAAGTCTGCGACGCCTTCAGTCAGTTGCTTAATGGTTACGCCATCGCCGGCAGCCTTGAAGGTATTAATTATTTCTACTTTTTCTTCAGGCTGTCCAACCTCTAGCTTGAGAGAACCTACGTTGGATGACCAGTCAAGGCCGCCTACTGTGTCCGGAACCTTTTCAGAAAAGCGGCACGTGTTGCCATAGGGAACACGCATCGAGCCACCAGCACCATCGTTTACCAGTGATGCTAGCTTTTCATCAGCCACATCCGCGGTCAGGCGCTTGGATTCTGATCCGCCGAGGCGAAGGTCACCGCGAAGATCGACGTTGGCATACTGGCCCTCGGCTATCTCGACGTTACGGATACCACAGTCAAATGAAAGTTCGTAATCGGCTGGCAAAAGGTTGGAAATGCCGAGTTCAGACCTCACCAGCTTGCGGAGGTCAACGGTGGCTAGCCGGCTGACATAGTGATTGGATACGGTCGCAGCATTCTGGTGCGAATCAGTCGTATCTTCAACCTTGAGCACCGGCTTGGATTTAGCTTCCTCATTAGTCAAGGTAGTGACCTGGTCAGAGGTATCAGACGCCGTAACCTGAGTCCTATCTACAACCTGATTGGGAAATTCTGGTTGCTGTGACTCCCAAATTCGGCACTCTGACCCAACGCGCGCTCCCTTGATGTACTGGGCGTTTTCACTTCCGCTGGCGAGCTTCAGAGTGCCTTCTACCTTGCCGGCAGGATCGTTCGGAGTCTCACAAACGTAGGAGACATCATAGATTCCTTCCGAGGGAACCTTAGCGGCCGCGGGTCCAATGAGGTTCTTTTGAACCCTGACGTCACGTCGCTGGAAAGAATACTGGGCATCAATTGACACAGCGGCGCTGTTGTTATCTTGACCTGAGTCAGGAAACTTCAGGGGGTAGGCTTCGGTTTCATTTTTCTCAACCACGTCACCGTTAAGTTTTAGCTCACGGCCATCAAACACAATGGTCTCAGTTTCGGTTCCCGACAAGCCTGACAGCGGCTTGAGGAGACAATCACGGTCTAGGGGTACACCCGTAAACTGGGCAGTTCCATCGAGCTGGTTAGCACCAGTTGACGTAGTTTTCATAGTGACTATCTGGTCATAGTTCGCGCTGTCACAGGTAAGCTCAAAGCGGTAGTCACGTGGGCTTCCAAGTTGGTCAACCGCTTCACCATGAATGTGCTTGGACACGTTAACGGTGCCTGTACGCGCATCAAAAGCATTTCCGGCAACTGCGGTGCTCACGCCCATCGCGTTGTTGCCTCCCTCGGCCAGCTTGACCGTCGCAGTAGGAGTAGCTCCAGTCCCCGAAGTCACGTTGGTTCCTGTCCAAGTCAACTTCAACTGTGTGCCGGGGCTTGCCTGCGCATCGCTCTCAATCAAAGTGCACGTTGCGCCCGCAGGCAAACCAGTAACGGTATATCCAGCGCCGTCGGCAAGCTCGCGCGAATCCGTAAGTTTCACGTCTGGATAAGCCGCCTTAAACCCTTGAGGCTCAGCGCAGGAATAGCCGATGTCATACGTACGCAGCTGGATATCTTTGTAATTCTTCGCAGTGCCGCTTACCGACTTACGCAAGTCAAGCGATGAAGGTTGGAACTTAGGCGTCCACGTAACCTTGCAGTTCATGGGAACTGAGGTCTTGTTCTCCATCACGAGAGTGGAAGTGCCAGTAGCCGTATCCTTTTCCAAGGAGATACCCTTACCTGCGGGGACGCGACCTTCTTTCACCGTGATGTTCTTCGTTGCGTCCGTAGGGTCGGTACATTGCCATGATGGCTCATAGCGGTTAAAAGCAAGGTTTTTCTGCGCCCCTTGGGCCGCGGAGCGGAAGAGCATCACGTCCTTAGCATTAGTTCCGTTTGCATCATAGGGATCCATGTGGCGCAACGCTTGGGTATAGGTTCCTTCACCCTGCCATGGGACTGGTGTTTCGGTACCGTTTAGCCGGGTAGCCATGGAAAAGTCAAAGGTTGTTGCTTGGCCCGTTGCAGCCTTCTCCATCGCGGTATCGACAGGCGCAACGTTTCCGGTCATTCGGCCCATGTTCAGCGCGAGAGCAAAGGCCTGGGTTCCAGTACGCGTGAACAGACCTACGTCGAGAGACGTGACGCCGTCACCACCAAGAATGTAAGTACCTGCGGGGTACTGATAAGACGTATTCTCTTTACAATAGACATCCTTGAAGGTGTTATCGCCCTTGTTGTAATAGCTTTCTTCACCTGGCCCCAGAATACTTCGCGAGTCTCTAGCAGGATCACACGCTGGAAGATATCCAGGTGGTGTGATTCGGCGGTACAAGTTCATGTCTTGGTTCAATTCAGGCGCATCGAAAGACATGTTTTCGCCGAAGAGTCTAGACTCAGTTGCCTGCGCGTCGATCGCGGTCATGCGGTAACCAGTGATGTTCTTACCAGTAGCCTTGTCTTTAATTTTGATGTCACGGAACTGGACCTTAGCCATTTGGCCAGCATCAACAACACTGATCTCATTCCGGAAAGTTATGGCAGGGGTGCTGCTGTCACCGGTGAATTGTCCGAAGTACTGAACTCCGTTAATTTCGTTTCCAAACACGCGGTTGTTGATCGGACCAGCCGCCAGTCCAAAACGATCCATCTCCGTCGACCATCGAGTCGATCCACCCCCCACTCGTTCGGAGTACTCAAGGAGGTTGACCGTAAAACTCATCTCATAACGACCCATGTCCTTCGTTACGTGAGTAGGTGTCGGTGATAGCACCTGCATCAAACCTGCCATGTCAATCCAACACAGCTGTTGAGCGTACGGTGCCACATCACCGGTGCCCCTCCGGAAGGAACACTGGTTGAACATGTTCTCATTCGTGCCCCAGTTCCTCGAGGTTTGTGCTTGAGCCTCGGCGGTGGTGTGTTCTTCCCACGGGCTGTTGGGGATGGCAAGGCCCGCAACTACGATCACGGCCGCCACGATAACGGCGCCGAGGCGCTTTATCGCTGTGGTCAGTGTGGTCTTCTGCACGGAGGCTCCTAAAAATTGTGGGTGATTCGGTAAAGAGCGGGAAACTATCACGGCTGGCCACCTTGTTCTGGTGCTGGGCCTTCCTCTACTTCTTCATCCCTCTCACGACGCCGCGAAAGGAATACCGCAGACAACGCAATGAGGGCCAGACCAGCCAAAATGATTCCGATAACGCTGGCACCAGTGCTGGCTAGAGAGTCCAGCGCCCGACTCAGCGGCCCGGATTTCTGTGACGTGGGCGGCTGGGCTTCGTCCGGCGTGGAGATACGCGAACTTGGGGCGTCTGTGCTCTCTGCTTCTCCTCCGGGCTTTTCTGAGGAGCCCTTAGAGCTGCCCGCGCCACCGAGCCCTAGGGCGGCAATGAGGGCGGCAATGGGCCACCACAGGCGTGAATTGCTCGATCCACCTGGTTGCCCGCTGCTATCGAGTGCTACTTCAACCGTGTTCGATTTTTCCGGTGCAAGGCCAGTAGCGCAATCCAAAGCAACTAGCGCATCATTGAGCGGCTGTTCATCAGCGACACGACTATAGCGCGCATTCTCTGCTTGGATCACCCCTGTTTTCGGCACACAATAGCCATCCGGGGAGAACAGCACAGTGTTATGAATCGTCGAAGCGGAGTCCGCTTCTTCCTTGACGGAAGTCACAATATCGAAATGAACTTTGGTTTCCGGATTCCCGTCCCGTGCGCCTGCAAGCTTGGCCAAACCAGACTTCTTGAGGGAAAAGGTAACCCGGTTTCCTGATTCCTCCACCACATAGTCTTCGTTCTCAACGAGCCGCACGTCACCATCGACGTTACTCACGCGTACGTTTTTAATGCCTTTGAAACTGAGGAGAGAAGCCAATGTGTCCATCGCGACGTACTGGTGAAGCTCACCATTGGCGTCGCACGGTGGAACCGACGTAGTGATATGAAAAGTTAGCTCGTCGCCGGGCTTTACCTCGTCACTGCTTGCCTTCTTCTCAATAACCGTGGGCTGGTTCTTTGCCCGGACGAGGGAGGTTTTCTCCCCTATATAGACCAAGATCGGCGTAGCCACGTCGCGGTGCTCATTGCCGGTGCGGAGACTGACCTCTGAGACTTGGTAGACACCTGGCTGAAGATCATAGAAGCTGGCCTTGCCTTCTTCGTTAGTGTCAGCAAAGTGTGGCTGGCCGGTTCGGTATCCGGGGTCGTCACCAAGCAGGCGCGGATTTTCCTGCGCGAGCTTGCCTAAATCCGTGGCGGCATCGGCCTTCAGGTCCAGCAACTGGACTGCCTTAAAACGGGCCTGCGTATCCACCGGCTCCCCTGCCATACCTGCGCCTAGGGTTTTTGCAATGACCAAACTCGCTGCTTGCTGAGCGGGCGCAGGGACTGCGTTAAACAAGGTCACGCAGACAATCATGAAGACAGCAAGCACGGACGCGAGACGTCCATAGATATGAGCATGTGACTTCATGAGAATAAAACTTTCGCTAACTGTAAATCTGTTGGTCTTGGTGCTGCCGTTTACGGCGACGCAGCAGCAACCACAGCAAATAAACGATGATTAAAAGGACGATCGCAATGGCAATGGTCATCCATGACTGCCACGGCGGAGTGAAACCTTGGTCAAAGTCGGAAGGTACCTCCGTGCGCTCGCCATGGACGAGCAGGCGATGAGAGTTGATACCGTACGGAGTGCACGTCACCAAAGTAAGGAGGTCTTTTCCTTCTTCGACTCTCAGGTGCTCAATTTCTTCAGGAAGAACCGTTTCCACGGCGGTGACCTTGTACGCCAGTACCTCCCCCATGACTTCCACGGTGAAGACATCACCGGGAGACACATGGGTCAGGTTGTCGAACATGGTCAGTGTTGCAAGCCCTGTGTGCCCAGTGAGAACCGAGTGGGTCCCCGCACCGCCGACAGGAAGTGCAGTGCCATAAAGGTGCCCAACGCCATGGGCCAGCACGCTTGTCGACGTCCCATGGTAGACCGGCAAGTCAATGCCCACGCTAGGCACGCGCACACGCGCCATTGGCCCCATGGTTCCAAGAATGTCTAGATAGTTTCGGTAGTCCGTGGAATGCACATCGACACCGTTAACCCATGGATCGGGAGCACCGACTTCCGGCAGCTGCGCGTTGTACTCCGTGGCCCGGGCAAACTCTGCGGCACGTTCGTCCTCAGACAAGCGTGTGACTGAGTGCGAGTATTTCTCCGCAATCTGGTGTTGCTCGATGTTCTTGTAGTAGGTCAATACAACTGGGAACAAGAACACCAGTAGCGCCAGAATGAGGTAGATGATAGAGCGCGGGTTACGACGTCGCTTCCTGCGTTGGGTCATCAAATGCCGCCAATCCGGACCTCACTTAGGCAGTGCGGGAATCCTTGTAGGAGGTGTAGATACCGCGAGCAAGCAAGGCGAGGCCGACGAGGAAGACAAGGATGATTCCCCATGCACCCGTAGCCGGCAGCTGACCCAGCACGGAGTTACGCTGGTTATCCACTTCTACTGCCAGAGTCTTAGCATTGACGTCAACGGTAACGTGCTGCGGGACTTCATTGCGCACGAAGTTGTTCGGCGCCTTGGTCTCTAGAACGCAGTAGTCCTTGGAGTTCACGCCTGTTACTGCTGCGAAGGACTGGATCGGAATGGTGTAGCCCATCGCTTTAGCGCTGAGGTTCGGCACAGTACCTTCGGAACCGGCAGTCTTAATGGTGGTTGCCGGAGTGCCGTCAGCGGCGGTGGCCATATTCAGTGCAGAGCCGAGCAACTGCCACTTCCCGTTCTCCTGCTTGCACTGGTAGAGCTCAAACTCAGCGCCATCGAGGGAATCGCCCTCTTTGGCGTTGCTGGAAGTCTTGGTGATGGTCAGGGTGCCGAAGGTGGTTTTCGTCGGGTTGTCCTCAACGTCTGGGGTAGCCGGGTCATCACCATTGGTGTCCACTTCGGCGCCATTGGGCAGCAGGATCTTTGCGGTGTTAGTAATCTCGCCGCCTTCCGGCGCCTTGGTGATCGTGGCCGGGAACTCAACAAGGACCTTCAGACCAGGAGCAGCCTTACGTGCTTCCTGCAACTTGGCTAGGCCTTCCTTGGTGAATTCCACCTGAAGGGTATTAGTAGCGGAATCGAGGGTGATGTTGTAGTCACCAGCAGCGAGGGTTGCACCGTTAGTAGCACCTGCCAAGGACACCTTGACATCTACCGTGTTAACTGAGAGTGCGGCGTTGAGCGGATCCTGGATAATGAAGCGGCTCAGCTTATCAGCGGGGACTGGGGCATTGACGGTGTACGTCAACTGCTTACCAATCGTGGCATCAACGTCTTTCACCTGCTTCGAAGGAACCAAGTTCTGGTTCTTCGGCTGAACCTCCTGCTCGTAGCTCCATTTGCCGTCAACATCATGTGGCAGCGTGATGAGGAACGGCGGTGCGGTGGTATACCCGTTGCGGCTCACCTCAGTGACTTTGTACGCGCCGACCTTCAGGCCATCGGACGCCGTATCGAAAGTGACGATGCCGCTGGCGTCGGTCTTCTTTGTTAGCGCTGCAAAGCCACTATCGATAGGGGCGTCTTCTGCGGTGAAACCGGAAAGCTGCTTCCAGCCTTCCTGCGTAGTTAGATCAACGTCGACTCGCTCAACCTTAAATTCGGTATCAGGCAGAGGGGTAGACGTATCCCCCGGGTCACCCAGGAACTTGGTGATGGTGAGTTTGACCGGTTGGTTCGCGTCAATGAGAGAAGCATCCCGAATCTCCGCAGGTCCGGGAGGTGTTTCGATACCAGACTCAGCGGCAGCGCTTGCCGAAGTCGGGGCTTCAGTCTGCGCAAGGGCCGGGGCAGCAAAACCCGCACCGGCGATAGAAATGGTGCCGGCTGCAACGATTGCAGCAAGACGAGAAGAGACCTTATTCATAGTGGTTCCGTTCTCCCCGCTTCAGGGGAATAGGCAGGCGCCAGGGTAGCGCCCTGAGAGGGTAGTCCGTAAAAATGGTACTTGACATAAACTATTTAAGCAATCCCTGTGCTGGCCTGACGTCTCTCCCCTTGTCTTCTTGTTACACCGATAGAAATCAGCCCTGCGCTGTGCCGCTTAACCAAATATCGGCACCTTACTATATAGAAAGGCTCCCCCTCGTCAACGAGGGGGAGCCTTTGAAAAGGGTGAGACGGAAGTGCTTAGGCAGTAGCTTCTGCAGCGACCTCGTCGGCCGGCACGATGTTAACCATGCGGCGGCCGCGCTTAACGCCGAACTCAACAGAGCCGGCAGCAAGAGCGAACAGGGTATCGTCGCCGCCGCGACCAACGTTCTCACCTGGGTGGAACTTGGTGCCGCGCTGACGCACGATGATCTCGCCGGCCTTAACCTGCTGACCACCGAAGCGCTTGACGCCGAGGCGCTTGGACTCGGAATCGCGACCGTTGCTGGAGCTGGAAGCACCCTTCTTGTGTGCCATGTGGTTTTCCCTCCTTCAGGGATGAATTAGAGCCGGTTAAGGCTTACTTGATACCGGTAATCTTCAGCGTGGTCACCGGCTGACGGTGACCAAGGCGACGCTTGTAACCAGTCTTGTTCTTGTACTTGAGGATGTCGATCTTCGGGCCCTTGCCCTGCTCGACAATTTCAGCGGAGACAGAGACCTTCTCCAGGTCAGCTGCCTTCGACTTGACGGTTGCGCCATCGACGAGCAGAACCGGGGTGAGAGCAACGGAGGAACCCGGCTCACCCTCGATCTTCTCGACCTTGACGAGGTCACCTTCAGCAACCTTGTACTGCTTTCCGCCGGTCTTGACGATCGCGTACATAGAGGGCTACCCCTTATCTAAACTCGGCTCGCCAGCGGCTGGGTGATGCCCCTGGCGAATGGACATTGGACATTTGCGTTCAGACCAAAAGCCGCGAGAGACGCGCGACATCAGCGCGCGGCCCGTCCAGCGCATTCATGGTCTAAACAGCGACTGTCAAAGACTACCCCGTGAGGGGGCGAAAAGGCAAAACGCCTTTTCTAGCGCGAGCTGCGACGGGTTACGCGGCGCCTACCACGCGCGCCCCTGCGGCGTGCCGACGCCCCCTTGGACCCACCTTCCTTCTCCCGTGCGGGGGTCTCGTCGCGTTGCCGGGACTTCGATGCCTGTGACGCCTCCTCAATGACAACCGACTGCTGGGATTTCATCGAGCGGCGCACCGCACGGCGACGACCACGCCCGCGGGAGCTGCGCGCCGTTGTGACGTCGCCCTTTCCAGATTCTTGGGGCTTGGCAGATTCCTGGACTGCGGCGGTGCTGCTACCCTGCTCGTCTGCTGCCTTCGAGGCTTGCGGCTCGTGCTCGAAGTCCTCACGCTTCGGGCGGACGTCAGAACGCGAGTTGCCGCGCGTGCGGCGCTTGCGGCGCGGTGACTTCTCGAATTCCTCGACGGCCTCCTCGTAGGTCTGGCGCGAGCGTTGCTTCGGCTGCTCTTCGTGCGACGGACTCTGAACCTCGGCCTTCTTCTCGGAGGTGCGCGAGGTGCGTGTTGCCCGGCGCGGCTTGCGGGAGCGCTTCGACTTCTTCGGCTCCATGCTCTCCGCCACGGCGTAGCCGATGGACGCGCTGTCCGGTGTGCCGGCGTCGACCTCGTCATCGCCGTCGCGGCCGGAGGCGTCGTCGTCGGAGTCGACGACCACCACGTTGGCCACAAGATCCTCGAGCGCAGAATCCTTATTTTCTACTGCATCTGCATCATCTGCGTCGACACCAGAAGTATTTTCGTCGTCATCATCATGACGGTGCATACGCACGGCAGCCGGGTGCTGCTTCGGATCGCGGTGTGGCGCGCGGCGCTCCTTACGGCCTCGGCGCTGCGGCTTGGAGTTCTCCTCCTCCAGCTCCTCATCCACTGGGTACTCGTGGATGATAATGCCGCGGCCGTTGCAGGCTTCACACTCGGTCGAGAAGGTCTCAACTAGGCCGGTACCGACGCGCTTGCGGGTCATCTGCACTAAGCCCAGCGAGGTCACCTCGGAAACCTGGTGGCGAGTGCGGTCGCGCCCCAGTGCTTCCTTCAGTCGACGCAGGACGAGATCCTGGTTTTCCGGCAGAACCATGTCGATGAAGTCGACGACGATCATGCCGCCCATATCGCGCAGGCGCATCTGGCGCACGATCTCCTCGGCAGCCTCGAGGTTGTTGCGCGTGACGGTTTCCTCAAGGTTGCCACCGGAGCCCGTGAACTTACCGGTGTTGACGTCAATAACCGTCATGGCCTCGGTGCGCTCGATGATGAGGGTGCCGCCCGAGGGCAGCCAGACCTTGCGGCTAAGAGCCTTGTGCAGCTGCTCGTCAATACGGTAGGTGCTGAAGGCATCCTCGCCATCGTGCTCACGGGCGTCGTAGCGCACGACGCGATCCGCCAAGTCGTGCGCCATGGAATCCACGTAGGCGCTCACCGTGTTATAAGAACGTTTGCCGTCGACGACAAGGGTGCTGAAGTCCTCGTTAAACAGGTCACGCACAACCTTGATGAGCAGGTCCGGCTCCTCATACATCGTCACCGGCTTGGCGCCCTTGGTGGCTTTCTCATGTGCCGCGCGGGCGCTGATGTCCTCCCACAGGGAGTGCAGACGGTTGACGTCGGTAGCAATGTCTTCTTCCGGAACATTTTCCGCCGCGGTACGGATGATGGCGCCGCCATCGCCCGGAATGACGCGCTCCAGGATCCCCTTGAGGCGCTTGCGCTCTGGGGCCGGAAGCTTACGGGAAATACCTGCGCTGCGCCCGCCCGGAACATAGACCAGGAAACGACCAGCCAGGGAAATCTGGGTAGTCAGGCGTGCGCCCTTGTGGCCGATCGGGTCCTTGGCCACCTGGACCAGAATCTGATCACCGGACTTCAGGGCATTTTCAATCTTGCGGCCACGCCCCCCAATGCCGAGCGCGCGCCAATCGACGTCTCCCGCATACAGCACACCATTTCGCCCCTGCCCGATATCAACGAAGGCGGCCTCCATCGAGGGCAGGACGTTCTGTACGCGGCCGAGGTAGATGTTGCCAATCTGGGAGGGGTGAGATTCGGTCGTGACAAAGTGCTCGACAAGGAGGTCATCCTCCAAGACACCGACCTGGGTAATAATTCCGGCACCGTCGGTGCGCTGCTTGTCACGCACCACCATCGTGCGCTCCACCGATTCCCGGCGAGCTAGGAATTCGGCTTGGGAGACGATGTGCTGGCGCTCGCGACCCTTCTCACGCAGCTCAGCGCGGCGGCGGCGTTGGGCTTCGATGCGGGTCGAGCCCTTGATGGCCTTGGGTTCGTCGATAAGCTCAGCCCCACGGCTGTCACCACTGTGCCCCTCGGCACCGCGCCCACGCGAGGTACCGCGACTGCCGCGACGGCGACCACGCTGCCGCGTCGACGGTGCTGCGTCCTCATCAGAATCATCGGCGTCATCCAGGTCCTCAGGCTTCTGACGCTTCGGCTTCGGGGTCGCCTTCGGCGCCATGAACACTGGTGCGTACTCGTAGACCTCCGGTTCCTCCTCCGGCATCGGGGTAATCAGCGGGGTGAGGTCATCTTCATCGAAGTCATCACCGGATTCCGCGAGTGCCTCGTGCAACATCTCAGCGTCGACCTTGTCCACGATCTGCGAGATTTCGTTGTCAACGTTCTTGCGCACGCGCTCGCGCAGCTTCTCCTCGTCTTCGCTCAGCTGCTCAGACTGGACGGGCTGTTGTGGCTGTTCCGCAACGGTATCCGCGGAGTCCTCCGGCTGGCTGGACGAGTCTTCCTTCGCAGGCTTGTCCTTCTTCGGCTTATCCTTTTTCGGCTTTGCTGTCTTAGTTTCCTTAGCCGCCTTCTCCGTCTTGTCGGCCTTGGCAACGCGCTTCGCCGCGCGCTTAGCCCGCTTCTTCGGGGCAGTCTTAGTCGACTTTTCCTCAGCCGATGCCTCGGCTGAGGCCTCTGCGGCTGCGGTTTCTTCGTTGGCTTTATCCTCGATCTGCTCGTCGGCGGCGGCCTCAGCCTTGGTGTGGGTGGTGGGGGCGAGGGCGTCTATAAGTTGCCCAATCTCCTCTGGCGTTGCCGAGGACTGCGCCGACTTTTTCATACCCATATCCGCAAACTGCTTAACCAGGTCCTTGGAGGCCACGCCCAGTTGCTTAGCTAGGGCGTACAGGCGGGTTTTGGGCGCAAGTGCGTCACGGTCAATCCTCGCTACCGCCGCTGCCAGAGCCGATTGACTACGTACTTCTTCTTTTTTCTTGGATGCCATGGGCGGCTAATCTCCCGACGTCTGCTCACCCCGGGCGCAGGTTGCCGCCACACGGTGGTGAGACTTTAAAAACTCTCTGTTTCCGTATTCAGTTATATGAGTATCTGTGCCCTCCATTCTGGCACAGGTTTCAGTTTAAGCTACATGTTAGTATCGCCGCCATGTCCGGACTTGAAAGCGCTGACACACCGAACACCCCAGCGCGACGTGTATCTGCACCGCGCACAGTGGCTCAAGCACGCGCCCGCAACGAGATTGCACTGCGGGATATCATCACCGTTGCCGTACCGGCGGGCATCGCCTCCGGCCTTCGCGCTGTTGACCTTCCCGACCCCTACGCGGTCCCGGTCTATGCGGTGCTGTGGATCGCCATCATCTATGGCGCCTTTCGCATCATTCGCAGTGAGCCGAAGTTCGTCCAAGCTGCGCAAGAAGAGTACCGGGCGGGCGATTACCCCGTTCTCGCCTACTTTCTACCCGTCCTTGCTCTCTTGTCCCCTCTCATCGCTGAGGGAATTAGGTCCACCGGGATTGTCGGCGATATCTCGCTCAACCCCATCCTTATCGCCGCTGGGCTTACTGCCTTCTCCATCCCCGCGTTCATCATCGGCGGCCGCGCATTCGGCACGACCTCTTTTCGCGTTGGCAAGCGCCGCATCAAGGCCATCACCGAACAAGGAAGCCTCGAAGGCGTCACTGAGCAGAGCATAACCGCGGTGGAGAAACACCCGGAAGTCCTCAGCGGGCTGGTCGCCGCCGGTGCAGTCACTGGCAATACCACCTCCATCTCTGAGCTGGGACGGCTGATCGGCTACGAGGAGGGGCTCGAAGAAGAACTCCGTGAACTCGAAGCGGCCGGCGTGGTGAAGCTGCCTGGTCTAATCCAGTGGAGTGGTAAGCGGACCTTTAACATCACTCTGACCGAATCCGGCGTGCGCAGCATGGACGCCGCACGCACGCGCTAGCGCGGAAGAGTGTCATCTCCCGGGAAGAGTTTCGGACCAATCCACAGCATGAAATAGACCAGACCAACGAGGACTGGGATCTCAACAAGGGGACCAATCGTTCCTGCAAGGGCTTGAGCAGACGTCGCTCCGAAGGTGCCGATGGATACTGCAATAGCAAGCTCAAAGTTGTTTCCTGCTGCAGTGAACGCCACGCTGGCAGACTGCTCGTAGTTCATGCCAACGGCCTTTGCCACACCCAGCGACAGCACAAACATGCCCACAAAGTAGATAACCAGCGGCACGGCCACGCGCGCTACCGTTGCAGGCTGCTCCACAATGTGCTCGCCTTGCAGGGAAAAGAGCAGAACAATCGTGTACAGAAGACCAATCATGGCCAGCGGTGATACGGCTGGGAGAAAGCGGTTCTCAAACCATTCCCGCCCTTTTGCCTTTTCGCCCCAGAAGCGAGACAGCACACCCAACAGGAGCGGGATGCCCAAGAAGACGAGCACGGACTTGACAATGGCCCAGAAGGAAAAGTCAACACTTGTCACATCCAGTCCCAACCAGCCGGGGAGGATGCGAAGGTAGAACCAGCCCAGAACACCAAACATAGCGACCTGGAAGATGGAGTTCAGGGCGACAAGCACAGCCGTTGCTTCGCGGTCAGCGCACGAGAGGTCCGACCACACAAGCACCATGGCGATACAGCGGGCAAGGCCCACAATGATGAGACCGGTACGCAGCTCCGGCTGGTCTGCCAGGAAGAGCCACGCCAGGGTAAACATAAACGCCGGCCCCACCAGCCAGTTGAGGACGAGCGATACCGCCATGAGACGGCCATCCGTGGCAATTTCCTTGGTCTTCTCGTAGCGGACCTTGGCCAAGGGCGGATACATCATGACGAGGAGGCCAATGGCGATCGGGATGGAAATCCCGCCCACTTCAACGGCGCCCAAGGCTTGGCCAATCCCGGGAATGAAGTGGCCGATGAGCAGTCCGGCGGCCATCGCCAGAATAATCCACACGGGTAAAAATCGGTCAAGAAAAGACAACTTCGGGCGCTGAGACACGGCCATGCCTTCCCTCCTTCTAGCTTGAACAGAACGTGATACGAACATTCAATCTACAGTTCATATTGATAGGCGTCAATATAACGGCGGGAGTGTGGATAGCTCCTATACTGATCGCATGGCTTCCTCCCCCGCCCCCGACGCCCGCGCTCGTGATGCCGAGTGCTGTTCCTTAAGCATGGGCCCGCTCAGCGACGCCGAGGCGATGCATTTTTCGCAACAATTCAAAGTCCTCGCAGACCCAGCCCGCCTTCGTCTCCTGTCCATTCTGTGCGAGGAAGGCTGTGGGCCGATGAGCGTCACGGAGCTCACCGGGCTCACTGCGCTGAGCCAGCCCACGGTCTCCCACCACTTAGCGCGCCTGCGGGAGGCCGGCCTACTATCCAGGCAGCAATGCGGCCGCACCGTCACCCACCAGGTGAACAAAGACGCTTTTGCAGCCTTGCGCACGCTGCTGTCATTCGACTAACCAGCGCCCGATCTGATCTGCGCTCGAGCGCGCAGGACGGGTTCGAGCGCAGAAATGACAAAAGCCCGAGCAGTTCATTCATCATTGTGAACTGCTCGGGCTTCATTGCGCGCTAGGCGCGGTGAACTTCTTTAGAGGTTCGGGAACCAGATGGAGATCTCGCGCTCGGCGGACTCCGGGGAGTCGGAACCGTGGACGACGTTCTCGCCGACGGTCAGGGCGAAGTCACCGCGGATGGTGCCCGGGGTGGCCTTCTCTACCGGGTGGGTGCCACCGGCAAGCTGGCGCCATGCGGCGATAGCGGACTCGCCCTCGACGATGCCAGCAACCAGCGGTGCGGAGGTGATGAAGTCGACGAGCTCACCGAAGAACGGCTTGTCCTCGTGCTCGGCGTAGTGCTTCTTGGCGGTCTCCTCGTCGGCGACGCGCAGATCCATGGCGACGAGCTTCAGGCCCTTGCGCTCAATGCGGGAGATGATCTCGCCCACGTGGCCGTTCTTCACGCCGTCCGGCTTGATGAGAATGAGTGTACGTTCAGTCATACGGCACATAGTACAGGTAAGCCGTGCTCGCGTCCGCGCAGAGGGCTATTAAGTGAGACGTCGCACGATTTCTTCGGCACGCTCGTGGCTGGTGCCACGGAACCACATCTGAACCTGGCGCACGGCGGTGCCGAACTGGCCGTTGTCGAGCAAACCCTGAAGCTCCTCGCGGTGCCAGCCCTCAAGATCCTCAAACTGGACTGGGCGCTGCTCACTCCGGCTTTTTAGCATTCCCACGACAAGGAAAATGAAGGCGGGGACGAGCAGGGCGAGCGGGAGTGCATAGCCGCCATTGACAATCTTGGCCACCACAGCCGCGAGACAAAGAAGTGCGGAGAGACCGAAGAGAAAGTAGCGCATGCCCGCTAGTCTAGCGCGTTCAGTGTGGAGTCTAGCCACATACGCGAGCTCATAAGCAGGTGCTTTGCTGCGGCTGTATGCGGGGCCCAGAGTTCAAAAGCGTGAACGCCACCTTCGACGACCTCGCACTGCGTGGGTACGCCAGCTGCCTCAAGGCGCTCGGCATAATCCAGGATTTCGTTATAGAAGAGCTCGCTTTGCCCGGCATAGAGCCAGGCAGACGGCAATCCAGTGAGGTCCGCACGGCGGCCCGGCACAGCATAGGGCGCAGTCGGGTCATCCTGGACGTAGTAACGCCAGGCCTGCGCATTGGAATCTGCGTCCCAGATGACGTTGCGCTCATCGGACGCAGCGCGGTCATCGAGCATGGGACAAAACAGCCACTGCCCCACCGGCTGGGTTCCGCCCTCGTCATAAAGGCGCTGGCACAGAGCCGCAGTAAGCCCGCCGCCAGCGCTTTGGCCACCAATGACGATGCGGTCGGCGCGTACCCCAAGCTCATCGGCATGGTTAAGGAGCCAGTGGTGGGCCGAGTGTACGTCGTCAAGCGCTGCCGGGTACGGATGTTCCGGGGCGAAACGATAGTGCGGTGCCACCACCGTCACACCCAGCTGCGCGGCGGTGTCCTTGAGATGCTTAACGTCCTGGCGGGGATGCCCCATGAGCAGACCGCCGCCATGAATCCACAACACCACGGCGCGGGGATTATCCGGCTCATAAATGGTGGCACGGATGTCGCGGTTTTTCACGCGGCGGGTACGCACACCGTAAATGTACGGCGCGGGCCACAGCGCCGGAACGACGCGGCCAGCGCGGCGGATGAGCGGATTCGTCGGATCGAACAACGACATGACTGCCGCACCCGCGCGCAATTCCGGCCGAATATACACAGACTGCTCTCCCCCTCGCTCTACTTACTTCTCGTTGAGGTGCTGGGTGGTGAGGTAGCCGCGCTCCATACGAGCCACGATGACGGAGCGCATATACGCCGCCAGCGCCCAGAGCAGGGCAAAGATGATGAAGATGGTCGCTACTGACCAGTGGATCATAAAGCCCAGCACGATGCCGATGATGTGGAGGACAATCTGCGCGCCCACAATCCACGGCTTGTTCATGAAGGGGAAAGACGCCAGCAACAGCACCATGAAGCCGATGACCACGCCGTAGTTGAACGGGGTCCACAGGGTGCCATCGTAGAGCTTGTACAGCATGGGCAGAGCAAGAACCAGGGTGAGCAGCTCCAGCGTGAGGGAGCTGGCCACGACCATGCCGCCAAACTGCTTGAGCGGGTCCTTCACCGGGGCTTGGCCGAGGCCTAGCGGGCCAATCTCGTCTTCGGGGATGGGTTTGCGGGAACTCATGCGGGCTCCTTTCCAAAGAGTGCGCGGGCATCGCCGGCGGTGACCACAGAACCGGTGATGATGATGCCGGAACCGGACTGGACGTCAGCATCCTCTGCCAGCTCGACGGCCTGGGTATAGGCGCCGGGCAGGTCGGGTTCGACGAAGACGCGCTCCTCGCCGAAGATGTCGCGGGCTATTTCCGCCAACTCATAGGCATCGCGGGCGCGCGGCGAGGAGTTCTGGGTGATGATGACGTCCGTCAGCACGGACTCTAAGGCGGTGAGGATGCCGGTGGCGTCCTTGTCGGTGAAGATGGACACCACGCCAATGAGGCGGGCGAAGTCGAAGTCGCGGTCGAGTGCTGCGGCTAGGGCTTTCGCGCCATGCGGGTTGTGGCAGGCATCGAGGAAGGTTGTCGGGCTGGTGCGCACGCGCTCGAGGCGGCCGGGTGAGATCGCCTTAGCAAAACCGGTACGCACGGAGGTGATGTCGATGGGGTTGCCTGACGACGCCCCGAAGAAGGCCTCCACTGCCGCCAGCGCCACAGCCGCGTTCTTGGCTTGGTGCTCGCCGTGTAGGGACAAAAAGATGTCTTCGTAGAGACCGCCCAGGCCCTGAATGGTAAGCTGTTGGCCACCCACAGCAATGCGGGATTCCAGCGCGGCGAACTCCGAACCGGCGCGAGCCACGCCGGCGCCGACGTCTACCGTGCGCTGCAGGATAACCCGCATGGCTTCTGGGTCTTGTTCGGCGATGATGGCGATGTTTTCGCCCGGGGTGATGACATCGTCGGCGTCATGTTCGCGAGCCTTGATGATGCCGGCCTTCTCGCTGGCGATTTCCGTGATGGTGTCACCAAGGTAGTCGGTATGGTCCATGCCTACGGGCATGACCACGGCGACTTCGGCGTTGACCACGTTGGTGGCATCCCACGTGCCGCCGAGGCCGACCTCGACCACGGCGACGTCGATGGGGGCATCGGCGAACGCGGCGTAGGAAATACCGACGAGCACCTCAAAGGTGGACATGGGGATCTCCGAGCGGGAATCCACCATTTCTACGTAGGGCTTGATTTCACGCCAGATGCGCACGAAATCGCGCGGGTGGATGGGGTGGCCGTCGATGCCGATGCGCTCGGTGACCAGCTGCAGGTGCGGGCTGGTGACTAGGCCAACGCGGCGGTGGAAGGCCCGCAGCAGCGAATCGATCATGCGCGCGGTCGAGGACTTGCCGTTGGTGCCGGCAACCTGGATGACGTGGAAGGAGCGCTCCGGATTGCCGAGCAGATCCATGAGCATCTCGATGTGCTCGAGGCTCGGCTCAATAATGGTCTCCGGTGCACGTGCGTTGAGCTCCGCGGTGACCTGGGCCAGCTCGGCGAGTTCTTCCGGAGTAGCCTGCTCGGGCGCGGCCTCCTCGTAGTCCTCTTCTCCGCCAAGGTTGAGGGTCAGGCCGGAGTCGGTGATTTCGACGGGCCCGCCATCGGTGCCCTCCGCGAGGGCATCAACGATTTCATACTCCTCGCGGCCTTTCTCCTCCGCCACTACTTGAGCCCCTCCAGACGTGCGGTGATGCGCTCGACTTCCTCCTGGGCCACCTGCTGGCGGGTGCGGATCTTCTCCACCACGGCCTCCGGGGCCTTGGACAGGAAGGCCTCATTACCCAGCTTCTTGCCGGTCTGATCCAGCTCCTTCTGGGCCTTGGCCAAATCCTTCTCCAGGCGCTTGCGCTCGGCTTCCACGTCCACGGCACCGGACGTATCCAGGGTGACCTCCACGGTGGCCTGGGACAGGCGCACCTCGATGGAGGCAGAGGCGGTGAAGTCCTCGCCCGGCTCGGTGGTGTTGGCCAGGTTGCGGATGAGTTCCTCCTGGTTTTGCAGGTCAGCCGCTGCGAAGTCGAGGCGACCCGGAACCTTCTGGGAAGGCTTCACACCCTGGTCGGAGCGGAAGCGGCGCAGCTCGGTGATGAGCTTATCGGCATCCTCGATGCGGCGCGCGGCCACCTCGTCCTTCTCCGCGCCACCATTGGTGTGCTCCTGCGTCGGCCACTGGGCGGTGACGATGGTCTCCCCACCGGTCAGCGCCTTCCATAGGACCTCGGTGACAAACGGCATAGTCGGGTGCAGCAAGCGCAGCACTAGGTCGAGCACGCGGCCCAGGACAATCTGGGTGGTGCGTCCGGTGGCCTGCTCCTCGGCGGTGGCAGCGTCGAAGTCACGCGGAATCTGGGTCTTAGCAATCTCCAGGTACCAGTCACACAGCTCATCCCACACGTAGTGGTAGAGCAGCTCGTTGGCCTTGGCAAACTGGTAGTCATCCAGGTAGGCATCCACCTTGACGCGGACTTCTTCGGCGCGGTCGAGGATCCAGCGGTCGGCGTCGGAAAGCTCCTCGCGTACCGGAAGCTCTGCCACGCCCGCGCCGTTCATGAGCGCGAACTTGGTGGCGTTGAAGAGCTTGGTGGCAAAGTTGCGGCCGGCGGCAGCAGCATCCACGGCCAGCGGCAGGTCCACGCCCGGGTTAGCGCCGCGGGCCAGGGTAAAGCGCAGGGCGTCCGCACCATAATCGCGCACCCAATCCATCGGGTCAATGCCGTTGCCCAGGGACTTCGACATCTTGCGGCCCTGCTCATCGCGGACCAAGCCGTGGAGGTAGATATCCTTGAACGGCACCTGCGGGCGGCCGTCCTTGCCCTCACCGAGCAGCTCCGGGGTGTGCGCGCCGGCGAAAGTGCCGAACATCATCATGCGTGCCACCCAGAAGAAGAGGATGTCATAGGCGGTGACCAGCACGTTCGTGGGGAAGAACTTCTCCAGATCGGCGGTCTTTTCCGGCCATCCCATGGTGGAGAACGGCCACAGGGCCGAGGAGAACCACGTGTCGAGCACGTCCGGATCCTGAACGTAGCCCTCCGGGGCCTCTTCGTCGGGGCCGAGGCAGATGATGTCTCGTTCAATTTCGCCAGACGCATTTGTGCGCTCTGGCCCGTACCAAATAGGGATACGGTGGCCCCACCACAGCTGACGGGAGATGCACCAATCGTGCATGTCATCAACCCACTCGAAGTAGCGCGGCTCCAGCGCCTTCGGGTGGATGGTGGTATCACCTTCACGGACAGCGTCACCGGACATCTTCGCCATCTTTTCCACGGCCACAAACCACTGCAGGCTCAGGCGCGGCTCAATCGGCTCGCCGGAGCGCTCCGAGTGGCCCACGGAGTGGACGTAGGGGCGAATCTCCTTGACAATGCGGCCCTGCTCGCGCAGCGCCTCGCGGATCTCCACGCGGGCCTCCTCGCGGGTCAGGCCGTCGAACTGCGTGCCGGTGTTGGCGATGTGGCCGGTGGTGTCCATGATGGTGGGCATGTCCAGGTCATGGCGCAGGCCCATCGCGTAGTCATTCGGATCGTGCGCCGGGGTAATCTTCACCGCACCGGTGCCGAATTCCATGTCCACGTAATCATCGGCGATGATCTTCAGGCTCAAATCATCGCGGAAGGGGTGCGGCAGCTCCTGGCCCACCAGGTGGGCATAACGCTCATCGTCGGGGTGGACGGCAATGGCGACGTCACCCAACATCGTTTCTACACGGGTGGTGGCCACGATGAGGTGCGGTTCATCGTCGTTCAGCGAGCCATAGCGAATGGACACAAGCTCGCCCTCGACGTCCTTGTACACGACCTCAATATCGGACACGGCAGTCTCCAGCACCGGGGACCAGTTAACCAGGCGGTTGGCCTGATAAATCATGCCCTCGTCGTAGAGGGTCTTGAAGATGGTCTGGACGGCGCGGGAGAGACCATCATCCAACGTGAAGCGCTCGCGGGACCAGTCCACCGAGTCACCGATGGCACGCATCTGGTTCTGGATGGTGCCGCCGAACTCTTCCTTCCATTCCCAGACCTTATTGATGAATTCTTCGCGCTCATAGTCCCAGCGCTTCTTGCCTTCCTGCTCACGCAGGCGGGCCTCCACCTTGGTCTGGGTAGCGATACCGGCGTGGTCAGCACCCGGCAGCCACAGGGTGGCATAGCCCTGCATGCGCTTGCGGCGAATGATGGAGTCGATCAGAGTGTGGTCCAGCGCGTGGCCCATGTGCAGCTGGCCGGTGACGTTCGGCGGCGGCAGCACGATGGAATAGGGCTCGGCCTCCGAGGAGGCGTCCGGGGTGAAGTAACCAGCGTTCACCCAGCCTTCGTAGAGGTCTTTCTCTACTGCCTGCGGCTCCCAGGACTTGGGAAGCTGGTCCGCGCGGTTGGTGCCAACGAGTTGCTCTTTATTCTGATCAGTCACCTGGTCAACTCTACCCTGTGCGTCAACTGGCACCTGACCCCTGGCTAGAGTAAAGACATGTCGCACATTTCACGTCTTCGAACCCGTCATTTTGCCCGCGCTAAGCAGGATTCCCAAGCCTTTGCTTGCATGACTAGTTATGACTGCATGACCGCCGGGATTTTTGATGAAGCCGGCATAGATCTGCTGCTCGTGGGGGATTCCCTGGCCAACGTGGTCTTGGGCCGCGAGACCACGCTGTCACTCACACTCGATGAGATCATTCCGTTGGCCCGCGCGGTCGTCACAGCCACGTCCCGCACCTTTGTTGTGGTGGATCTTCCCTTCGGTTCCTATGAGGCAGGCCCTGCCCAAGCCTTGGAGTCCGCGGTGCGCGTCATGAAGGAGACCGGCGCGCAGGCCGTGAAGTTGGAGGGCGGCGCCGAGCGGGCCCCGATTGTTGCCGCGCTTGTCGACGCCGGAATTCCCGTCTGCGCCCACATCGGCTTCACGCCCCAGCAGGTCCATGCCTTGGGCGGTTTCGTGGTCCAGGGCCGCGGCGCTGCTGCGGAGAAGCTGCACGAGGACGCCCGCGCGCTTGCCGACGCCGGCGCCTTCGCCGTGGTCCTGGAGATGGTTCCCGCCGCTCTTGCCGAGCAGGTAACCGCGGAACTGCCCATCCCCACCATTGGTATTGGCGCCGGCGCGCAGACCGACGGACAGATACTGGTGTGGACCGATGCCTTTGGTTTAGGTGGGCCAAAGGCGCCGCGCTTTGTACGGCGCTATGCGGATCTGCGCGGCGCGCTGCTCAGCGGCGCGAAGGAGTACGTGGCCGATGTGAAAGAACGCTCCTTCCCCAACGCCGAGGAATCCTTCGAGGACTAGGGTTCGATCCATGAAGATTCTTCGTACCAAAGCTGAGCTGCGGGATTTCCGCGCATCTCTTACCGGATCTGTCGGTTTCGTGCCCACGATGGGCGCGCTTCACAAAGGCCACGGTTCCCTCGTGCGCCGCGCCCGCGAGGAGAACGACTACGTCATCTGTTCGGTTTTTGTAAACCCGTTACAGTTCACTGACCTAGGCGACTGCGAGGATTACCGCGCCTACCCGCGCGACCTTGACGCGGATGCCGCGATGCTGGATTCGCTCGGAGTCGATGCCGTCTACGCTCCCAGTGTGGAAGAGATGTACCCCGGCGGTACTCCCCGGGTGTGGGTTCGCACGGGCGAGATGGGCTCGGTCTTGGAAGGCGCTTCGCGCCCCGGCCACTTTGACGGCGTGGCCACGGTGGTCACCAAACTCTTCAACCTCGTGGGCCCCGACCGTGCTTATTTCGGTCAAAAGGATGCCCAGCAGGTGGCCATCCTGCGCCGTATGGTGAGTGACCTCGACCTGCCAGTGGACATCATCAGCGCGCCCATCGTCCGCGCAGCAGATGGTGTGGCCGAGTCCAGCCGCAATGCTCGCTTGAGCCCTGCCGAGCGCGAGCAGGCCGTGGCCCTATCCCGAGCACTCTTCGCACTAGACGCCGGCGCCTCGCTCGACGACGCCCAAGCTCAACTCGCCTCCTCCCCCGGCGTCACGGTGGATTACCTCACCGTGGTGGACCCCGCCACGCTCGAGCCCGTAGATGCACAACACCGGCCCGCCCTAGCGCTGGTGGCAGCGCAGGTGGGGCCGGTGCGGCTTATCGATAATCTCGTGCTTGAGGCCTAGTCCTTGAGCAGGTGGGCAACAGCCTCGCGCTCCTCACGCAGCTCCTGTACGGAAGCCTCGATGCGCTCCTTCTGGAAATCGTTGAGCTCGAGGCCCTGAACGATTTCCCACTTGCCATCGCGGGCCACGGTGGGGAATCCCGCCACGAGGCCTTCATCCACGCCGTAGGAGCCGTCCGAGACAACGGCCGCGGTGCGCCAATCCTCCGTGCCGTGGATCCAATCGTGCATGTGGTCCACCGCAGCAGACGCCGCCGAGGCTGCCGAGGACTTACCGCGCACAGCGATGATTTCAGCGCCGCGCTTGGCCACCTTCGGAATCATCTCCTCCTTGTACCAGTCCTCATCCACCTCAGCGTTGGAGAAGGTCAGGTCTGGGAACTGCGACGCGGAGTGGTTGCCCCACACGGCCACCTTGGTCAGCTCCGCGGTGGGCATGCCGGTCTTGAGCGACACCTGGCTCTGTGTGCGGTTGTGGTCCAGGCGCATAAGCGCGGTGAACTGGCTCGGGTCCAAATCCGGGGCGCTCTGGGAGGCAATGTAGGCGTTGGTGTTGGCCGGGTTGCCCACGACGAGAACACGGACGTCGCGCGCGGCGACGGCGTTAAGCGCCTTGCCCTGCTCGGTAAAGATGGCACCGTTGGCCTCGAGCAGATCGGCACGCTCCATGCCTTTCGTGCGCGGACGGGAACCCACAAGGAACGCTGCCTTGGTGTCTTTGAAGGCCACGTTCGGGTCATCGGTGACGGTGATGCCGCGCAGAAGCGGGAAGGCGGAGTCATTGAGCTCCATGGCCACGCCTTCAGCGGCGCCGACGGCCTGCGGGATCTCCAGCAGGGCCAGCTCCACTGGGGTGTCCTTGCCATAGACATCACCGGCAGCGATGCGCCACAGCAGCGAGTAGGCGATGTTGCCGGCAGCGCCGGTCACAGTGATTTTGACGGGTTGAGATGCGGTCATGTGTGACATCCTTTCGACTCGATACTCAATGTCCCAGCCTAGTCCCGTTTCTTTCCCCCATGGGGTGCAATTTCACCCCCGAAATACCCAAGATTGGTGTACTTGAACTCCGTCTATAAAGTTTTTCGGCATAGTAGTAGGAAGCGGGCATAACCAGCCACCATTTCAACGCGTACAAGGACGGAACATTCATGAACACTGAGGTCACATCGGTCAACTCCGGCTCTGTTGAGCACGTGATCGATGTTGCGATCGCGGAGTTCTCTGACCATGGCTATGCCGAGACCAAGCTCGACACTGTGTCGAAGCTTTCTGGCATGTCCAAGCGCATGATTCACTACCACTTCGGGGACAAGAAGGGGCTATACCAGCAGGCCCTAGCCACCGCCGCCAAACGCCTGAACCCACCGGAGGGCAGTCTGGCCGTTGACTCGGCCGTGCCTGTAGAAGGCGTGCGCACTCTCGTTGACTGGATGTTCCGCCAGCACGTGGAGCACCCGGAGGCCATCAAGATGATGACGATGGAATCCTCCCACAGTGTGCTGGAGTCCTCGCAGGCGATTATCGACGTCTCCCAGATCTCCCTCCACCTCGACAGACTCCTCATGCTGGGCCAAGATTCCGGTGCTTTCCGCCCGGGTATTTCCGCCAATGACATTTTCACGCTGATTTCGGCTCTGACGATGTACCGCGTGACGAATCACGCGATGATGAGCAATCTGCTCGACATCGACATGCATACCCACAACAACACGGAGGGTCTACACCGCATGGCCGTCGATGCCGTGCTGGCCTTCCTTACGGCGAATATCCCCGACATCGGTTTTGAGTCTTACCTCACCCAGAACGAGACCGAACTTGAGGCCGAGTCAGCGCCCTTGGATGTGTACTCCACTGAGGACGAGGGCGGCGCATCCACGAGCCTCTACGGGTAACCTGCCCTCCTTACGGCTCCATAGCCGCCCCTCGGTTCCCCGCTCTAACCGCACAGTATTCGCCCGGGTCTCTTTTCCGACTCCGCGCGAGCTCCCTTGCCCCCGGCACCGCACGAGCAAAGGAACCAAAGTACAGGAACCATCTGCGCGCCGAGCTCAACAAAAGCCCAGCTCACGATCACGCGCCACTGCCAAAAGGTCCCACTTATCTGGTTCCTTTGCCCCTTACACCAGCTTCACGCCCCATCACCACACGGTGGGCCTATATTGCTCTGCGTCCCAGGACACTCCTCGGTACAAAGCCAACGCATCGACACGAGTATGGCATCTGCTAGAAAGCGTTTTCACGAGTAAAAACGCCATATGAACAGCACAAAAGGCATCTTCAGGAGTGAAGATGCCTTTTGAATAATGCCACCTGATTTGGCAGGTAGTACGTGGCAAGTGTTGGTTACAGGCCCAACTCTTGCTTCAGTTCCGCAGCGATGCGGTCCAAGCGTTCTTCGGCGTCTGCCCAATCGACAACTCCTTCGCGCACCACCTCGAGGTAACACTTGAGTTTCGGCTCCGTACCCGAGGGGCGGATAATGACGCGGTCGTTAGCCTCGGTTTCCAGGACCAATCCGGGGGTCGGGTCCAGGCCTTGGTAGCCCTTCGACATATCGCTCGCACGCATCACGGGCGAACCGGCCAGCGATTCCGGCGGGGATTGCAGGATTTTCTCCAAGGTAGGAGCAATCTGCGTGATGTCGTCGAAGCGGAAGGTCAATGGCTTCGTCTTGTACGTGCCTAATTCAGCGGCGAGCTCATTGAGTCGATCTTGCAGGTCCTTGCCTGCAGACTTCAACTCGGCTGCCAAGCACGCGACGGTCACCGCGGCCGAAATACCGTCCTTGTCCGCAACGGCTTCGGGGTCGCAGCAGTACCCGATGGCTTCCTCGTAACCAAAGGTCAGGTTAGGTGTGCGCGCAATCCATTTAAACCCAGTGAGCGTCGTGCGCCACTGGGCGCCGCGTGCCTGTGCAATGCGCCCGAGGAAGCGGCTGGATACCACCGAGTTGGCCAACACACCGCCGTCGCGAGCCAAGTAGTCACCCAACAGAGCACCGGTTTCATCACCGGTGAGCTGACGCCACCCGCTGTCAGTAGGAATGGCGACAGCACAGCGATCTGCATCAGGGTCCAGAGCCAAGATGATGTCACTTCGTGTTTTCTGAGCTGCTGCAAAGGCACAGTCAAGCGCACCTGGCTCTTCGGGGTTGGGAAAAGTTACGGTGGGGAAATCGGGATCCGGCTGCGCTTGCTCCGCCACCAGTTCAACTTCAGTGAACCCGACTGCTTCCAAAGCGTTGAGTGCTAGGTCGCCTCCCACGCCGTGCATCGGGGTGAGAGTGATGCGAAGATCTCGCGGCCCTTCACCTGCTCGCTCTTGAATGCGCGATAAGTAACGCTCGCGGGTATCAACCTCTTCTACTTTCCCTGGGCCGTTGGCTGCATCACGGGGCACTTGGTCAGCCGGGGGAGCTGCAGCAATTGCGGCGGCGATCTCAGAATCGAACGGCGGCACGATTTGCACGCCTTGACCATCACCTTCAACTACCCGACCTCCCAAGTACACCTTGTAACCATTGTCCTGAGGCGGGTTGTGTGAGGCCGTGACCATAACCCCGGCATCAGCTCCTAGTTCCCGAACTGTGAATGCGGTGAGCGGAGTGGGATTCTGCGTAGGGAGAACCAATACATGTCCACCCGCAGCGGCAACCACATCAGCAACATCGCGATGGAAAGCAGCAGATCCATGACGAGCGTCGCAGCCGACCACAACTTTCGGCACGTCCACGTGCTTTTTCAGCACGTCCATCAACCCCGCTGTCGTCCGGATAACGACAGCGCGGTTCATCTGCGACTCACCCGGACCGATTGTGCCGCGCAGACCAGCAGTGCCGAAAGACAGCGGGCCTGCAAACAGAGTGCGGAGCGTTTCCTCATCCTGTGCCTCGATAAGGGACTCTACCTCTGCGCGCGTTGCCGGGTCTGGGTCGTGGTCGGCCCACTGCCGAGCGGTCTCCAGTATGGATGTCATTTTAAGCCTCGAATCCTTCGAGCACGGCTGCAGAGGAAGACAGACCCAAGCGCGTTGCGCCAGCATCAATCATGGCCTGGGCGGCCTCAGCATCACGGATTCCACCCGAGGCCTTTACACCGAGGCGGCCCTCGACGGTGTCTGCCATAAGCTTCACGGCATGGACCGAAGCACCACCAGCCGGGTGGAAGCCAGTCGAGGTTTTGACAAAATCGGCGCCTGCGCGCTCGGCGGCTTGGCACGTGGCGACGATTTCTTCATCGTCAAGCGCAGCAGATTCAATGATGACCTTCACGATGACTGGAGCCGGTGCAGCATCGCGCACGGCCTTGATGTCGGCCTCCACCGCGGCGTAGTCATGGGACTTGACCTGGGAAAGATTGACTACCATGTCAATCTCTTCGGCACCGTCTTTCACTGCACGTGCAGTCTCAGCTGCCTTAACCTCGGTCTTCACAGCACCGGAAGGAAAGCCAACGACGGTGGCTACGTGTACGCCCGCCGGCACCTCAACAGGCAGTTGGTTCGGCGATACGCAAATTGAATAGGTGCCCAGTTCTCCCGCTTCCTTGGCCAAAGCGGCCACCTGGTCCGGGGTCGCTTCCGGTTTAAGCAGGGTGTGATCAATCATCTGGGCAACGTCAGTGCGAGAAGTCATAATGTCTCCTAAATGTCGGTGAATGTGTGTTAGCTGATTCGGTCAAGAATGATCGTGCGCTCTTCAGACAGCGGTTCATTGGTGATCTGAAAACCGCTGTTGAGAACCTCCAAGGAGCGCTCGAAGCGATCTGGGGTTTCCGTGTGCAGAGTAAACAGCTTCTGCCCCTTGGTCACCTTCTCGCCCTTCGTGGCATGCAGTTCAATACCAGCGGTGGCCTGTACCGGATCTTCCTTTCGAGCACGACCGGCACCCAGGCGCCACGAGCTCACGCCGACGGCGAGAGCATCTAGTTCGGTCAGGTAGCCATCGGATTCTGCGATGACATCGTGGGTGTGGCTCGCCACCGGCAGAGCGGCATCTGGGTCGCCGCCCTGCGCCTTAATCATTTGCTTCCACTTGTCCATAGCACGGCCGTCCTTGAGGGCTGCCTCAACGTCGGCGTCGTGAACGCCGGCCGCCTCGAGCATCTCGCGAGCCAGAGCAACGGTGAGTTCGACGACGTCCGCCGGACCGCCACCGGCGAGCACCTCCACAGATTCCTCAACCTCAAGGGCATTGCCTACCTTGCGCCCCAGAGGGGTCGACATATCAGTCAGCAAAGCAGTCGTCTTCGTGCCAGCGTCCTTGCCCAAATCAACCATCGTTTGCGCCAACTCGCGAGCCTGTTCCTGGTTCTTCATGAATGCACCGGAACCGACCTTAACGTCGAGCACCAACGAAGACGTACCTTCCGCGATTTTCTTGGACATGATGGAGGAGGCAATCAGCGGGATAGCTTCCACCGTGGAGGTGATGTCACGCAATGCGTAAATCTTTTTATCTGCTGGAGCCAAGCCAGCACCGGCAGCACAGATGATGCAACCTGGATCCTCCAGGATTTCCATCATGCGCTCATTACTCACATCGGCTTGCCACCCTGGAATTGCTTCCAGCTTGTCCAGCGTTCCTCCCGTGTGTCCGAGGCCGCGTCCAGACAGCTGAGGTACGGCGACACCGAAAGCCGCAACGAGCGGTGCGAGCGGTAGGGTGATTTTGTCACCGACGCCTCCGGTGGAGTGCTTATCGGCGGTTTTCTTCGACAAAGAATCGAAGCTCATCGTTTCACCGGACGCGATCATGGCCTGGGTCCAGCGCGAAATCTCTTCACAGTTCATGCCATTGAGGAAAATGGCCATATTAAGTGCGGCCATCTGCTCATCGCCCACCACTCCACGCGTGTAGGCGTCAATAACCCAATCAATCTCGGCAGGGCTCAGCACCCCCTTGTCACGTTTGGTACGGATAACGTCGACTGCATCAAATTTCTCGGCCACGACAACTCCTTCACTCTTGGCCTACCTACTCCGGGATGCGGAATGCAGCCCGCTGTGCTTTACCTCACTTGAATTTCGGGCTTGTGCATCGCAACACAGCCCATTATTATCGCTAATAGAACAGATGTCAATGAGGAGTTTTATTTTTGTTCCTGAAGCGCTGGAACACGCCTCCTCCCGCACCGCAAGAAAGGACCCATCGCTATGGATGCGACAAAAACGCCAACAGACGTTGAGCTTTTGGAGACGGCGAGGGAAGCAGCACACCACGCATGGGCACCGTATTCCTCATTCCCGGTCGGTGCCGCCCTGCTTCTCGACGATGGCCGGGTCATCACCGGCTCCAACGTCGAAAATGCCTCCAGCCCCCTTGGTATCTGCGCTGAGCGCAACGCCGCCGCTCACATGATTACGTCAGGAGATGCCACCGCTGATGACGGCCACTTGCCCAATCTGCCCGTAATTCGCGCTGTTGCCATCGTTGGCCTCAAGGCTGAACCGTGCTATCCGTGTGGCGCCTGCCGCCAGGTGCTGCGCGAGTTCAATTGCGAACGAGTCATCGTTTCCGTCGATGGTGCACCCCGCAGCTTCGACTTCAGTGAAATCCTTCCCCACTCCTTTGGCCCCGAGGCCCTCTAAGAGAATGGTCTGATAAACATGGAACGCCTACAAGGTCTTTTAGGAATCCTCGCGATCCTTGCGGTCATTTACGTTCTTTCCAGTTCCCGCAAAAACATAAAGTGGCGCACGATCGGTGTGGGCCTCGCCCTACAGATTGTCTTCTGCTACCTAGTGCTGGCATGGGAGCCCGGGTTCAAAGCTCTCGAAGCGGTCTCCCACGGTCTCACCAAGCTCACTGATTTCACGAACGAAGGCACGTCCTTCGTATTCGGTGGATTACTCGGTGAAGACTTCATTTTCGCGCTCAATGTTCTTCCTGTAGTCATCTTTTTGGGCGCAATTATTGCTGCGCTCTACTATCTCCGGGTTATCCAGTACTTCGTCGAGTACGTCGGTTCGGGCATTAAATGGCTTATGGGCACATCCAAGGTGGAGTCTGTCTGGGCCACGACAGTTATTTTCCTCGGCCAGTCGGAGGCCCCTCTCGTCATCAAGCCGTACCTGCCCAAGCTCACTCGTTCGGAGCTCTACACCTGTATGGTCGGCGGCTTCGCCTCGGTCGCCGGCTCCACGCTCATTGGTTATTCCCTATTGGGCGCACCGTTGGAGTATCTTCTGGCCGCATCCTTGATGAACGCCCCCGGTTCCCTTCTTATCGCCAAGGGCCTCATGCCGGAGACCGAGGAATCTAATCTAGATGCCACGGTCAAGGACGTGCGCGATAACGATTCCAAGAACATCATCGATGCCATCAGTAGCGGTGCCATGGCCGGTGGCAAGATTGCCATTTCAGTGGCCTGCCTCCTCATTGCCTTTATCGCCATGATCGCTATGCTTTCCGCCATCCTCGGCGGCGTAGGTTCCATCTTCGGTCAAGACAATTGGTCTCTCGAAGGCCTCTTTGGTCTCCTCTTCGCGCCGGTGGCATGGCTTATCGGCGTCCCGTGGGACGACGTTATGCAGGTCGGCAACTTCATTGGCCAAAAGACAATCCTCAATGAGTTCGTTGGCTACACCGCGTTTGGTGAAAACATCGACCAGCTCAGCGACAAAGCCATCATGCTCTCTTCCTTCGCCCTGGCTGGCTTTGCCAACATCTCCTCCATCGGCATTCAGATTGGATCAATCGGCGGCCTTGTACCAGAGCGCCGCGGCGAGATTGCGAAACTCGGGCCTAAAGCCCTGTTCGGTGGTTTCTTAACCAATATGCTCAACGCCGCCATTGTGGGCGTCATCGTCGCCCCCATGGTTCTTTAACCCGCGCCAAGGAGAGCCTCTCAGCACGAGGGGCTCTTTTGTTTTGTTTTCTCCTAAAGCTGAAGCAATCGGTTCGCTGTTTCTTTGTCGATGACGACATGCGTCGCCAACTTCATACGCAGCGCGGTATCGATGGCTGCCATCTTTTGAAGCCCACCGGCTACCAAGAAGCGTTGCGGAATCGCCTTTAGTTCTGAGAGTGAAATGCCGATAGTGCGCGCATCTATAGCTGGCGAGGCCACCTCCCCATCGGCCGTGTAAAAACGCGAGCAGGCGTCACCAACGGCCTGGCGTTCAAGCACATGGATCTCCTCTTCACTGAGGTACCCAAGGTTCATCAACAGGCTATCGCGTGAGACAGCTCCCACAGTGAAAACAGCAAGATCAGCGTGGCGCCCTGCATTCAAAATGGAAGAAATGTGTCTATCTTTTTCGACGATTTCTTTTGCTTCCGCAGAGTCGAAAATAACCGGCAGAGGCAGACTTAGAGTCTCGGCTCCAAACGCCGCACTAATGCGCTTGAGCGTGTCCATGTCATTCGTCACGCGGATAGAGTGCGAATGTCCGCCTTTGAGCTGTACAATCTCGACTCCAGCCACGCTTTTTGGCTGCATATGCCGCGCCACTGAGTGCATGGTATTCCCCCAGGAAATTCCCACACTCATACCGTCATGGACAAGTTCATGGAGCATCTTGGCCCCGACGCGCCCCAAGCCCTCTGTAAGCGTGTCTTCATCACCACGAGGACTAAAGACGAGACGAACATCCTCAAGCCCATAACGCTCCATTAGACGTTGGCCAAGTTCATCGCCGTCCTCACGGGGATCATGGATTTCCACCGTGACGTATCCGCGGGTTTTGGCATGTTGCAAGAGCTTGGCAACGGTTGGCCGGGACAACCCCATCTCAGCAGCCACCTCGCTTTGGCTCAGTCCTCCGCGATAGTAAAGCTTGGCCACCTGCAGTGATTGTTCGTCACGTAGCTCCATGGTCGATTCCTCTCATCCACTCTGATTTGAGCCACAAAAATGGCCGAGCGACGCTTTCCAGCACCACCCAGCCATAAATCTACAGCCGGTTTAAGCGGATTCCTTCGCTTCGTCCGAGTAGACGAACTCCGGCTCGCCTTCGCCCTTCACGCAGGCTTCGGTGATATGGACGCTGGCAATATCCTCGCGGTCCGGCAGGTCATACATCACCGGAACAAGCAGCTCCTCCATGATGGCGCGCAGGCCACGCGCACCGGTCTTACGCTCCAGTGCCAACTCAGCGATGGCATCGAGCGCTTCATCCTCGAAGTGCAACTCCGCGCCGTCCATGCTGAACAGGCGCTGGTACTGCTTGACCAAGGAATTCTTCGGCTCGACGAGGACCTTGACTAGGGACTCACGGTCCAAGTTGTCTACCGTCGCCACAACCGGAAGACGGCCAATAAACTCCGGAATCAGGCCAAACTTCACCAAGTCCTCGGGGCGCACCTGGGAGAAGAAGTCCACGGACTCTTTTTCATCCTTGGTTTCCAGCTTGGCGCCGAAGCCCACGCCCTTCTTGCCCACACGCTCCGAAATCACCTTGTCCAAACCAGCAAAGGCGCCAGCAACAATGAACAGGATGTTAGAGGTATCCAGCTGGATGAACTCCTGGTTCGGGTGCTTGCGCCCGCCCTGCGGCGGGATGGCCGCCACGGTTCCCTCAAGAATCTTCAGCAACGCCTGCTGCACACCTTCACCGGAGACGTCACGAGTGATTGACGGGTTCTCCGACTTGCGGGAGATCTTGTCCACCTCATCCACGTAGATGATGCCGTGCTGTGCACGCTCAACATCAAAGTCGGCTGCCTGGAGTAGCTTGAGCAGGATATTCTCCACATCCTCGCCCACGTAGCCGGCCTCTGTCAGGCTGGTGGCATCGGCGATGGCGAAGGGGACGTCGAGAAGCCGGGCTAGGGTCTGCGCCAGGTAGGTCTTACCGGAGCCAGTGGGGCCCAGCATGAGGATGTTGGACTTGGCAATCTCCACGTCCTCTTCCTGTGCCTTCTTGCGGCGACTCTCCAAGCCCGCGGCTTCTTCTGCCTTGATGCGCTTGTAGTGGTTGTACACCGCCACCGACAGCACGCGCTTGGCCTGATCTTGACCGATGACGTACTTATCTAGGAAGGCCGAAATCTCCGAAGGACGCGGCAGGCGCATCTCCTTCTCTTCATCCGCCTCGGCCTGAGCTGCGCCGAGCTCCTCCTCAATAATCTCGTTGCAGAGCTCAATGCATTCGTCACAAATGTAGACGCCGCCGCCGGCGATAAGCTTCTTTACCTGCTTTTGACTCTTTCCGCAGAAGGAGCACTTGAGCAGGTCAGCACTTTCTTGCATACGTGCCATGAACGCCTTTCGACTCTTTTCTCTGAGGGTGTTAGTGGGGCGATTCTACCGCAGCCCCCGCGGTCTTCATTCCACTCTAGTAAACCACTCACCCATGAGCTTCATTCCCCACTGAGTGGCGCGCCATTGAATTTAAAACAGTCTTTAATCAACATAGACAGAGCTGCTTGCTCGTTTACTTCTGCTGTCCGCCCCTTCACCGACATCGGCGTCAGCAAGGCCCTCCACACCACCGGCGCTAGCCATACCACTGGCGCTAGCCTCCTAGGCTGAAGCTCGGACACATCCGCCCCAACCGTTCAGGAGCAACTCCAGGTTCGACCTTCAAGACCAGGCCGCGACCGATCTCGACGCAGACGCCCTGCTTGTCGACGTCACCTCGCGCGACTCCGTGCGAAACCTCTCCTGGGACGTCGACAAGCGCTATGGCCACATCGTCATCTTGCCAGTTTATGAGGGCTAAGCCGCTCTACGACGAAAGCAAGCCCCGCCCCGGAACAAATCCGGAGGCGGGGCATCGCGCCTACACGCAACTTACCTAGGCGTTGAGCTTGCGGTAATCAAAGACGGTATCGATGAGACCGTACTCCACTGCTTCCTGGGCGGTGAGAATCTTGTCACGGTCAGTATCGATGCGAATCTGCTCAGCGGTGCGGCCGGTGTGCTCGGCCAGGGTCTCCTCCATGAGGCGGCGCATACGCTCAATCTCGTTGGCCTCAATCTCAAGATCAGAGACTTGGCCCTGGGTGCCCTGCGTGCGCGGCTGGTGGATAAGCACGCGAGAGTTCGGAAGTGCTGCGCGCTTACCCGGGGCACCGGCAGCCAGCAGGACGGCTGCGGCGGAGGCGGCCTGGCCCAGGCACACGGTCTGCACGTCCGGGCGCACGTAGCGCATGGTGTCATAGATGGCCATCAGCGCGGTGAAGGATCCACCCGGGGAGTTGATGTACATCGTGATATCGCGGTCTGGGTCCTGAGACTCCAGCACCAGCAGCTGCGCCATGATGTCGTTAGCGGAGGTGTCATCGACCTGGGTGCCTAGGAAGATGATGCGCTCCTCAAACAGCTTGGAGTACGGGTTGGTGGTCTTGGATCCCTGCGCGTTCTGCTCAATAAACTCTGGCAGAACGTAGCGGGAAGAAGGCATCTGAAGGTTAGACATTGTAATAAGGCTCCTTGTTCCCTAGTTGCTGATAGGACCGTTGACGGACTCGATGACGTGGTCGACGATTCCGTACTCCTTGGCCTGCTGGGCGGTGAACCAGCGGTCACGGTCAGAGTCCTTGGTGATCTGCTCAAAGGTCTGGCCGGTGTGCTCAGCGATGAGCTCAGCCATCTCACGCTTGGTCTGCGCGAACTGCTCAGCCTGGATGGCGATGTCAGCTGCGGTACCACCGACACCAGCGGAAGGCTGGTGCATCATGATGCGCGCGTGCGGCAGAGCGTAGCGCTTGCCCTTGGTGCCGCCGGAGAGAAGGAACTGACCCATAGAGGCAGCCAGGCCCATGCCGTACGTGGCAATATCGCACGGCGAGTACTTCATCGTGTCGTAAATGGCCATGCCCGCAGTGACAGAGCCACCCGGAGAGTTGATGTAAAGCGAAATGTCGCGAGTGGGGTCCTCGGCAGACAGCAGGAGGATCTGGGCGCAAAGCTTGTTCGCAATCTCATCATCGACCTGGGTTCCCAGGAAGATAATGCGCTCGCGCAACAGGCGCTCGTACACGCTATCGCTCAGATTCATACCCGTAGACGACGAGTTCATTGAAATCTTCTCAGACATTAGTGGTTCTCCTTCAAGTGAAGAATGCTTTAACTGGCCCCACCTTACCGGCATTCCTCTCAAACTTGGCCTCTGTTCGCTATGAGCGTTGGGGCACAGCGCCAAAGGCGCACACGGAAGCTGGGTTAACATTTACTCATGTCTGTTTCCGAGCTGTCCACCAGTACCCAGAACTATTTGAAAGCTATCTGGGGGCTAAAGGAATGGTCGTCCGAGCCCGTTACCGCCACACTTATAGCGAAACAGCTGGGACTCAAGCTCTCCTCGGTCTCTGATGCAGTGCGCAAAATGGCGAAGCAAGGGCTCGTGTCACACACGCCCTATGGCTCTGTGGAGTTAACCGAACTTGGCAGGCAGTACGCATTGGTCATGGTGCGCCGTCACCGATTGCTTGAGTCTTTTTTGGTTCAAGCATTGGGCTACACGTGGGACGAAGTCCATAATGAAGCCGAAAATCTCGAACACGCGGTGTCTGACATGCTCATAGAACGTGTGGATAAGTTCCTTGATTACCCCACTAGGGATCCGCACGGCGATCCTATCCCTACGGTTGATGGACAGATCACAATCCCCAGTGCGCATCGCCTCACCGACAGCGGTGCACAATCGCAGGTGACCGTGGAACGCATTTCTGATTCCGACCCACAACTGCTGAAGTTCCTTGAGGAGCGCGGCATTGTCACTGGGGCTGTTCTTAGCACGCGCGAGGGAGCGCCCTTTTCAGATTCTCTCGAAATACAGGTGGCCGGCAGCACTCAGTGGGTAGTACTTGGACGCCCAGCTACCGACGCAGTGTTTGTAGCACACCACAACCTTTAGACCTTCCCCTTTGCATTAATCCTGCTCTCACCTGCCCTTTTCAAAACTACGTTAGACCGTAGTTGCAACTACGGCATTGCGTAGTTAGTCTTTTCGAATATCACCTAACCCACTTATGGCTAAGGCCAGGATGAGCAGGATTGCCATGTCAGACTCACCAGATTTGGTGTACTTTTCCAGCGTTTCAGAAAACACGAAAAGATTCGTCGAACGCTTAGATAGACCCGCGGTGCGCATTCCACTGCGCCCCAAGAAAACCGGGATGATCCAGGTTTCACACCCGTACGTACTCATCGTTCCCACCTACGGCGGCGGCTCGCTCAAACGCGCAGTCCCCAAACAGGTCATCGACTTCCTCAATGACCCAATCAACCGCTCCTTTATCCGGGGCGTTATTACCTCGGGGAATACCAACTTCGGAAGTGCTTACTGCGTCGCCGGACGCATCATTTCCGCCAAGTGCCACGTACCGGAGCTGTATCACTTCGAGCTTCTCGGCACCCAGAAGGACATCGCCGCCGTAAAGCAGGGCCTTCAGAAGTTTTGGGAGCAGCAAAAGCAACTAACGATGACACCCCATTAATCCCCCCACAAGATGAAGAACACATCCGCATCACACAGATTGGAAAACACAATGTGGCCTCTTGATGCCACCCCCACACAGACTATTGGCGCTACGCCCCGCACCGCTTCAGCAGACAATGCCGGCGGTGTCGGCAAGCGCAAGAGCTACCACGCACTCAACGCGCAGCTGAACTTGTTCGACGCTTCTGGAAAAATCCAGTTTGACAAGGACATTCAGGCAGCACAAGACTATGTCACGCACCATGTCGCTCCCCGCATGCATCAGTTCGATTCCACCAAGCAACGCTTGGAATGGTTGGTTGATAACGAGTACTACGAGCGGGATTTCCTTGAGCTTTATGATGACGCCTTTCTGTGCGCCATGTACGACAGAGCTCATCGAGCTAAGCACCAGTTCCGCACCTTCCTCGGCGCATTTAAGTTCTTCACTTCATATGCACTGAAAACCTTTGATGGCTCCCGATTCCTAGAAGGCTACGAAGAACGCGTCGCCACCACAGCTTTATACCTTGCACAGGGTGACGAAGAGCTCGCAGAAAAGCTGGTGGATGACATCATGACCGGACGCTTCCAGCCCGCCACCCCTACTTTTCTCAACGCAGGCAAAGCCCAGCGCGGCGAAATGGTCTCCTGCTTCCTCCTGCGAATCGAAGACAACTTGGAGAGCATTGGCCGCTGCGTGAACTCTGCACTGCAACTATCAAAGCGCGGTGGTGGAGTGGCCCTGTTGCTGAGCAATCTGCGCGAATCCGGAGCCCCGATCAAAAAGATTGAGAACCAGGCTTCCGGCGTAGTCCCAGTCATGAAGATTCTCGAAGATAGCTTCAGCTATGCCAACCAATTGGGTGCCCGGCAGGGCGCTGGAGCCGTCTACCTGCATGCGCACCATCCAGATATTCTTCGCTTCCTGGATACCAAGCGGGAAAATGCCGATGAGAAAGTCCGCATCAAGACTCTTTCGCTGGGGGTTGTTATTCCAGATATAACCTTCCGGCTGGCCAAAGAGAACAAGGATATGCATCTTTTTAGCCCGTATGACATCGCTCGCGAGTACGGCGTAGCCATGTCTGACATGTCCATCACCGAGTACTACGACGAGCTGGTTGCCAATCCGCGAATCTCTCACACGACCATTAAGGCCCGCGAGTTTTTCACCACGCTGGCTGAGCTTCAGTTTGAATCCGGATACCCCTACATCCTCTTTGAAGATACGGTCAACCGCGCTAATCCCCTCAAAGGACATATCAATATGTCCAACCTGTGTAGCGAAATCCTCCAGGTCAACACGCCATCGACCTACGGAGCTTCGGGTGACTACACCACCGTTGGCCAGGATATTTCCTGCAATCTAGGTTCGCTTAACATTGCGAAGGCTTTTGAATCGCCGGACTTCGGGGAGACCGTCGAAACCGCGGTGCGTGCCCTCACGAAGGTTTCAGACCTGACGAACATCGAAGCTGTTCCCTCCATCGCTCACGGAAATGCTTCCATGCATGCCATTGGTCTGGGCCAAATGAATCTCCACGGCTTTCTTGCTTCACAGCGTATTCCTTATGGCTGCGCCGAGGCACTGGACTTTACAAATATCTATTTCCTCACGGTGACCTACCATGCGCTCCGCGCATCCCATGCACTCGCGGTTGAAAAAGGTCAACGATTCACAGGCTTCGAAGAATCCACCTATGCCACTGGCGCCTACTTTGACAAATACATCGACCAAGACTGGGCGCCAGCCACTGAACACGTAAAACAGCTCTTCCATGAAGCAGGCGTGCAGATCCCTCAACGCGAGGATTGGCTACGGCTCAAGAATCAAGTGATGCGAGACGGCATCTACAACGCCTACTTGCAGGCAGTTCCACCCACTGGATCAATTTCCTACATCAATGACTCCACCGCGTCCATCCACCCAATTGCCTCCAAAATTGAAATACGCAAGGAAGGCCGCTTGGGGCGCGTGTACTACCCCGCACCGGAAATGACCAACGACAACCTGGAGTATTTCGATGACTCCTACGCCGTGGGATACGAAAAAATCATCGACACCTACGCCATGGCCACCCAACACGTGGACCAAGGGCTTTCCCTGACCTTGTTCTTTACCGCTGATACCACAACGCGGGACATCAACAAGGCACAAATCTATGCCTGGAAAGCCGGAATCAAGACCCTCTACTACATCCGTTTACGCCAATCCGCGCTCCAAGGAACCGAGGTCGAAGGCTGCGTCTCCTGTGCTTTGTAGGAGCACGGTCCTCCCCCCTTGTCCACAACCATTCACTCAGAAAGAAAGAAGCTATGTCTTCAACATCGAATAGTGCTGAACTAACCAGCATTTCAGTTACTCCGCCGAGCTACCGGCATGATCCTTCAGCCCGCATCCGCGCCATCAATTGGAACCGGGTGAGCGATGACAAGGATCTTGAAGTGTGGAACCGTCTCACCGCCAACTTTTGGTTGCCAGAGAAGGTCCCGCTTTCTAATGATCTCCCGGCGTGGCAGAAGATGACACCCGAGGAACGCAACCTCACCATGCGGGTGTTCACGGGACTCACCACCCTGGATACTGTCCAGGCCACCGTGGGTGAAATCTGTCAGATTCAAGATGCCCGCACCGAACACGAGGAGGCCGTGTATACCAACATCGCCTTCATGCAGTCAGTCCATGCCCGTTCATACTCTTCTGTGTTTTCGACCCTGAGCAGTACAAAGGAAATTGATGAAGCATACCGCTGGGCGGTGAATAACGACCTTCTCCAGGCACGCGCCAAGAAAGTTCTCGCGCACTATTTTGGGCCGGATCCACTCAAACGCAAGGTGTCATCGACGCTGCTTTCCTCGCTGCTTCTCTACGCGGGTTTCTATCTTCCCTTGCACTTTTCTGTCCACGCCACCCTGACAAATACGGCAGACATGATTCGCCTCATTCTGCGTGACAAGGCAGTGCACGGCTACTACTCGGGCTACAAGTATCAGCGCGGTCTGGAATCCACGACCCCGCTACGGCAGAAGGAGATGCATGATTTCACCATTTCTTTGCTCGAAGAGCTTTATGCACTAGAGCTGGACTATTCCGGCGAGCTATATGAGCCTTTGGGACTCATGGATGATGTAGCCGTGTTCGTTCGCTATAACGCCAATAAGGCACTCATGAATTTGGGCTACCCGGATTATTTCCCGCCCGAAGAAACGGAAGTGAACCCAGAAATCCTCGCGGCCCTAGCCCCCGGAGCAGATGAGAACCATGACTTCTTCTCCGGATCTGGTTCCTCCTATGTCATTGGTACTGCTGAAGAAACGAGTGATGATGACTGGGATTTCTAAACCTTTTCCGCGACCGGACCAAGGAAGCTGGCTTGAGACCATCGCGCTGTTTGAAGCCATCCGCGAAGGAAACCAACCCGCAGCCATGCGGCTGTTGAATACATCCGCCGCACGAGAAGCAGTCCTCGGGGGGCTTCTAGGACTCATCGAACTGTACTTCCGCCATGAAGAAGGAGACAAAGTAGATGGCTTCCTCACCGCCGCCCACGCTGCCGGCCCACCACCGGCCTTTGGCTGCAAGCCTTTTCTCCCTTGACCACGTCTCCCTACACCCAACTAAGAAAGAAGGTTTACCATGACCACCCCACGTATCAGCGTTATCGTCGGCAGCCTGCGCCGAGAGTCATTTGCACGCAAGATTGCACACGAGGTGCTCACGATGATCCCTGAAGACTACGAGGCAAACATCGTGGAAATCCGTGACTTGCCGCTCTATGACTTCGACTACGATGACCCCGCCGTCACGGACAAGCCCACTCCGGCTGAGTACACCACCTTTCGCGAGACCATCAAGAACTCGAGCGGGATCCTCTTCATTACGCCAGAGAACAACCGCACTATCCCCGCCTGCCTCAAAAACGCAGTGGACATCGGCTCTAAACCCAACTCAGATGTGGCGTGGAAGAACCTTCCCGCAGGTATCATTAGCCACTCTGTAGGCCGCATGGGCGGCTACAGTTCACAGAAGAACCTTCGCCTCGCTCTGTCCTACTTCGATACGCCGCTCCCTGGTCAGCCCGAAGTATTTCTGGGCCAATCCCCCACCCTTTTCGAAGAGTCCGGACATCTCAATCAACGTACCGCAGACTTTGTCAAGGATTACGTTATGCGCTTCCTGCAGCTAACCGACGAGGCCGTTAGAGCCAAGAACGGCTAGCGGTATCCCCCGCCAACACACATCACGCCCTCTACGAAGTACTCAAAGACTCCTAGAGGGCGTTCACAATGACACAAACCCCGGATTCAGGCTCATCCTTGAGTTACCTGAATCCGGGGTTTCATGCGCGCTCGCCACCACACATGTGGCAGCAGCGCGTTACAAGCGGGAGATTACTTCTCCTCGGAAGCTTCTGCAGCGTCCTCTTCTTCGATTTCACCGAAGTACTGGTCAACGTCAACCTTGTTGCCCTCTTCATCGGTGACCTCGGCACGGCAGATGGCCATTGCCAGGGCCTTGCCACGGCGAACGTCAGAGAACAGGTTGCCCAGCTGGTTGCTGGACTGCAGCTGCTGGATGAACTGGTTCGGGTCCATGCCGTAAGACTGCGCGGTGAACAGGATGTGGTCGGTCAGCTCCTGCTGGGATACCTCCGGCTCCTCAACCTCAGCCAGTGCGTCCAAGAAGAGCTGGGTGCGGACGGATTCCTCAGCGGACTTGCGAGCATCAGCATCGAACTCTTCGCGAGTGGTGCCCTGAGCCTCAAGCAACTGTGCCAGTGCCTTCTCGTCGTGAGCCATCTGGCCCATGACCTGGTGCAGCTGAGCGTGAACCTGCTCGTCAACGATGGACTTCGGCAGCTCGAAGGAAACCTCGTCGAGAGCGGCCTTGAGGACCTCATCGCGGATGTTGGCAGCCTGCTCGGACTTCTTGGTTTCCTCAACGCGGGTCTTGGTGTCTTCGCGCAGTTCGTCGATAGTGTCGAACTCGGAGGCCATCTGAGCGAACTCGTCGTCGAGCTCCGGAAGCTTGCGCTCCTTGGTCTGCTGGACGTGGACCTTCACGGTGGCCTCTTCGCCCTCGTGCTCACCGGACTGGATGGTGGTGGTGAACTCGTTGTCCTCATCGGTCTTCATGCCGCGCAGAGCGGTGTCGAGGCCCTTGATGAGGTTGTCATCACCGATGCGGTAGGTCATGCCCTCGTGGGATGCTTCCTCCAGCTTGGCGCCATCCACCTCAGTGGTGATGTCGATGACAGCGAAGTCACCGGTCTTCATCTTGCGCTTGGTGTCCTTGAGTTCACCGAAGCGGGAAGCCAGGTCCTCGAGTGCCTTGTCGACGTCCTCATCACCGATCTCGAGCGCCGGAACCTTGACGGAAATCTTGGAGAAGTCCGGAACCTCAAACTCCGGGCGCACGTCTACCTCAGCGGTGAACTCGACGAAGTCATTGTCCTCCAGCTTGGCAATGTCAACCTCCGGCTGGCCAATAACCTTGAGCTCGTTTTCTTCAACGGCCTGCTCGTAGCGAGACGGCAACATGTCATTAACGACCTGCTCGAGGATAGGGCCGCGGCCGAAGCGGGCGTCGATAAGCTGGCGCGGAGCCTTGCCCTTACGGAAGCCGGGGATGGAAACCTGCTGCGCGATCGCCGCGTAGGCCTGTGCGATTTCCTTGTCCAGCTCAGCGAACGGAACGTTGACGGTGAGCTTGACGCGCGTATCGCTCAGCTTGTCTACGGTGGTCTTCACGAGAAACTCTCCTGATTGTGATCGTCTAAAGATGAAATTTGGGGGCCTGGATGAGTGTCCAGGCCCCCATACGTCGGGGCGACAGGATTTGAACCTGCGACCCCCTGCTCCCAAAGCAGGTGCGCTACCAAGCTGCGCCACGCCCCGTATGGAAAGCCTCTGCGCCCGGAAGATCCGCGCGCAGCTGCGCTTCATACTGGGGCTAGTGTACCGATAGCCGCTTGACTATCCCAACACCGGCCCTACCTTAATCACGTTTATGCATGTCAGGGGATACTCCCCAGCTTAAAAGTCGAAGTCGAAATCAAACATTCCGCCATCGCCTCCGTCGCCGCCAAAGAGGCCATCGAAGAACCCTCCTTCATCGCCTCCCCCGACATCGCCGGCACCCATATCGCCGGCCTCGTCCATGCCAACGGGATCCATTTCACCAACGCTGTCCATGCCGCCACCCCAGTCGCCGCTTTCAGCCGCGGCTGCGGAGTAGCCGACGCCGGACATACCCGCGAACATCGCATTGAACATCATGGAGTAGCCCACCATCCACACGCCGGTGGATAACGCATCAGCCCACCACGGGCGCGAGTACCAGCCGGCTGGAACCGGACGTCCTGCTACGACACCACCCGGGTAGTAGTTCGGGGTTTGTGCCGATGCGCTTGGCGACGCCGTCAGCATCTCACCGTTCGCCTCCACCGTGCGGGTCTCCGTCACCTTGCCGGCTTGGCGCTGGCCCTCCAGCGGCGGCAACTCGGGACCCGGATCCATGCCCATAATCTCGCGCGCGGCTGCCACGTAGTACAGGCCTTCCAGCGCGGACTCACGCGCCAGGTGCGCCTGCTTGACCGTGGTGGCCCGGGAAATCGCGGAGTTTGCTGCGGTGAATCGCTCGGACGCATCCGCCATGGCTTGCTGAGAGGCAGTATCCGTGCCGCTGAGGTTCATCACCTGACCGCCAAGGCGCTCGGTCCAGCGGCGCGCATCCGCCATCGCGTCCTCAAAACGCTGGGATTCTCGCAGCTCCTGCTGCTTCTTTCCGTTACGGGAAGACAGGAACCACACGCCACCACCGGCGATGAGAACAAGGAGCAATAAGGAGCTCACGAAAGCACCACTTTCATCTATGAGTCGAACACTGTGTTGTTCAGATTGCGTACCTACTCAAACTAACGGCTTTTACCCTCATCTAGTTCCCGTTTTCACTTCAGAGCCATCGTGCGCTAAAGTAGTCCGCACGCCAACGCTCGGGCTTCTAGTTCCGAGGCTGATTGGTCGTGGGAATGTCGTATAGTGGCTAATACCTCAGCCTTCCAAGCTGAAGACGCGGGTTCGATTCCCGTCATTCCCTCCAAGTAAAGCAGCCTCACTACCTGCGAAAACAGGGAGTGTGGCTAACTTTGTACCGGCCTGTACTGAGGGGCATGGTAGCTGGAGTGGTAGCTAGCCGCTCACCTCAAAGTCAAAGTCTGCCATCGTGTACTCCATGCAGACTGAACTAGCCTGCCTACCGTGGCGCGGGCGTCCTTACTACGTTTCGGGCTGACCGACTTGCGGCTACTGGAGGCCTCGCGTATCTCCTACCCGGCCGGAGGTCGCCAGTAATCTGCCAGTCCTCGAGAACTTTCTTGGCGATTGCGTCCGCATCCTCCCTGACGACGGCGGACTCAAGTAGGTCAGTGCGCCCGAGCTCCATGAGGAGGCTAACGATTTCCTCCTGCTGCCGCAGATACTGTCCGTGAACTCTTTATGGATGCCGCTTAGTCGCCTTAGGACGACGGCCTGGAGTAGGACCTTTTTCGCAGGGGTCGCGCTCCGTGGTTTCGTGAGGCAACGCCGGAGTGATATCATGTCCCTGCATCGTGTTTAGATTCCTTTCTGCCGATGCGGCCCCTCACTTATGGAGTTGCAGCTCCGAGGGGTTTTTACGTTTTAGGCCTTGAGGGCCGAGGGGTTGGCTTTAGGGTCAAAAGGGTGCTTAAGGGACATTTTGTTGTGCGGTCCTCCCCTTGTATCTTTTCTGCAAGGATGGTCGCACTCTGCGTAGAGTGGGCCGCATGACAGTACCCAATATTGAACTCAACGACGGCAACGCTATCCCCCAGCTTGGCTACGGAGTCTTCAAGGTAGATCCCGACAAAACCGAAGAGCTGGTCCTCGAAGCCCTCAAGGTGGGCTACCGCCACATCGATACCGCCGCCATCTACGGCAACGAGGAAGGTGTGGGCCGCGCGATCGCCAAGTCCGGCATCCCGCGCGAAGAGCTATTCATCACCACGAAGCTGTGGAATGACCGCCAGACTGATGCCGCCGCTGCACTCGATGAATCCCTGGACAAGTTGGGACTAGACTATGTGGACCTCTACCTCATCCACTGGCCCTGCCCGGACAATGGCACCTACGTCGACGCGTGGAAGCAGCTTATCGAGCTGAAGAAGGCCGGCAAGGCCAAGTCCATAGGTGTCTCCAACTTCGAACTCGAGCACCTGGACCAGCTGGAAACTAAGACTGATGAGACCCCCGTGGTTAACCAGGTGGAGCTGCACCCCTACCTGCAGCGCTGGCGCGAGCTCGATGCCTTCCGCGCCCACAAGGTACAGATTGAGGCTTGGGGTCCACTAGGCCAGGGTAAGACGGACCTCTTCGAACAGCCGGAAATCACCGAGCCTGCCGAAAAATACGGCGTTTCCCCCGCTCAGGTGATTATCCGCTGGCATCTGCAAAATGGCGTCATCGTGTTCCCGAAGTCCGAGAATCCGGAGCGCATTGCGCAGAACTTCGATGTCTTCGGTTTCAAGCTGGATGAGTCCGAGATGGCTGCGATTACCGATCTCGACCTCGGGGAAGAGGGCCGCGGCGGCACTCACCCCAAGGAGATGAACTACTAAGCCTCCGGAAGCTCCGGCGGAATGTTGGTGCGCTCGTACTCGGCAAGAATGTCGATGCGGCGCTGGTGGCGCTCGGCACGGGACCATTCCTGATCCAGGAAGGCATCCACGATAGCCAGCGCCTCCTCCTCGGAGTGCATGCGACCACCGATGCCGATGAGCTGGGCATTATTGTGCTCGCGGGCTAGGCGGGCGGTTTCGGGGGACCAAGCCAGGGCGCAGCGCGCGCCCTTCACCTTGTTCGCGGCGATCTGTTCGCCGTTGCCGGAGCCGCCGAGCACGATGCCGAGCGAGCCCGGATCGTTGACGGTCCGCAGGGCGGCCTCGATGCAGAATGCCGGGTAGTCATCCTCGGCGTCGTACTCATGGGCACCGCAGTCAATGACGTCGTGGCCCTGCTTCTCCAGGTGTTCAGCGATGATGTTCTTCATCTCGAAACCTGCGTGGTCTGCTCCTAGATAAACGCGCATGCCCCACATCTTAGCGGGCAGGACGACTGTCCGCTGAGCCCTGCCATTAATTAATAACGTGCGTTTGATACGCTCGGGGCTACTCACGCACAAGAGGAGTTTTTCATGCCCATGACCAGACGCGTCGCCGCCCTATACCTCGTGGCTTTTCTCATCGGCGCCGGTTTGTTCGCCGCAGGTTTCTTCACGGAAAGCAGCTTCCTCCGGCCCCTGGTCATGGCGATCGTGATGACCGCGGCTCACCTCGGGGTGGGCGCGTGGTGGATAGCCCAGAAGCCACACCGTGCGGCTGGGATCACCGCTGGTGTGCTGGCACTCCTCGCAGGCGCTTCATGGGCCACGTGGGTAGTCGCCGAGTGGGAGGAGTTTCAAGCGCAGGCCTCCCTCCCAATCATCAACATTGCCGGACTGCCCGCTTTCGTACTCACCCCTATCGTCCTAGTCTGCGTCGTCGTAGCAGCGATGCAGAATCAAACTCGCTAGACCTGCGGGGCTTCCGTGCGGGAACGCTTGAGCTCGAAGAAGTAAGGGAACTGGGCGAGGCGCACGGAGGCGTCGAAAAGCTCGCCGGCTTCCTCACCGGTGGGAACGCGCGTGATGACTGGACCGAAGAAGGCGGTATCGCCGAACTTCACCACCGGGGTGCCCACCTCGTCGCCGACCTCGGAAATGCCGCGGTTGTGGAACTCGGTCAGCTTCTCATCCATCTCCTCGGTGTTGGCCACCGAGGCGAAGTCGGCGGGGAGGGAGGCGTCGTCAAGCGCCTGCGTGATGATGTCGTCATAAGCACCGTAACCCTGCTTGCCGCCCTGGCCCTCCGTGTGAATGCGGGTGCCCATCGCAGTGTAGAAGGCATCGACCTTGTCCGGGGCCTCCACGGCAATCTTGGCCGCTACGCGGGCAGGGCCCCAGTTGGCCTCCATCATCTTCATGTACTCCGGATCCAGGTCGCGGCCCTTGTTGAGCACGGACAGGGACATTGGTTCGAAGGTCACCTCGATATCGCGGACCTTCTCCACTTCCTTAATCCAGCGCGAGGTCAGCCACGCGAAGGGGCAGGAGCAGTCGAACCAGAACGTGACGGATTGAGCCACGGTAAATCTCCTTTGCTTGTGTAGTCTGTAGCACCCCACCCTAGGCGTGTGACTACGCTGGTGCAGAGACTTAAGGTACCGAGAAAGAGGAGTAACGTACATGACCTCGATTAACCTCACCCGCGAGGAAGCCCAGCAGCGTTCCGACATGCTGGAGGTAAGCCACTACGACGTCGCACTCGACCTCACCGGGGAGGAGTTTTTCACCTCCACGACCGTGGTCAAGTTCCGCGTGACGAAGGCCGGCTCGACCTTCATTGACCTGCGCGGCGACGAGCTTCTCGAGGTCCGCCTCAACGGCGCTCCCCTGCCCACCAGTGCTTATGACCCGACGTATGGCATCCCGCTCTCGGGGCTGCAGGTGGCGGAGTATGAGCTCAAGGTCGTGGCGAAGATCCGCTACTCCCGCACCGGTGAAGGCCTGCACCGCTTCGTCGACCCGGTCGATGGTGAGGCCTACCTCTACACCCAGTTCGAGACCGCCGACGCCAAACGCGTCTTCGCCTGCTTTGACCAGCCGGATTTGAAGGCTACGTACTCGCTGGCGTTCGAGGTCCCGGAGCACTGGACGGTGATTACGAACTCCCCCATCACGCGTTCAGGCAATACTGTGCGCGCTGCGGTGGACTACCCGCTGTCTACGTATCTGATTGCGCTGTGCGCGGGCCCGTACGTGGGCGTGACGGATACGTGGACCGGCACGTTGGCGGAGCATCCGGAGGGTTCGCCTGCTAAGTCCGTGGAGGTGCCGCTGGGGATTTACTGCCGCCCGTCGCTGTTGGAGTCGCTCGACGCCGAGCGCCTGTTCACGGAGACCAAGCAGGGCTTTGATTTCTACCACCGTAACTTCGGCTTTGCCTACCCCTTTGGCAAGTATGACCAGATTTTCGTACCGGAGTTCAACGCCGGTGCCATGGAGAACGCCGGCTGCGTGACAATTCGTGACGAGTACGTCTTTACGTCTCAGGCCTCGCACTATAAGTACGAGCGCCGTGCGGACACCATTCTCCACGAGCTGGCCCACATGTGGTTCGGCGATTTAGTGACCATGCAGTGGTGGGATGATTTGTGGCTCAACGAGTCTTTTGCTACCTGGTCAGCGGCGATTTCCCAGGCGGAGGAAACTCAGTACGACACCGCGTGGGTAACCTTCGCCAACGTAGAGAAGGCTTGGGCCTACCAGCAGGACCAGCTGCCCACCACGCACCCGATTTCCACGGATGCCTCCGATATTGAGACCGTGGAGCAGAACTTTGACGGTATTACCTACGCCAAGGGTGCATCGGTGCTCAAGCAGCTGCAGGCCTATGTGGGCCGCGAGAACTTCTTCGCCGGCGTGCGCCGCCACTTCCAGGAACACCAGTGGTCGAATGCCACGTTCGGGGATCTGTTGCGTCACTTGGAAGAAGCTTCAGGGCGTGACCTGTCCTTCTGGGCGCAGCAGTGGCTCAAGACCACGGGCGTGAACACGCTGGGCGTGGCGTTGGAGACAGACGACTCCGGCACCATCACCCAGGCCCACCTCACCCAGCGCGGTGAAACTCTGCGTACCCACCGCGTCGCTGTCGGCCTCTACGCCCTGCAGGGTGAGAAGGTGGTTCGCACTGAACGCATCGAGATGGACATCGACGGCGCCTCCACCGAGATTCCGGAGCTTGTGGGCCGCGCGCTTACCGACGTCCCCTTCGTCCTTCCCAACGACGATGACCTGACCTACTGCCTCATCGATCTGGATGCGGGTTCTTTGCAGTTCTTGTTGGAGAATATCGAGAAGTTCGAAGACCCCATGGCCCGCACTCTGTGCTGGTCCACCGCGTGGGAGATGTCCCGCGCGGGCTCGATGCGCGCCCGCGATTTCGTCGCACTCGTGGCCCGCGGTGCGGAGGCCGAGACCGAGCTCGCCGTGCTCGAGCGCATTCTTACCCAGGCGGCAACTGCCCAGTCCACCTATGCCGACCCAGAGTGGGCGAAGGAGGACACGCAGCTTGCCGACGCCCTCCTGGCAGGCGCCCGCTCCGACGACGCCGAGCGCGCAATCGTCTTCACTCAGGCGCTGGCCGGCATCAAGCTTCACGACGCCTCCCGCGCCTTCTTCCAAGACCTTCTTGAGAACTCCTCGGATGCGGGCTTGCGCTGGAAGGCCATCACCGCGCTCATTGCTGATGGCTCGCTTGCCGACGTCACCGGCCCCGAGCACGCCGGCGCCGCCATGACGGCTGTGGCTGAGGAACTCAAGCGCGATAACACCGCGACGGGCTACCAGGCCTCGCTTAAGGCGTTGGCTGCCGTAAACACCGAGGACAACAAGCGCGCAGTATGGGACGAGATCGTCGCTGGTGAGTTGGGTAACCGCGACTTGGAATCGAAACTAGCCGGCCTGACCTTTGTCGGCTCCGACGAGCTCCTGCCGAGCGCTGAGTTCTTCGACGTGGCGGAAAAGATCTGGTCCGCGCAGTCCAATGAGATTGCCCTGACCACGGTGACCGGGTTGTTCCCGCGCTGGGATGTCAGCCAGGAAAACCTCGCCCGCGCTGACGAGTTCCTCTCCCGCGACCTGGCCGGCGGCCTGCGCCGTACGGTCACCGAGCAGCGCGACCGCCTCGCCCGCGCCCTGCGCAACCGCGCCGTCGACCGCGGTTAATCGTTTTCTCCCCGCAACCAGTGTTTTTCTGCTCCGGTTGCGGGGTTGGTGGGCCTGCTTTAAGCTTCGTGGCCATGGGGGTACTAGAAACCTACTTCCACTACCGCAACTCGGGGATCGCGCTAGTGGAACAAGCAACCAGCTCACCCGATGAGCTTCGCACGCTCGGCGCCGACCCAGCCGACGCCACAGAACTCGCCCACCTTCACCGCACCTACTTCGGGCACACTCGCTTTACCGGCAAACAACGCAAAGCCCGTGCCGCCGCGATGGGACAACAACATAGCCTTAGCGTTCTCACCCTGATTGAGTCCTACACCGCCAAAGTCAGAAAAGACCTCGATGCCTGGAACCTACGCATCAAGCTTGCCAGCACCCCCGCCCACAAAATCCGCCAGGTTGCCACCAAGCGCTTAAAGGAGCTTCGTGCCAAACGTGTAGCTAAACCCGGAGTCCGCTTCACCTACCGCTCCAAGGGCCCGAACTCCATCACCATCACCGACGCCCCGACCGTCATCGCCGACATCCGCGGAACCCTAGAATCCGTTAATAAAACAAACCTGCTTGATGCTGCCCGCACCGTCATTGTCACCGGCGGTATTGGCACCAAACCCGCCGTACATGCCCAAGTCGTTGTCACCCTCAACGAACTCGACCAAATCATCAACGGTGATGGGGAGGAAATAGAACTTAACCTCACCAACGGCGCACGCATGACCGGCGCAGATTTCTTAGCCTACAAGTTTGCCGAGATCGGCTACGCCACCATCATCCACCCCCTTGAAGGCCCGGTTAACTCCTACCGGATTAAGCGGCATGCCAGCTGGAAACAACGCATCAGCCTGGCAGCTGAATTCCAAACCTGCTCTAGGCCCGGCTGCAACAAACCCGCTGATTACTGCGAAGTCCACCACCTCATCCCCTGGCAAGCAGGAGGTTTCACCAACCTCAAAAACCTCACCTTCCTCTGCGCCTACCACAACGGCATTAACGACGATGACCCTAAACGCCCCACAGGCAGGGGCTACATGTTCCGGTTGAACACCGGCATCACATACATCCCGCCCTGGGGTGTGCCAATTACCGCCATGCCCGAATACCAAGAAGCCACAACCAGACTCGCTTCTGAGAAAGCAACAGGACAAGCCACAGGGCAACCACCCGACCCACCGCCAGGATCAGGCTAAACGCCCGCGATTAGGCAACGCGAGCACCGGAACGCCAAACCACGCGCCCGCGCCGCAACGATGAAACCCGCCGACCACAGCACGGTCAGCGGGCACATCGGCGATCCCACTTGTAGCCCAAGCAGGTGCGTGCATTCTATAACCGCACGATTAGATTGGGCGCAGGGGTTAGTCGAGGGACGGTGAGGGATCCTCGCCAAGCTCAACTTCGACGGAGACGGCGTCGGGGCGCAGGGTTTCCTCCAGCTGAGCGACCACGGTGCCGTCCTCCATCTTGACGGTGCGAGTAATCCGCAAGACCGGTTGTGTACGGCCGACCCCAAGTATCTTTTGTTCCTCCGTGCGCGCGGTGGCCGCCATGAGGGAATCTCGCTTGAACACCGGTGGAAGCCCCAGCTCCGCCAATAGCGTAGACAGCGGCTTCTCCAAGTCCTGCTCCTTAAGCTCTGGTGCCAAGGAATGCGGGATGAGCAGGGTCGTGGCCATGATGGGCGAGCCTTCCGACACATGCACTGCGCGCGCCTCCCACACGGGGTCCTCATCCTCGATGCCGAGGGCGGAGGCGAGGTGGCCGGGGGCGTCGATAAGCACAAGTGAAAGCACCTGCACCGAAATATCGAGACCGTGTTCGCGCAGCTGCTGCAGAGCACTGCGCCCACTCGTCAGGCTCAGCGTCGGCGGGGTCGCACGCACGAAGGTGCCGCCAGTGCGGCCTCGTTTGCGGTCGATGAGTCCTTCAATCTGCACGATGTCGAGCGCGTGGCGCACCGTCATGCGCGCCACCTTGTATTCCTGGACCAGCTCCCGCTCCGTGGGGAAACGGTCGCCCGGCTGCAGCTCACCGGATTCAATCTTGCTCCGCAGCGAATCCGCGATCACCAAGTACGCAGGGCGGCGGCGTTGAGAGGTGGACACGTCTCACAACTGTACCGCGCCCCACGGTTTTTGCATCTCGAGCGACGGGTGCTTACTTCCGCTGGTTGAGCTCAATACGCGGGCGCACGCGAATCTCGGTCAGCTGCGTCGTCGGGCCAGCATCAACGGTGGCGCGGATGGCCTTCGCTACCTCGACCGGGGCGATAACGTGCTCCGGATTGTAGTCCTGCAAGCCCTGCAGCATCGGGGTATCCGTCGGGCCCGGCGCGACGGTGGACACGCGGATGCCGAGTTCGCCGAGGCGCAGGCCGTCCGCAAGCGCGTAAAGCGCATGTTTGGTGGCCGCGTAGATGACGTTGTCGCCATAAGAGTGGATACCAGCACCGGAGTTGATGAACACCGCAAGTCCCTCGGCCGCACGCAGCGCGGGCAGGAGCAGGCGGGTCAGCTCCGCCGGAACGTGTACGTTGAGGTCCATCTGTGCGCGCCAATCCTCAGGCCGAGCGCTCTCCACCGAGCGCTTGTCCGCCCGGGCTGCCGCATGCACGAGCACGTCCACGCGCTCGAGCGAAGCCAGCTCGTCAGGGAGCGCTGAGCCATCGAGAAGCGACAGCAAGTCGACGCTCACCGGCACGATGTTCTCCGCCTCCGGCAGCTCCCCGGCGCGCCGACCTAGTGCATACACGCGGTGGTCTCGCGCAAGGTCCTTGATGATCTCCACGCCCATCCCACCGGTTGCTCCGGTGACAACGGCAGTCTTCAGCATGTTTGTTCCTCCTTCGGTTAGCGGAAGCGCTTCGGCACGTCCGGCTCCCCCAGCGTCAGCATCAGGCGATTTGCCCAGTTGAAGAACGCGGAGGAGTTGATGACGTCGATGATGGATAGCGTATCGAAACCCGCCTCGCGGAGACCATCCACGTGGGAGGCGTCGAACGCGAAGGGCGACTCAGTCAGGGCGAGAGCGGCGTCACGGATGGCGGACCACTGTTCCGAGCCCAGGTCGGCGGAAACGCCCTCGTCGAGAAGCCGGTCAACCGCCGCAGCGTCACCGCCCTCCTCCTTGGCGCGCTGCTGGTGCACCGACGCGCAGTACTCACAGCCGTTGAGGCGCGAGACTACTGTGGCGGCCAGCTCACGCTCGGCGCGGCCCAAGCCACCATCGGTGTTGTAGAAAATATCCAGGTCCGTGAGCGTGCGCGCCTTGAGCGCTGCCGGGTCGCGGGCCAGCAGGCGGAAGTACTCCATGTCGATGCGCTCGGGTTTAATCAGAGCGTCGCGCTGCACGTCGGTGAACTCCTCCTTCGGCTGCGGTGGCACCCACGGCTTCCATCCCAGCGAGTGCGCCACAAAACCCTGCGGCTTAACGACGTCCGGCACCAACGTCCCCTCCCCCGGCACCCACTCCGGGGTTTGGGTTGGGCGCGGCGCCTCCATCACGGGTGCGGGCTGCGCGGAGCCAGCCAGAACGGACAAACCGTGCGCCACCCGCAGCTGGAAGGACAGGAAGCTCACGAGCTGTGCCAGCGTCACGATATCGTCGTTGGACCAGCCGGCCGCCTGGAGATGACCAATCGCGGCCGGGGAGGCGTCCTTGGGGTGGAAGGCCAGCAGGTGGGCGAAGTCAAGGGCGGCGGCGAGGCGCGGGGAGCCGTCGAAAAGCGCAAAGCCGCCATCAATGTAAGGGCCGGTGGTGATGCCGCGCTCCACCGCGCGGGCCACTTCTTCGGCGAGTTGCTCCGATTCCTCCGCCAACAGGTCGGAATAGAACTCCACCGCCTGCGGAGCCTGGTAAATGCCAGCAACAAACGTCGCGATGGCGTAGCGCTCCACATAGCTGAACGTGCCGGGCTCTTTAGGCTCGAGGAGCGCAGCGAAGGAGGCCTGTGCGTTGTCCTGTGCTTCGGGGCGGCGCTCGCGCAGCTTGGCGACGTCCCCCTCGACGCCCGCCAGTAGGTTAATGATGTCTGCCATGAACTAATCCTTTCTTGATTGGCCCCAGGCTACAGGCCGAGGTTGAGGTCGCCGGCGCGGTAGCGCGAGCCGGGAATGGCCTCGATAAGCTTCCTGGTAAACGGTGACTGTGGGTTGCTGAAGACCTCGGCTGTGGGCCCATATTCCACCTGTTGGCCCTTCGACAGCACGGACACGGTATCGGAGATTTGGTTGACTACCGCCAGGTCGTGCGAGATGAAGATGTAGGTCAGGCCAAGCTCCTCCTGCAGTCGGGCAAGCAGGCGCAGGATCTGCGCCTGTACGGTGACGTCGAGCGCGGAAACGGCCTCGTCAAGGATGACCAACTCCGGCTCCACAATCATGGCGCGGGCAATGGCCACGCGCTGGCGCTGGCCGCCGGAGAGCTCGCGTGGGCGGCGGTCATAGTAGTCCGGGTTGAGCGCCACCAAATCCAGGAACTCCTTGGCTTTGGCTTTCGCCGTGCTTGCACGCGCCCCCTTCAAGTTCCGCAGCGGCTCCGCCACCGTCTGGCCGATGGACTGCTTGGGGTCCAGGGAGCCGTAGGGATTCTGGTAGACCAGCTGGATATTGTTGCGCTCTTCGCGCAAGGCCTTACCGCGCAGGCCCACGATGTCGCGCCCACCCACGGTGATGCTGCCCGACGTCGGGGTGTTGAACATGGCGATGCTGCGCCCAGTCGTCGTCTTGCCGGAGCCGGACTCGCCCACTAGCGCGTGGGTGGAGCCCTTGGCCACGGTGAAGGAGATGTCATCGACGGCGGTGAAATCACCAAAGCGTTGGGTCAGGCCCTCCACCTTTACCAAAGGTTCGCCCGCGGTGCGTTCAGTAACCGGCGCGGCGCCGGCGTCGGCGACGGTGAGGGAGGGGGCGTCGGCAAGCAGGCGTTTGGTGTAGTCGTGCTGCGGGTTCGTCAGGACAGTGGCGGCTAGGCCCTCCTCGCGCAGCTGGCCGGACTCCATGACCACCACGCGGTCGGCGCGATCGCCCGCCACCGCCAAGTCGTGGGTGATAAAGAGGATGCCCATGCCGAGCTCCGCGCGCATGTCATCGAGGAGATCGAGGATAATCTTCTGCACCGTGACATCGAGGGCAGAAGTGGGCTCGTCGGCGATGATGAGGTCCGGCTCCAGCGCCACGGCCGCAGCGATGAGCACGCGCTGTTTCATACCGCCCGAGAGCTCGTGCGGGTACTGGTTATAGCGGCGCTCGGGGTCATCGATGCCAACGCGCTCCAGCAGCTCCAGCGCGCGGGCTTTGCGCTCGGCGACGCTGCCGATGTGGTGGATGGCTAGGCCCTCCTCCACCGAGGCGCCGATGGTCTTGAGAGGATTAAGCGAGTTGTTCGGGTCCTGCGGGATGAGCCCGATGCGGCGACCGCGCAGCTCGAGCCACTCGCGACGGCGCAACGAGGTGATATCGCGGCCATCGAAGGTGATGGTGCCGGCGTCAATCGTGGCGTTGGAGGGCAGCAGGCCAATGGCGGCCATAGCAGAGGTGGTCTTGCCGGAGCCGGACTCGCCCACGATGGCGGTCATTTGCCCCGGGTACACTGCGAGATTGACCCCTTGGACGGCGGGAACGTCACCGCGTTCTGTGGCATAGGAGACGTTGAGGTCTCGCACGGTGAGCAGGGGCTGCGTTGAGCGTGTTGCTTCAGACATTTTAGGCCTCCACGGGGAAGTTGCGGGACAGGCGGTTGGCGGACATCACCACGGCTGCCAGAGCGATGCCGGGCAGGATGATGAGCCACCAGGCGGTGGCCATGAAGTCGCGGCCCTCGGCAATAATGAGGCCCCACTCCGGGGTGGGCGGCGGGGCGCCGTAGCCCAGGAAGCCGAGAATCGACAGCTGCAGGATGGCAGTGCCGAACTGCAAGGTAGCCAGAGCGATAACCGGGGTCAGCGAGTTCGGCAGGATGTGGCGCAGCAGCACCGTGGTGCGGGTCGCGCCAGCACCGTAAGCCGCCTCGATGTACTCGGCATTGGCCACGGTGATGACCTGGGAGCGAGCCAGGCGCGCGAAGGTCGCCACCGAGGTCGCGCCGACGGCGACCGCCGCCTGGACCGAGCCGAAGCCCAGCACGATGATGATGGACAGCGACAGCAGGATGCCGGGGATGGACAGCAGCACGTCGACAACGCGCATGAGGATAGTGTCAACGATTCCCCGCAGAGAACCAGCCAGCAAACCAATGAGCGTGCCGACGACGAGCCCCACCGCCACGGCGATGAGCGCCCCAAGGAGGGACTGGCGCGCGCCGTAGACCACGCGGGCATAGAGGTCACGGCCCACCGCATCGGTGCCCATGAGGTGGCCATTCTCGCCCGGCGGGAGCAAGGCGACGTCGGTGCCGGCATACGGGTCGGCCGACGTAAACAGGCCCGGGAACAACGCAGCAAGGAAAGCCACGGCCAGAATAACGATGGCGATAAGAGAGCCCGGCTTAAGCCAAGGGTTACCCTGGCCAGCAGCGGCACGACGGTAGCCGCGGCGCGGCTTAGTGTGCATCATGCTCATGAGCGCACCGTCCTTTCTTCAGAGCCAACAGCCGGGGCTGCGGCGGGCGTCCGGGGAGCCTTGTGGTCGGAGGACTTCGCCCGCAGGCGCGGATCGAGCACTGGGTAGAGAAGGTCCACAACAAGGTTGATGATGATGTAGGAAGTAGCAGCGATAAGCACCACAGCCAGCAACACCGGGGTATCGCGGTTAGCCACGGCCTGGGCGGTCATGTAGCCCAAACCGGTGCGACCAAAGACGGTCTCCGTCACCACGGCACCACCCACCAGCTCGCCGAAAAGCAAGCCCGCCATGGTCAGAGTCGGCAGCAGCGAGTTGCGGAGGATGGTGCGCCAGAAAATCCAGGACTCCGAGGCACCACGCGAGCGCACCGCCTGCACGAAGGGACGCGATTGCGTCTCATCGATAGAGCGGATGAGCACCTGGATGAGCGGAGCAGTCATCGGAACCGCCAGCGTGAGCGTAGGCAAGATAAGCCCCTCCACGCTGCCGGGCTCAATGACGCGTACCCAGCCCAGCTGGAAGGAAAAGACCTGGATGAGCAGAATACCGATCCAGAATCCGGGCAGGGAGACCATGAGGGACGGCAGGCCACGGAAGAAGGTAGCGATACTACCCATCCCCGGCAACGTGGCCAAAAAGGCCACCAGCACGGCCACGATGATGGCCAAGCCAATGGCGCAAGCGGCGAGGATGAGGGTGCGGGGAAGGGCGTCGGCAAGCAGCGTGGCTACCGGCGCACCCGACTGCGTCGAGTTACCGAAATGGCCGGTCAGGAAACCACCCAACGCGGTGAAGTACTGAACCATGAGCGGCTTGTCGACGCCCATCTCCTCCCGGATAGCGTCAATCTCTGCTTGGGACAGGCCCAGGGCCGGGTCACCGAAGCGCGACTGCACCGCATCCGACGGCAGCGCCGAGAGGAGGAAGAAGGCCACGGTATAGGTAATAAGCAGCACGAGCACGGCTTGCCCGATGCGGCTAAGAATCTGGCGGGTTGTCATCTACTTGCCCTTCCTGTCGATGGTGACCTCGTAGAACCACGGACGCGCGACCGACTCGGGGCTAAAGCCGGATACCTCCGGACGCACGGCGTAAACCACGGGTTCCTCAAAGAGCGGCAGTGCATAGGCCTGCTCCGTGATGTAATCCTGGACGTCTTCAGTGGCCTTGATGCGGCCTTGCACGTCGGGGGTGCCGAGGACGACGTCGAGAAGCTCTTGCAGGTGCTTATCGACGGGCTCCCCTTCCCCATCCTGGTTAAGGAAAGCGTCGCGGTTGTTGATGCCGTAGAGCGAGGTGATGACGTCGTAATCGGCGCGGCCCACCATCGAGTGATAAATCTGCACCTTGTTGACGTCCTTGGCGTCGGCGTTCTGGGTGGCCTGGTCACCGGCGTTGACTTGGATTTCAATTCCGATTCCGCGCAGCTGATCCTGCACCATCGTCATGACCTCTTTGGAGCGCGGCTGCGGCAGCGCGGTGTTCGTGCGCAGGCTCAGGCGCTTTCCGTCCTTGACGCGGATGCCATCGGGGCCTGGCTTCCAGCCAGCCTCATCGAGGAGGCGCTTCGACTCCTCCGGGTCGAACGTATAGGCAGCGGATTGGTCCTTGTAGGCCAAGCCGGTCTTCGCCACGGTTGAGGTGGCCAGCGGGTAAGAATCGGAGAAGAGCACGCGGAGAATCTCCTCGCGGTCGACGCCGTGAATGATGGCCTCGCGCACACGTTTGTCCTGCAGCAGCGGGTGATCGAAACGGAAGGCGAACTGGTTATTCATCGAGTTGGTACCGCGCGAGACAATGCTGATGCCGCGGTCTTCCAACAAGGATTCCTGCGGGGCGGAAATCTGGCGGGCGATGTCCGCTTGTCCCGAGGTAATTGCGCCGGTGCGCACGGACTCCTCAGCGGCCAAGATGTAGTGAATGCCGTCGATCTGCGCGCGGCCTTGGTGCTTCACGGCGGGCGGGGCCCAGTCATAATCCTCGCGGGCCTCGAGCTTAAGATCGGTGCCGATTTCTTCCGACTCCACCACGAACGGCCCAGAACCAATGACGTTCACCGCGTTGCCGGGGCCGAAGCCCTCGTTGTCGAGCGCGAGGGTCGAATCAGATAGCAGGCCAGCGTTGTAGGCGGAGGTGGCTTGGAGGAAGCCTGGGGAGGGTTTGGTGAAGTAGAACTTCACGGTGTCCTCGTCAACGACCTCGCCGCGGTCATAATTCGCGATCTGCTCCGAGCTGGTCAGCGTGCGGGTTTTATCGCCGCGGCCAAACAGGTCAAAGTTAGCCACGACGTTCTCCGCGGTAAGCGGGGAGCCATCGGAGTACGTGACGTCCGTGCGGATATCGAAGGTGTACTCGGTGGCGTCCTCGTTGACTTCGGGCATCTGCGTGGCGATCCACGGCGAGAGATCCAAGGTCACTGGGTCTTGGTATAGGAGGCGGTCGGTGAGCTGGTTGACCACGCCGCCGTTGGGATAGAAACCCGCTGCGGGTGGGTACAGCGTGCGGAAAAATTGCGGCTCGAGATAGGTGAGGACGTTGTCCTCCCCGGCCGGCCGGTCTGCGGCCGAGCAGGCGCCAACGGAAGCGGCAAGAGCTGCGGCCAGGGTGGCGGCGAGTGCGCGTAGAGTTTTCACGGTAAGAGCTTTCACAAGGTAGTTCGTTGTCGTGCGTGTGGATTTAACACAACGCATACCGACCGGTATTATTCCACTAGACAGCATAGTCTAACAATTGAGGTTTGATTATTATGCCTTCCATCGCCCTCATTGGCGCCGGCCCACGTGGCATCTCGCTGGTTGAGCGCCTCGCCGCCCACCTGCGCGCCACCCCTCTTGCAGCACCCCTGACGCTGCACATCATCGACGACGCCCCACTGGGCGCCGGCCGCATTTGGGATACCGAGCAAACTCGCACGCTGTGCATGAACACGCTCGCTGGCGCGGTAACCCTCTTCACCGAGCCGGGTTCCACCACCACCGCCCCGGTACTGGAAGGCCCCATTCTCTACGAGTGGATCCAGCTGCTGCGCGGCGAGCGCCCAGACCTTTCCCCCGCCAAACTGGAGCTTTACGACGCCTTCCCACCCCACCGCGACCTCGCCAGCTCCTTCGCCGAAGAGCTTGAACAGACCCGTCCAGAGTCCAACCCTTCCCGCGCACTCTACGGCGCCTACCTGGAGTGGGTCTATGAGGTAGCACTGGCACAGCTGCCGGAGAACGTTAACGTGGTCGAGCACCGCGCCCGCGCGCTGTCCGTGGAGGACAGCGGTGAGCAGGATGTCATTACACTTTCCGATGACACCACCATCACCGCCGACGCCACCGCCCTGGCCTACGGCTGGCAGGTCCCCGCTCTGAACGAATCCGAGCGCGCCCTGGCGGGCGCTGCACAGTCGGGTCTGCACTGGGTACGCCCCGACAACCCCGTCGAGCAGCCAGTGAGCGACGTTCCTGCGGGCGAGAAGGTTCTGGTCCGCGGACTGGGAATGGGCTTCTTCGACGTCATGGCTCTGCTCACCATCGACCGCGGTGGTGAGTTTGTGGAGGATCCTTCGACGCGCTCCGGGCTGCGCTACGAGCCGAGCGGCGACGAGCCGCACTTCATCGTGAGTTCGGGCCGCGGATACCCGTATATTCCGAAGTCGGAGTACCACGCGTTGCCACCGAAGGCAGCGTTGACTCGCTTCCGCGCCGCGGTGGCCGCTCTCGATCCGAAGGCTGAGCTCGACTTCGGCACCCAGCTGCTGCCGCACATCCTGCGCGATGCCTACGCCGAGTACTACGAGAATCAGGCGCGCGTGGCCCCTGAGGCGCTTAAGCGCCCCCTCGAGGACATCCTGGCAACTATCGACGCCACCGCGGTTGATGCCGCGGACTTGCGCAGCATGACGGACCAGCTCACTGCTGCGCTCGAGGGTTTCTCGAGCCAGCCGCTAGACCTGGCACACTGGGCTCACCCGCTAGCCGATTTCGAAGGCGGTGACCTTACTGAATACATCGCCGAGGGCTTGGCCCGCGATATCCGCGAGGCAGTCGCTGCTGCCGATTCTCCGCTGAAGTCCGCGCTGTGGGCCATCTCCGCCGCGCGCAAGCCCGCCTCCATAGCTGGTTCCGAGGGTCGCATGACGTGGGAGTCCCGGACCAGTACCTACAAGGAATTCATGGCGTTCGGCCAGATGGTGGGCTCTGGCCCGCCGCTGTTCCGCACGCGCCAACTGCTCGCGCTTGTCGACGCCGGCCTCGCCACCTTCCTCGGCGAGCGGCCCCAGCTCGAGGTGGGCGAGAAGTTTACGCTGCGCACCGCGCATGGCGAAGCCTCCTCGGCCTGGCTTATCGACGCCTGGATGCACTCCCCCGACGTCCGCCGCGCCGCCGACCCTCTCGCGGTCTCGCTCAACGGCCGCGTGCGTGCCTTCGTTGACCACGGCCAGGCCACGGGTTCACCGGAAACAACCTGGAACCGTCGCGTCGTGAACCCCGGCGGTGGTGAGGACCCCCGCCTGCACATCGTCGGCATTCCCACCTACGCGCAGTGGCCGGATACCACCATCTCCCCCATGCCGGGCACAGACCCGCTCATGCTGCAGGAGACCGACCGCACTGCTGGTTCCCTCCTCAGCACCCTTTAGCTAACACGTGGCCCTGACTCCTCGGGGCCTCTTTCCCCCCACGGGTTTTAGTTCAGGGCGTCGAGGGCCTGCTCGAGGTCAGCCAGTAGGTCATCGATGGACTCAATGCCCACCGAGATGCGCACCAGATCCGCCGGCGGGACAAGCTCGGAGCCCTCAGCCGAGATGTGCGTCATGTTCTGCGGGTGCTCAATAAGGGACTCCACACCTCCGAGGGACTCGGCGAGTGAGATGAGTTTAGTGTTGAGACACACCTGGCGGGCATGTTCTTCGCTGTGGAAGCGCACTGACATCATGCCTCCGAAGCCGCGCATCTGCTTCTTCGCCAGCTCGTGGCCGGGGTGGGAAGGCAGGCCCGGGTAGAGAACCTGCTTGACCTCGGGGCGGGTCTCGAGGAATTCGGCCACGGCCTGCGCGTTGGCGCAATGGCGGTCCATGCGAACCTCGAGGGTCTTGATGCCGCGGGCGGTAAGGTAGGCGTCGAAAGGCGAGGACACCGCGCCGACGTTGCCTTGGAAATAGAGTAGGCGCTCATCCATCTCAGCCGAGTTGGTAACAACCGCACCGCCGAGCACATCGGAGTGGCCACCCAGGTACTTCGTGGTGGAATGCAGCACGTGGTCCGCGCCCAGCTCCAACGGGTTTTGCAGGTAGGGCGTGGCGAAGGTGTTGTCGACGACGATGTGGGCGTCGGAAAGCGCTTTGACCGCCTGAGCCACCTCGGCGATGTCCGTAACGGTGGTGGCCGGGTTGGTGGGAGTCTCGAGCCAAATGAGCTTCGTATTCTCCTGGATAGCCGCCTTAACCGCCGCAGTATCCGCGGTGTTGACGATGCTCAGCTCCACGCCCCACTCGCCGTAGTCGTGGTGGAGCAGGCGATACATGCCGCCATAGGCATCGTTACCCAAAATCACGTGGTCACCCGGGCGCACGATGATGCGGATGAGGGTATCGACCGCCGCCATGCCCGTGGCAAAGCAGCGCGCGTACGACGCGTTTTCAAGTGCCGCGAGGGTTTTCTCCAAGGAGTGGACCGTGGGGTTGGCCACGCGGCCATACTCGTAACCGCCGCGCAGCTGCGCGAGACCATCCTGTTGGAAGGTCGTGGAAGCATAAATCGGCACGTTGATGGATCCCATATACGGATCCGGCTGGTAACCGGCATGGATGGAACGCGAAGAAAAGCCAAGAGTGCGGTTGTCAGTCATGGCACATCAGTCTAGACCAAGCTGTTCAGTAGCGAGAGTGACAGCCTTTTAATATTCACTCATCGTGCCTACTATCGGTAGGCGTCCCTCACGAGCAAACGAAAGGCCCCCGTGATCACTTTTACTACCGCCGAAGACACCGCCGTCGATAGCGTCACCCAGTGGTGGCAGAGCGAGCACATGCGCTCGTGGCTCGTCGATAAGCCCATCGGCATCGGGCTCATCCTGATCGTCGCCATCGTGGGCAATTGGCTACTACGCCGCCTCATCACCAAGCTGGCTGATAACAGCATCAAAAAGGGCAAGCTGAGCTCGCCCCTCTCCCCGCGCAAGACTCACGTGGAAACCGACAAAGCCCTCGCCTCCACCAACGAAGCCCGCCGAGTGTCCCGAATCCAGACCCTGGCGGGCGTCGGACGTTCGGCGGTAACTATCTTCGTCTGGGTCTGGGCCGTGCTCGCCATCCTGGACAAACTTGGCGTCAACGTCGCCCCGCTCGTGGCTTCAGCAGGTGTTGTTGGTGTCGCCCTCGGTTTCGGCGCCCAAGCACTGGTCAAGGACTTCCTCTCCGGCATTTTCATGCTCATGGAGGACCAGTACGGCATCGGTGACACCATCGACTTGGGCAACGGCGTCTTCGGCGATGTGGAATCCATCTCCCTGCGTATCACCACCGTCCGCGATATCGACGGCGCCCTGTGGTACGTGCGCAACGGCGAGATTCTGCAAGTGGCCAACCACTCCGACCGCTACTCGGTGGCCCGCATCCAGGTGCCGGTGGCCCTGAGCAACGACCCAGACAAGGCCTTCTCCGTCATCAGCGCCGCGGCTGCCGACGCCTCCCACGACCCCACCATCCGTGACAACATCTTGGCCGAACCCACCGTCAACGGCATGTCTGGCCTTGAGGTAGACCACATGTCCTACCGCGTGTCCGTTAAAACCCTGCCCGGCAAACAGTGGGACGTCCAGCGCGCTCTCCAGTCCAAGATTCTCAGCGCTATGCATGCAGAAAGTATTTCCACCCCCTACCCGCGTGGGATGGCCATCTTCGACATGGAAGAATCAGGTCAAGGACAAGGCCTGACGCGAAAGGAAGACTAGGCATGCAACCGAACAGTGTGTACGAGGCCATCGGTGGGATGGAGACCTTTGAGAAGCTCGTTGGCGGCTTTTATGCCCGAGTGCGCACTGACGACGTCATTGGCCCCATGTATCCGGACCAGGATTGGGACGGCGCGGAACAGCGCCTTCTGTGGTTCCTCGTACAGTACTGGGGTGGCCCGCAGCTCTTCTCTGAGAACCGCGGGCACCCGCGCCTGCGCATGAGGCACGCCCCCTACCCCATCGACATGGCTGCCCATGATCGCTGGCTGGAGCTCATGGGAAACTCCCTCGCCAAGATTGATGAAGACACCATCCCGCCGGCCTACCGCACCATGATCTGGGATCACATGGAGCGGGTAGCAGCGATGCTCATCAATACAGCGCCTTAAAGGTTGAAGGCGTCCTTCACCGGCTGGGAAACCAGCTCGCCACCACGGGTCATCAGGCCACCAGCCAGGCCCGGGAAACGCTCGACTGCGGCATCATAGCCGCCCGCGGCAAGCGCACGCGTGTACGGCAAGGTGGCCGAACCCAGCGCGCGGGTAGAGGTGTTGGCCACGGCCCCCGGCATATTGGCCACGCAGTAGAAGAGGGTGTCGTGAACCTTGAAAGTCGGGTCGTCGTGCGAGGTCTTGTGGGAGTTCTCGAAGCAGCCGCCTTGGTCAATGGCGACGTCGACAAGCACGGCGCCTTCCTTCATGCGCTTGACCACATCTTCCTTCACCAGCTTCGGCGCTGCGGCACCCGGCACGAGAACCGCGCCGATGACGAGATCCGCGTGGAGGAGTTCTGCCTCCAGCGCCGCCGGGTCAGACACGATGGTGCGCACGCCGCCCTGGTACTGCTCGTCGAAGCGCTGCAGCACGTGCGGGTCGAGGTCCAGCACAGTAACCTCCGCACGCAGGCCGTGGGCCATGGCCACCGCCGATGCGCCAACCTGGCCACCGCCGATGACTACCACGCGCGCCGGCTGGGTACCCGGCACGCCGGAAGCCAACACACCGCGGCCGCCCTGCGTGGACAGCAGGTGGTGTACGCCTTCAATAACGGCAAGGCGGCCAGCGACCTGGGACATCGGCGTCAGCAGCGGTAGGGTGCCGCGGGCATCGGTGACGGTCTCATAAGCAACAGCGGTGGTGCCAGCCTTCATGAGGGCCTCCGTGAGCGGGCGGTCGGCTGCCAAGTGGAGGTAGGTGAAGAGCAAAAGGTCATCGCGCAGGAAGCCGTACTCTGACTCGAGCGGCTCCTTGACCTTGACCACCATGTCCGCGGCCCAGGCTTCCTCGGCGGTCGCAACGATGGTAGCGCCGGCCTCCGTGTAGAGCTCGTCCGGGAACGAGGCACCTGCGCCGGCATTGGTCTCAATGAGGACCTCATGGCCGTCCTGCACCAGCGTCTGCACGGCGCTGGGGGTAAGGCCTACTCGGTTCTCGTTGTTCATGATTTCTTTGGGGGCTGCAATGCGCATGGTGACAGGCTCCTTTGGGAACAGAAAATGTTTGTGCCTTGCCTAGCTTAGTCCACAACGCTGCAGCTTGGGGGCCGATTTGCGTTCTGAATCGCGCTCTTCCCCTTCAGGGGCTAGGATGCCGGAAATGAGCAATCTAACCGGTAGTGTGCGTGAGGTTCGCCGTTCGTTTCTCCCGTTGGGATGGACCGCTTTCGGGGGGCCTGCGGCCCATCTGGGTTATTTCCGGACCGAGTTTGTCCACCGACGGGGGTGGCTGGGGGATGCTAGCTATGCCGATTTGGTTGCCATGTCGCAATTTTTGCCGGGCCCGGCCAGCTCCAAGGTAGGCATGGCGCTGGGCTACGCACGCGCGGGGCATGCGGGTATGGCGTATTCGTGGTTCCTGTTTACGTTCCCGTCGGCGCTCATCCTCACCGTGTTTGGCCTGGCGGTTCCGGGCAGCGGGGTGAGCTGGCTCGACGGATTATTAGCCGGTCTTCTCGCTGCGGCGGCCGGCGTGGTGGTGCATGCCATTGTGGGCATGGCAAAAAAGCTCTTGACGACGCCCACCACCTGGGCTCTCGCCCTCATCAGTTCTGCCCTACTCCTGGTGGCCGGATCGGCATGGCAATTAGCCGTGCTCGCTGCGGCGGGTCTGCTGGGGGCAACGGTTCTGCGCCGATTCTTGCCGACGTCCGAGGCACCCGACACCGCTACCGGCCTCCGCCCGGTACCCGCCGGACTAGCCTGGGGCTGCCTTGGCGCGTTTTTCCTCCTGCTCGGTGGTTTGGCGGCTGCAGCACAGTTCACCGATTCCTACTTCATCACCCGCGCCAACGCCTTTTACCAGTCTGGCGCGCTGGTCTTTGGCGGCGGGCACGTGGTGCTGCCGCTCTTGGAGGACCAGTTCGTGGGGGCCGGCTGGCTGAGTCAGCAGGAATTTTTAGCCGGCTATTCGGTAGCGCAGGGAGTGCCAGGACCGCTGTTTACCTTTGCGTCGTATCTCGGTGCGGTTGATGGTGGCATCGCGGGCGCCGTCTTGGGCACGGTGCTGATCTTTCTGCCCGGTGCGTTTCTCACGCTATCGGCGTTGTATTTTTGGGCGCGCTGGAATCACCTGGCGTGGCTGCGCGGCGCGTTCTCCGCGATTAGTGCGGCCGTCATCGGCCTGCTCGTGGCGGCCCTGTGGGATCCCATCATTACCCACGGTGTCACCGGCTGGGCTTCTGGAATGATTGCGGTCGCTGCCGGTGCAGCTTTGTTCTTCAAGGCGCCGCCTTGGGCCGTCGCGGTGGGCGCGGCCCTGGCTGGCGCGGTACTGCTCTAGCGCATGGCAATAGAGCGCGCGGTGGCTTTGCCACCACGCTTAGAAGAGGGACAGGCGCGTCGAGTGATAGACGCTGCCAAAGGGGGCATCCACGCGCACCCAGCGGCCTTTTCCTGCCACTCGCAGGTGGCGAGGCACATTCATGGGGGCAGCAAACCCTGGGATGAGCCCCAAGTTGGTGCAGGCGAAAATCATCCGCATGGGGATTTCCACCTTGTCCTCCCCGTTTTCCACCGTGATGACGGTTTGATTAAGCAGGCTTGCCGGCGGGCCCATCGGACCAGAGAATTGGCGAGCTAGCTGCTGACCCTGGTCCGCGAGCTCTCGTACGACGGTCACGGGAAGCGAATCGATCTCCACAAAACCGTCCTGCGGCGGCAGCGCACCGGGCCACGAGGGGTCGCGGGCGGGGCCGAGTTGAAGCTCCACGGGCTCACCGAGGAGATCTGGGTCGGGGGAGGTCTCGAGGGCGTCGAGAAGCGACTGCGCCGAGACCACCGCGCCGTCGCGCCCCACCACGCCTTCGACGCGGCGGGAGGCCACGACCTCAAAAGGTGTGGTGACAAACACCTCGGCGGAGGCATCGTCGTGCTGGCGCAGGCGCACCGACGCCGAGGCGTCGAGGCCAATCGCGCGCGTAAGCAGGGCGCGAAGCCCTACCCCACCGCTACGTACTTCGAGCGTTTCACCGACCATGGACTAGGCGTTATCGTCCAGCTCAACCACAGCATGCTCGAGGATGATGTTGCGCTCCTCCTCGCTCACCTCGCGCGGCATCTGCGTCTCTGGGTCGATGGTGACCTGGACGCAGTCGATAACGCAGGCCACCTGCCCCTGGGAGTCCTTGATCTTCTGACGCGTGGTAAAGGACGTGCGGCCGAGGCGCACCACCGTGGTTTCCACCGTCACCGTGCCGTGGCGGCCGTCCCACTTTATGGGGCGCACGTAGTCGGCCTCAATGTGGCGGACAAAGGCCACCATGTTGACCCCGCGGGAATAGAAGTTGTGCATGGCAAACGCCAAGCGCGCTTCCTGTGCCAACTCGATAAAGTTGGCGTTCATCATGTGGCCATACATGTCGAAGTCCGACCACCGCACGCCAACGGTCAACTCGTGGACGTTATCTGTGGTGCCCTCCGACACGACATTCTGAGCGGACATTCCAGGTTCCTTCCTGAGGTTTAGGTAGGCGCTAGTCTGCGCCTACCGACTGGGCAAGGGGTTCAACCTAGCGGCTGAGTTTGCGGTGCGTCACGCGGGACGGGCGAGCTGCCTCTTCGCCGAGGCGCTCGACCTTGTTCTTCTCGTAGTCACCGAAGTTGCCCTCGAACCAGAACCACTGGCCTTCAGCAACGTTGCCCTCCCACGCCAGGATGTGGGTACAGGTGCGGTCGAGGAACCAGCGGTCGTGGGAAATGACCACCGCGCAGCCCGGGAACTTCTCCAGGGCGTTCTCAAGGGAGCCGAGGGTTTCGACGTCTAGGTCGTTGGTCGGCTCATCGAGGAGGATCAGGTTGCCGCCCTCCTTAAGCGTCAGCGCCAGGTTCAGGCGGTTGCGCTCACCACCAGAGAGAACCTTGGACGGCTTCTGCTGGTCTGGGCCCTTAAAGCCGAAGGCCGACAGGTATGCACGTGAAGGCATCTCGTTCTGGCCGACGTGGATATAGTCCAGTCCGCCGGAGACGACCTCCCACACGGTGGCCTCGGGGTCGATGTTCTCACGGCCCTGGTCCACGTAGGACAACTTGACGGTGTCACCGACGGTAACAGTTCCGGAATCCGGCTGCTCCAGGCCCACGATGGTCTTGAACAGGGTGGACTTACCCACACCGTTCGGGCCAATGACACCGACGATGCCGTTGCGCGGCAGGGTGAAGGACAGGTCCTTGATGAGGACACGGCCGTCGAAGCCCTTGGTCAGGTTCTCAACCTCCACGACCTTGTTACCCAGACGCGGTGGGGTCGGAATCTGAATCTCTTCAAAGTCGAGCTTCTTGTACTGCTCGGCCTCGGCCGCCATCTCCTCGTAGCGCTGGAGACGGGCCTTGTTCTTAGCCTGGCGAGCCTTGGCACCGGAGCGAACCCAAGCGAGCTCGTCCTTCAAGCGCTTCTGCAGCTTCTTGTCCTTGGCACCAGCCACCTCGAGGCGCTCGGCCTTCTTCTCCAGGTAGGTGGAGTAGTTGCCCTCGTAGGGGTAAAGCTTGCCGCGGTCAACCTCACAGATCCAGCCCGCGACGTGGTCGAGGAAGTAGCGGTCGTGTGTCACGGCCAGGACAGCGCCCGGGTAGGACTCGAGGTGCTTCTCCAGCCACTGGACGGACTCGGCGTCGAGGTGGTTCGTGGGCTCGTCGAGAAGCAGCAGGTCCGGCTCGCTCAGCAGCAGCTTGGCCAGGGCCACGCGGCGGCGCTCACCACCCGAAAGGTTGGTCACCGGGTCATCGGACGGCGGGCAGCGCAGGGCTTCCATGGCCTGCTCAATCTTGGAGTCAACCTCCCAGGCGTCGGCGTGGTCCAGCTCCTCCTGCAGCTTGCCCATTTCCTCCATGAGCTCGTCGGAGTAGTTGGTGGCCATTTCCTCGGCGATCTGCTCGAAGCGCTGTTTCTTTTCAAAAATCTCACCGAGGCCTTCCTCGACGTTCTCGCGAACCGTCTTCTCCTCATTGAGCGGCGGCTCCTGGAGGAGGATGCCCACGGTCTTACCCGGATCGATAAAGGCCTCACCATTGGAGGGCTGGTCAAGGCCGGCCATGATCTTCAGGATCGAGGACTTACCTGCACCGTTGGGGCCCACGACGCCAATCTTGGCGCCCGGGTAAAAGGCCATAGTGACATTGTCCAAAATGACTTTGTCACCGATGGCCTTGCGCACGTTTTTCATCGTGTAGATGAACTCGCCCATGTTTCACCCTTTGCTTCTGTCAGGAATGGTAAATAACAGTACAAAGACTACATCACATGGGCGCTGACGGTGCCCCGGCCTGGTTAGACCATGACCTCCTCCGGCTCTGAAATCTCTTCCGCGGAGCTCTGCGCCTGTTGGCGGTCAGCGGCCGTGTCCTGCGGGGTATCTTCGGTGGCCCGTAGCGCCTCAGGCATGGGGTCCGTCGGTTCCGACGACGATGCCGCGCTGTCCGACGCCGTATGGTCCACGTCCGGCACCGGCGGGTTCTCCCCCAACCACAACTGCTCCGCGCCGTCTTCTCCATAAGGGGTGCCGATCTTTACCGATGTAATAATGAAACGGTTAAGGTCTAAGCCCACATGGCCGGCCTTAATGTACGTCTTGGAACGATTGCCACCCTGCGGGTCCTTCCATTGGTCGGTGACGATAGAGCCCATGACAAAGATGGGCATACCTTTGCTCAGTGACTTCTTGACGTTGATGGCACACTGGCCCCAGACTTCGGCATCGATAAAGTTGAGGTCGAGCTCGCGCCAGATGGTCTTGCCCTCCTCGGTGGTCTCAGGAACGCTGCGGGAGGAGGCGATGCGGAAACGGGTTTTGTACATCGTCTCGCTGATTTTGGTCAGGTGTGGATCGCTTGTCAGGCGTCCGGTCAGTGAAATGGGATATTGCGACATTGCGGGATCCTTTACGTGGTTCGTGATGGTGTGTGTAAGGAGGCGTTAAAGGCCTCCCTTGATTCGCATCATTGCCACGTCCCACAGCGCCCGCAATACCCTCGCCGAAAACCTGTGGATAACTTGTTGTAAACGTCAACAAAGTAGGGGTTTTAGGCCCCAAAACTCACAGGCCGCTACACCATTAGTGCGGGCGGAAACCCGCGTCATCCCCTTCGCTCATCTGCTTGAGCATGGCATTGTAGCTCTCCAGGTCAGCATCGCCATCGACGTCGGCCTTCGCATCATATCGGCGGGCCTGGGCACGGTCCTCACGGAGCCAGTCGATAAACAGCTTGCCAAACACCACCACCAGCGGGAACTGGCCGAAGCCCCATGAAATACCGCCACCGGAGCGCTGATCCTTGACAAGGTCCGGGTTCCACGGCAGGTTCAACGACTCATAGAACTCCAAGCCCAGGATGGACTGCATCTGCATGAGGTAGACACCGGCAAAAAGGTGCAGCGGCATCGAGAAGAAAAGGATGGCCAGACGAATCCTCGTCGGCGCGCGCCACGGCAGTGGGTCGGGGCCGATAACCTCCCAGTAGTAGATGTAGCCGGAAATCAGAAAGACCCAGTTCATGATGACGTGCCCGGCATGTTCTGAGATGGCAACCTCATAGAAGCTCGGGAAAAGGTAGAGCACGTAGAGGAACGTCAGGAACTGCAGAACATTGACTGCTGGGTGCGTGAGAAAACGCAGGGTACGGGACTTGGTGAGGGCTACAGCGGCGTCGTGAAGCGTTGGCTTGCCAGGCGCCCCCGGCTCAAAAGCCTCCATCATGAGCGTCACCGGTGCGCCCAGGACTAGGCACAATGGGATGGCCATGGAAAGGATCATGTGCACGAGCATGTGCATGGAATACAGCGCAGGCATGTACAGGCCAATGCCGTTGCTCAGGATGAGCGTCATCCCCAGCGAACCCAACAGGAACCAGGCGGTCCGCTCGGCCGACCACGTGAGGCCGCGGCGTTTGAGACGCCACAGCGCATAAAGGTAAAAGCCCGCGAGGACGAGACCCAGTGAGCCAAACATGAGGTCAAAGCGGAACATGGTCCACACGTTGGAGAAAGTGGGGGCGTCGAAAAGCTCATAGCCCACCAGAATCTGCATGGCATTCAAATTCGGGTCACGTGGAGGCGGTGGCGGGGTGCGGCCCATGGAAATGGCCACGCCCACGGTGGCGGCCATGATGGCGACCTCCACGATGGACACCCGAATGAACAGGCGCGGGGAACTCTTAAGCTGCGGAATGGTGATGCTGCGATGCACGTAACCGACCGCCGCAAGCACCACGGTGAGCACAGCTTTGCTCAACACCAGCAGGCCGTAGCGCGTGGAGAAAAGATCGCTCAGCTCAACGCGAATGAAGGCATTGACCACTCCTGTCGCGGCAAGGGCCACGATGGAAAACAGCGCCACAGAGGAGTAGCGGCGCACTGCCACATCCATGTCGGGACCGAGGCGGCGGCCGTGGGCAATAAGTCCCATGAGCCCACCGACCCACAACATAATGAAGAAGAGGTGGAGAAGCAGTGAATTCGTGCCATAGTCGTGGTCACCGCCGGCCGCGGAGTGGCCTTCCAACCCGAGCGGAACAGTAAGGAGCAACGACAGGAAGAACACGCCTACCTGCCCCGCCCATGTGCGGGCAAGGAAGCCGACGAGGGACACAAGAGCGGCAATACCAGCGGTAAGCAGCCAGACTTGCGACGCCGCAATCTGCCCCACCGCCATGCCCATCAACTCCGGGTTGAGCACCTGGGCAATAGGCGTGCCTGTCAGGTCCGACATCACGAGGGGAACCTCAAGCAAAGACACCCCAGCGGTGCCGACGGCAGCCCAGGCGCCGGTGCGGGCGGCAATGTGGCCGTCAACGGTAAGGCCGGCCCGAATGAGCTGATCATTGTCCTTTCCCGGGACCGCCGGGTAGATGAAGAAAGCACTGGCCATGAACGAGCCAATAGAAAGCGCCATCAACATCCACGCGGCTGCACGGAAGAAGGGAAGGCCGAAGGTGGTGATGCGGCCTGGGTCAGGGATGCCCAACGCCGCGAGCGAGTCCGCGAGGAAAAATAGCGAAATAATTCCGCCGACAAGACCCGCAAAAACGACAAAAGAAAGATTGAGAAGGCGAGAAGATTGGGCCCGTGGACCTGATTGTGCGACCGCCGTCACAGGCGCGTGTTGGCCCTGTGAGCTGGCGTTATCTTTCTCTTCGTGCATAGTGGGCAGTGTACCGCCCGCTCTTCTCTCTTACCTAAAAGGCAGCAAAGTCTCAGCAATAGGGTAGTCTGCACTCATGGACTCTCGTCAGCTTCACCATTTTCGCACCATCGTGGACCATGGATCGTTCACGCAGGCTGCGGAGACGCTGCGGCTTACGCAGCCGTCCTTGAGTCTGACCGTTCGCAGGCTCGAGGAAGACCTTAATGTCAAATTACTTTCCCGTGGTCGCAGTGGTGTTAAGACTACGGAGGCTGGTGAGTTCCTCTATGGAGTCGCTACCTCGATCGACACGCTACTGACCACAGCCACCACGCGGCTAGCGGAAATTGCAGCGGGAAACGCAGGTTCAGTGACCTTGTGCTCAGCGCCCGAGTTTAACTGGTTGTTTATGCCCACGGTATTGCGGCGTATGCGCGAGCGCGCGCCGCAAGTCAACGTGTCCTTAAGTGACGTGGAGCCCACCGAGACACTCAAGCGCGTGCTGGAGGGTACCGCAGAGATTGGCATCATCCCCAGCACCAATCCACAACGCTTCCAGCACATTTACGGCGAGCAGCTGACGATTAACCGCGCGGCGGATATGGAATTCCTCGTAGCTCTCCCCCAGCGCTTGTCCCACCTGCCGGACCCGGTGCGCTTGTCTGCGCTAACGACAGAAACGTGGCTTCTGCCGCAGCGTTGGACGGAGCTGAGCGGGCTGCCGGAGCTGCTAGACCACCTGTGGTCCACTGCCCCTGAGTGCAAGCCTGCCACCGTGCAAGAGGTCTCGACTCTGCAGACGGGCCTGCCGCTCGTGGCGGGCGACTACGGCATCAGCCTCATGCCCCACACCGCCCAGGCTTTGGGCCAGCGGGGAGTGCACTTCCGGCGCATCGAGGAGCACCTGCCGTCGATGCAGGCCCTGCTCATCCACCGCGCAGACCGGGCGCTGACCCCGGCGGCGCAGACGCTTCTCGACGTCCTCCTGGACACCTCCTCCGAGCTTCCCCCAGCGAGCTAGGTTTCCGGCTCAGTGACGTGCTGCGTTATGATGTCTCGGTACGCCTCCATAGCTCAGCGGATTAGAGCAGTGGGTTTCTACCCCATGTGTCGCGGGTTCGAGTCCTGCTGGGGGCACGCAGGTCAGAGCCACTTTTTGCCGCTTTAATGGGCGGTTAGAAGTGGCTCTTTCTCGCTCTCACTTATGCTGAGAAGTATGGATATCACTCTCGCCACGTTTGACCATGCCCCTGACACTGCACTGAGGGGGAAGCGCTTTCGGAATGCATGGGCGCCGTCGGAAAGCTATGCCCAGTCGCGCCGAGGAGTACTCACCGGCCAATATCCGCAACGCGGCGCAACTACACGCATCACGGAGGTCTTCGAGGAAGCGGGCTATGAGATTCGGCAGGACACCGACGAGGTTTCTGCCGCGCAGAACGTGTTCCGGCTCCTCGAACAACCGGACCCCGCCGCGGTGGCATCACTCGACGGTGTCGTGGCAGTGTGTTCGCTGCAGACCAGCGAGGACGGCACGGCGCCGATGTCGCTGTTGTGGCCTGGTGTAGCGGAGGACGGCGAGAGCATCGAGCTAGTATCCCCGTTGGACCTTGCGCCGACGCTGGCGGCCATCGCTGGCCTTGACGTGCGTCCGAACGCCGCACTGTCCTTTGACGGAATCAACCTCGTGCCCTTGCTGCGCTACGGTGCGGCGGGGCATGCGGCGCTCTTCTTCGACAACGGCGTGCGCATGATGGACGCCACGCTTATCGACGGCACCTCTACCCCACCCTCCGCCCTCCCGCGATTGCAGGAGGAGTGGGGGCTGTGGAAGAGCTTTATGGACATGGGGCCGCTTCAGTAATTACTGGATGGGGATAACAATCCACAAAATGAGGTAGAGCACGACCCCGGAGAAGCCCAAGAGCGTGGCTACAACGAAGAGCACGCGCACCAGAGTCGGGTCAAGGTCGTAGGTTTCTGCGATGCCACCGCAGACACCTCCGATCATCGTGTCGGTAGTGGAACGAGTTAGACGCTTGTTATTCATGATGTCTCCTTTCAACTTCCATTATTCAGAACGAGTGCGGGAAAGGCATCGGGAAAAACCCTGATTTTCCTCTACTCTGGGTGGAAACCTTGACCCCAGAGAAAGGACGCCGTTTCACCATGGCTCATTCACCCGGACTGCCTGCCCCTACCCGCACGTCCTATGCCCTGCTTACTGGCGCTAGCCAAGGCATCGGTGCCGCAATGGCCAAGGATTTAGCGGCACGCGGCTACAACGTCATTCTTGTTGCCCGCCGCAAGGACGTCTTGGAGTCCATCGCTGCGGAGCTGCGTTCCCGCCACGAGGTCGACGCCATCGCGCTGGCCGCCGACCTCTCCGAGGCTGCCGACGTCTCCCGGGTCATCGACTTCATGTCCGGCAAGGAAATCTCCATCATCGTCAACTCGGCGGGCATCGCCAGCTTTGGCAAGTTCATGGACCAAGACTGGGACTACGAGACGCGCCAATTCGACCTCAATGCAAAAGCCGTGCACCGGTTGACCCGCGCAGCACTTGATCAGATGCTGCCACGACGAAACGGCGCTATCTGCAACGTTGGTTCGGCCGCAGGAAACGTCTCCATTCCCAATAACGCCACCTATGTGTTCACCAAAGCCGGCGTCAATGCTTTCACGGAGGCGCTGCACTACGAGCTGAAGGGCACGGGCGTTAGTTGCACGCTGCTCGCCCCTGGGCCGGTTCGCGACGCCGTCATTCCGGAGGAAGAGCAATCCATCGTGGACAAGGTGGTACCAGACTTCCTGTGGACCACCTACGAGTCCTGTTCGGAGGAGACTCTCGAGGCCATGGCTCGCAACCAGCGCCGAGTAGTTCCTGGACCGCTGTCGAAGGCCATGAATGCACTGGGCAAGATCGTCCCTACGCCGATTGCCGCACCGCTCATCGGCAGCTTCTATTCCAAGATGGCCTAAACGCACCACAGGCGCCCCTCTCAATTGCCGAGAGTGGGCGCCTTAATGGTTGAGTCTTACTTACCCTGCAACGGGGCGTCCTGTGCGATGGCCTTCTGCGCGGCCTCCTCGCGAGCGAGCTTGCGCTCTACCCAGAACTCGGCGTTCTTGATTCCGAGTGCTTCGGGGTCGAACTGCGGGTCCTTGCCGGCCTTCTTCTGCGCGCTGTAGTCCTTGAGGCACTTGAGTGCCGGGATTTGCAGGAAGAGAATCGCGATGATGTTAAGCCAAGCAGTTGCGCCCACACCGATGTCACCCAGAGCCCAGGCAGCACCCGGAGTAGAAGTAGCGCCGATAACCACGGAACCCACGAGCAGCACGCGCAGTACCCACACCAGAGTTCGACGGGCGACCTTGCTCTTGATCCAGCGGTTGAAGTAGGTCAGGTTAACTTCCGCCATGTAGTAGTAAGCCAGCACCGTGGTGAAGGCGAAGAACGCAATAGCAATGGCAATGAAGGTTGGACCGAAACCAGAGAGCAGAGTGTCGAGGCCGTGCTGAACATAGCCCGGGCCGACCGCAATATCGTCCGGAATCGCACCGGCGTAGCGCACCGGACCGTCCTCGGATTCGTTCTCAAAGACCTTGTACATGTCAGTGGAGATGATGATGAACGCGGTAGCGGAACACACGAAGAGGGTATCGATGTACACCGCGAAGGCCTGAACGAAGCCCTGCTTCGCCGGGTGGGACACTTCGGCAGCAGCTGCGGACTGCGGGCCCGTACCCTGGCCGGCCTCGTTGGAGTAAATACCGCGCTTCACACCCCACATGATGGCAGAGCCTAAAAGGCCGGAGAAAGCTTGCTCTGCACCGAAGGCGGACTTGAAGATCATGCCGAAGACCTCGGGGATCTGGCTGAAGTTCACAAAGAGAATGATGATGGCGAAGAGGATGTAGGCACCAGCCATGAACGGAACAACGAGGGAAGCGAAGTTGGCGATGCGCTTGACGCCACCCACGATGATGATGGCGAGCACGCCTGCGAGGACGACGGCGGACCAACCAACGCTAATACCCCATGCATTATCGACGGCCGCGGCTACACCGTTGGCCTGAATAGCCGGCAGGAAGTAGCTGGTGGCCAGAATCATGGCGACGGCGAACACGCAGCCGTAGACCAACATGAAAGGGCCTGCCTTGGTGTGCTTGTAGGCCTTCTCGATGTAGTAGGCTGGGCCGCCGCGGTACTCGCCGGTGTCCTGGTCCTTCTCCTTGTAGACCTGCGCCAACGTACATTCAACGAAGGACGTCGCAGAGCCCAGCAGCGCCACAGCCCACATCCAGAACACCGCGCCCGGGCCGCCGAAGGCGATAGCGGTGGCGACACCGGAGATGTTACCCACGCCGACTCGGCCGGCCAGGGAAATCATGAGGGATTGGAAGGAGGAAACTCCGGATTCAGAGCTTTCGCCGTCCTTGAGCTGCTTGATCATGTCGGGGATGCAGCGGATTTGGAGAAACTTGGTCACCACGGTGAAGTAGATGCCTGCGCCAAGGCACAGGAAAACCAACACGGGCGACCAAATTACTGTGTTGAGTGTGTCGATAAAGCCTGACATCGGAGGAAACCGTCCTTCGGGATTTGTGAGTGCCGTCACTTTTCGGGCTGGATTCATCATGGCCCATCACCTAAGGCCTTCGTGAGTAGAATCATGAAAAAGTTCGGACCCTCTGCTGCATCCACCCACCTCCACACAGCAAACCCCCAGCTCACATCGATTAAGGTGACCTACCCCACCGCCTTGAGAAAACCTAAACATGCGGCCACTAGTCACCCCCTTAGGCACCCCCGATAGCGCCCTGAGCCCTGCCAAGAAGGCCGCTACAAGGGAGGAAACTAAGGTGGGAGCCATGAGTGAAATCCCTACCAAGAATGACCGCCTTGTCTGGATTGACTTGGAGATGACCGGACTCGACCCCAAGCGCCACGTCATCGTGGAGGTCGCTGCCGTAGTTACCGACGCCGAGCTCACCATCCTGGACGAAGGCCTCGACCTCGTAGTCCACGCCACCGAGGACGAGTTGGACCAGATGGATAACTTCGTCGCCACGATGCACGCCAAGTCTGGGCTCGACAAGGAGATTCGCGAATCCACCGTGACGATTGAAGAGGCAGAGGAAGCGGTACTGAGGCTCGTCGAGAAGCACTGCGACCCCAACCACCCCGCTCCGCTCGCCGGAAATTCCATCGCCACCGACCGCATGTTCATCCGCACCTACATGCCGCGCTTGGATAAAGCCCTGCACTACCGCATGATTGACGTCTCGACGATTAAGGAGCTTGCGCGGCGCTGGCACCCGCGGGCCTATTTCAACCAGCCCGATAAGGGCATGGCGCATCGAGCCTTGCAGGACATCATCGAGTCCATCCGCGAGCTCGACTTTTACCGCCGTAGTGTCTTCCGCACCGATGAAGGCCCTACGAGCGAGGAAGCGGAGCAACTGAAGGCTGACACGACCACGGATTACCAGGCGTTTTTGTAAAATCCCCGGTGTGGGTTAACCTGTATCTCGTTGCTTTCAGGCAACGATGGTGGCTGTAGTTCAGCTGGTAGAGCACCAGGTTGTGATCCTGGGTGTCGCGGGTTCGAGCCCCGTCAGCCACCCCAAAGTCGCCCACACCGCACGATGAAACTCGTGCGGTGTTTGCGTTTTCCGGTTGCGGGGTTGGTGAACCTGTTTTAAGCTTCGTGGCCATGGGGGTATTAGAAACCTACTTCCACTACCGCAACTCGGGGATCGCGCTAGTGGAACAAGCATCCAGCTCACCCGACGAGCTTCGCGCGCTCGGCGCCGACCCAGCCGACGCCACAGAACTCGCCCACCTTCACCGCACCTACTTCGGGCAAACCCGCTTTAGCGGCAAACAACGCAAAGCACGCGCCGCCGCGATGGCACAACAACATAGTCTTAGCGTTCTCACCCTGATCGAGTCCTACACCGCCAAAGTCAACAAAGACCTCGATGCCTGGAACCTACGCATCAAGCTTGCCAGCACCCCCGCCCACCGTATCCGCCAGGTTGCCACCAAGCGCCTAAAAGAACTTCAGTCCAAGCGCCAAGCCAAACCTGGAGTCAGGTTCACCTACCGAGCCACAGGCCCCAACTCCATGACCATTACCGATGACGCACAAGTCATCGCCGATATCCGCGGCACCCTCGAATCCGTCAACAAACACAACCTCCTCGACGCCGCACGCACCGTCATTGTCACCGGTGGTATTGGCACTAAACCTGCCGTACATGCTCAAGTCGTTGTCACCCTCAACGAACTCGACCAAATCATCAACGGTGATGGGGAGGAAATAGAACTTAACCTCACCAACGGCGGGCGCATGAGCGGGGCAGACTTTTTGGCCTACAAGTTTGCTGAGATTGGCTACGCCACCATCATCCACCCCCTTGAAGGCCCGGTGAACTCCTACCGGATTAAGCGGCATGCCAGCTGGAAACAACGCATCAGCCTGGCAGCTGAATTCCAAACCTGCTCTAGGCCCGGCTGCAACAAACCAGCCGATTACTGCGAAGTCCACCACCTCATCCCCTGGCAAGCAGGAGGTTTTACCAACATTAAAAACCTCACCTTCCTATGCGCCTACCACAACGGCATTAACGACGATGACCCCAAACGCCCCACCGGCAGGGGCTACATGTTCCGGCTGAACACCGGGGTGAGCTACATCCCACCCTGGGGTACACCGATAACCGCCACACCCGAATACCAAGAAGCCACAACCAGACTCGCTTCTGAGAAAGCAACAGGACAAGCCACAGGCCAACCACCCGACCCACCGGGTGCAGGCTAAACGCCCGCGATTAGGCAACGCGAGCGCCGAGACGATGAAACCCGCCGACCACACCACGGCCAGCGGGCACCTTGGTGATCCCACACGTTAGACTGCAGCAATGATTGATTTCACCGCCTCCGCAGATGTTGTCGCGCCCCAACTGCTAGGTGCGGTGTTAACCCACAACGGGGTCTCCATACGCATCACTGAGGTCGAGGCCTACCTTGGTTCTTACGATGAGGCCTCCCATACTTTTAATGGCCGCACCCCACGCAACGCAGCGATGTTTGGCCCACCAGGCCGCCTCTACGTGTATATGTCCTACGGCATTCATCGCAACGGCAATATTGTCTGTGCACCGGAAGGCCGCGGCGAGGGCTGCCTGCTGCGCAGCGGGGAGGTCATTAAGGGGACAGACCTCGCTTACGAGCGACGCGGAAACACCGATTTTCACAATTTGGCCCGTGGTCCCGGAAACCTAGGGAAAGCCCTCGGTTTCACCCTCGACGACAACGGGACCATCATCAACTTGAACGAACGCACCGAGGAACCCGAGTGGGTATGTGGACCGCGCATCGGGATTTCCAAAAATACAGAGGCAGCCCTGCGCTTCTGGATCCCCTTCGACAAAACTGTATCCCGGCGTCGCGGCATGCCCGCGTAAGGTATCCAGACACCAGCGCTTGGCCGCTAGCTATCAGCCAACCCCGGCCCTACAGGAACTTGGTCAATAATCGCCGCCAACTCCGACGATGCCTGCTTCATGTCTTCAACGTCTTCTGCATCGCCTTTGGAGTGCCGGAACATATAATTCAGTACGCCCACGTTTCCCACGCTGGTAGCACAGAAGAATTGCCGAAGATCCGCCGCTGGGTTCTTCGCACAGGCAAAATAGCGGCCCCCAGCTTCAAAGTCTAGTTCCTCAAAGGGAAGTACTTCTTGGCCATGTTCTTCCTGCTGGCGCTGGTAATCTTTTGCAGCGAATGTACGCAGCTCTTGCGCTGCACGTTGAGGATTCTCAGGGCACACATCGTAGATGTCCCCTTCCTCGTAATAGAAGCTATCGACTGAGAACTGATAAAGATCGGCTTGATAAAAGCGGCTCCAACCGCGATCCGCAATGGCGTCGTACGCGGGGTCATGCTGAAGCCCGGCAAATTCCTCCGGCATCGCCTCCAGAAACGTTTGCAGGCTCACCTCAGTACTGCATGCTGCAGAATCACCCGTTTCGCCCGTTGGCGGCACTGTACTGTCGCGTTCCCCTTCAGCTTGCTGCGCATCCTCTGTCGTACACGCCGCAAACAAAAAAGACACCATCACCAAAGGAAGGACAACGAATTTCAGCCTAGACATGTGATCACCCATACGACGTCGAAAGGATTATGGTGCAACCCTAACCTTTGCATCGAGGTGAGCTATTGATTCGCGGTAGCGTTCCCCGCAGACCAGGTGGCCCAATCCATGTTCCAGTCCCCCAAACCATCAAGCGGGCTGAGCACCCCGCCGCCAGTGTTGGAGACCCTGACCACGTCACCGCGTTTGACGGTGTTCTGGAACCACTGGGCGTCCTCGGTCGTGACATTGATACAGCCATGAGACTGGTTGTAGCTACCCAACGCCCCCACCGCCCACGGAGCAGCATGAATGTAGATACCGGAGTAGGACATCTGCGTTGCCCATTTGACGTCGGTCTTGTATCCGCCGGCATCGAGTGCCAGTCCGAAGGTGGTGGAATCCATGGTCAGCTCCGGATACTGGTCACCGATGACATACACGCCGTTCGGGGTATCCCACTTTCCATCCGTGCCCATGGAAATCGGAATCCGGCGCAGAACCTCACCGTTTTTGAATACCGACATCATCTTGGAGTTGTTATCCACCAACGTGATGACGCGGTCACCGATGGTGAAGTTCGTTGAGGCATCCTCGCCGCCATAGACACCACCGCCGAGGTTGCGGCCGTAGAGGTCGACGTCGACAGTCACGCTCGTTCCTGGCTCCCAATACTTCGCCGGGCGCCAGCGTACTTCCTGGTTATTCACCCAGTAGAAAGCACCCTCCACCGCCGGTTCAGTCTTGACCGTGATGGCCTCTTCGGCGGCCTTGCGGTCGGTGACGTAATTGCCAAAGCGCACGCCAATAACCTGGCCCACGCCCACTTCAGACTCAGGAAGGGGGCTCAAGGCAACTTCAGAAACGGCCGCCGCCTGTGGCGTGGTGAAGGTAATGGCTTTATGGTTGCCGTCCTTGTCTTTCGCATCGATGGTGTAGGTGCGGTTATAACCCAGCACCTCGGTGTTCTTCCACGTTTTCGAATCCGAGGAAAGCTCATCTTCCACCACCTTGCCAGACTCGTTGGTCATGGTGACCTCTTTGAGCCCCGCAGTGGAGGTAACTTCAATCGGTTTAGAAGGGTCAACATCTTCTGCCCCATCCTTGAGCGAGAACTTGAGCTGCTTCGCCTTTGCGGCTGCCGACGCCGATGCTTCCGCCGCCGCGCTCTCCTGCGCCTCTTCGGCCGACATCTTCGCTGCTTCTTCCCCCGACTCTGGAGAACCAATAGTGCAGGCAGCCATCAGGGACGCGGCCGCCACGAGACCAGTGAGAAAACCTGTGGGACGTGCCTTAGGGAATAGAGAATGCACACAAACCCCTAGATAGATGAGACGCTGATAAAGACAATGCACCTAGCCTAGTCCGCACAACCGCCGTCAAACTAGATGACCCCGCCGCCTTTAACCGTTTCGTTATCGATCCGCGGATTATGGAAGGAAGCGCCGCCAGGTATGCGTTGAGTGATGGCGTTCTAACACACTCAAAACCGCTGACTACCTGGCGATTTTACCTTTTTCAAGCCAGGGTGTTAAAGTTACTTCTCGTTGCACGGCAGGCGCTGAGGAAATCAGGAGCCCGCTAAGACAACGAATGCGCCATTAGCTCAATTGGCAGAGCAACTGACTCTTAATCAGTGGGTTCGGGGTTCAAGTCCCTGATGGCGCACAGTGCATCCCCTTCATCAACTCAGTTGGTGGAGGGGATTTCGCATTCCCCGGTAGCAAAAGAGGGAGCTTGTGCTTGCCCTTAAAACACCTCGAGTTGCTCCAGCTTGGGCCGCCACCAGGCTGCGGTCGTGGCGAGGAATTTCTTGTGCTCCGTCCCAGATATCTCATTGAGGGCCCGCAGGTACTCGGGCACCATGGCGCGCGGCAGACGCAGCCCCATAGTCAGATGGGGTGTCCAGCGCGGACCGCGTCCATCCGGGTTTGCGGCACTCAATTGGCGCGCCGCGGTCTCCAATTCATCGGTGGTTTCCAACATCCATGCCACCGTCTGTTTGCTCTTGGTGCCGAAAACAACGGTCCCTACGCGGCGAAATACGGCAGGAATAAGCGGCGGCAACACGTCGCGGGCCAAATCCACCACAGTCTGGTCCATCGTTGGCGCAAAGGTCACCGTGATGTGCGGGCGCTGGCGCTGGAGGGGAAAGCCCCGCTCCGCTAGCGCAGAAAAGACCTCCCGCACAGACTCTTCGTCCTCCGGAGTGAGGTACAACAGGAGGTTCTCAGGCGAATTGCGGCTCACGCCGCCTAAGTCTAACTAACCGCCTGCAGCGCCACCACGGGATGTCCGCGGTGCTCGACGATATCTGCCTCCACGCGATACACCTCGCGCAGAAGCCCAGGACTCAACACGTCCGCCGGGGCACCGTGAGCATGGACCTGCCCGTCCTTCATCACAACGAGCTGGTCACACATCCGGGCTGCCAGATTGATGTCGTGAATCGCCACAAGCGCAAGACTGCCTTCCTCCTGGGTTTTCGCCCGCACGCGGCTCAAGACGAAGAGCTGGCGGTGGAGGTCGAGGGCGGAGGTGGGTTCGTCGAGAAGCATGAGGCCTGGGTGCCCCACGAGCATCTGCGCCACGGCGACGAGCTGGCGTTGACCGCCAGAAAGCTCGTTGAGGTAGCGTTGCGCAATCGCATCGAGCCCCAGGGAGTGCAGCACTTCGGCAGTGCGAGTGACGGGGTCCTCGTATAGTTCCCGGCGGGCCGCAATAAGAACGGCCTCAAAGGCCGACAACGCCGCGCTGTTCGGCAGGTCCTGCGGGACGTATCCGATGAGCTGGCGGCGCCGCTTCCCGCGCGGAGCCTCGCCATCAACACGGAAATCCACCGTGCCGCCGCGAGCGCGGTGAACGCCGGCCAGCGTCGTGATGGTCGTCGTCTTGCCGGACGCATTCGGCCCCAGTAACCCCACCACCTGCCCGCCGCGCAGCGTGGGAAGGCTTAATCCATCCACCACCATGTGTGAGCCGTACCCGGCTGACAGGTCAGAAACGGTGAGTTCTACGTCCACAGTGCCCTCCTCCGGGTCATGACGATGGCGATGAACAACGGCGCCCCCAAGAGCGAGGTGACGATGCCGATGGGGATGGCCACGCCGGGCTTGATGACGAGACTAAGCGCGTGGGCGGCGCACATGACCGCCGCGCCCGCGGCCATGGAGGCCGGCATGAAGTAACGCTGGTCCTCACCCACCAGCATGCGCGCGATGTGCGGGCCAACCAGGCCGATAAAGCCAATGATGCCGGCGAAGGCCACGGTGGTGGCCGCGACGAGCGAGACCACGATAAGCACGATGATGCGTAGGCGGGAGGTGTTGATGCCGAGGGCGGTGGCGCGGGCGTCGCCAAGCCGCAGCGCCGTAAGCCGCCACGAGAGTGCACCCAAGATGGGCAGAGCCACCGCCAGCACACCTGCCAGTACTGCGTTGGCCTGCCACGTGGCGCGGGTCAGCGAACCCATGGACCAGAAGACGATTTGCTGGAGGGCCTCGCTGGAGGAGCGGTACTGAATGAGCGCCAACATGGCTTGGAAGAAGAAGACGAGGCCGATGCCGAGCAGCACCATCGTCTCCGACTTCGCGCCGCGAAGAACGGCCGCCACAACGATGATCGCCGTGGCGATGGCCGCGGACAGCCACGCGATAAGCGCGAGGTTGAACTGCGGCTGGGCCAGCAGCTGCCAGCGCAGAACGATGGCACTGGCCCCGCCGAAGGCCGCGGCGGCGGAGATGCCGAGGGTAAAAGGCTCGGCTAGAGGGTTGTCCAGGATGGTCTGCATGTGCGCGCCGGCTACCGACAGGCTGGCTCCGATAAGCAGGGCCATGACCGCCATGGGCAGACGCAGGTGCCAGAGGACTGTACGCGTTTGCTTTTCGGTGCCTGCCGGGTCCACCAGACCCCGCAGCACCTCACCTGGAGTGAGGTCGATGGCGCCGACGATGACGCTAAGTAGGAAAGCAGCGAGGGCTACGGCGGCAAGAGCGAGGACGATGGCGATGCGGCGGCGTGTCACACGGGCGTGCTCCCGCGCGAGTGCCGCGGCGGCCGCCGCTGGGTTCGGCGCAAGGCTCGACGCAGCGTTCGGCGCTGGGTCTGACACTGGGTCTGGCACTGTGTTCGGCTCGGTGTCGGCGCTCGTGGTGCGCTGGGTGCTGCCCGAGCACGCAGTAGATGCGGTAATACTCATGATTAGTTGGTGCTGAAGAAGGTTCCGTCGCCAGAGACAGGCGAGTATTTCTCTTGGGCGTCGGCCCATTCCTGCTGCACGTCGATGTCGGCGTAGTCCTCTGGGTGGAGCCAGGCAGCGATCTGGAGAAGTGCCAGGTAGTTGAAAGGCGAATTGTAGAACTGGTGCCACAAGCCGTGGAGTTGGTGCTCCTTCACGGCGGTGAGATCAGGAAAGCCGGGTTGGACGTCGGCAAGCATGGCGGCGCTGTTGTGCGCGTCCTTCTCGCTGATGCCGTACCCTGCAGCCGCGAAGCCGGTGTGGCCCGTGGAGCTATCAACCTTGGCGGACCAGTCGCCGCCGGTGGCGATGATCATGTCAGGGTCAGCGTCGATGACCTTTTCGGGGGTAAGGGCGCCGGACTCGCCATCGATGAGGCCATCAGCCACGTTCTTACCGCCGGCAACGTTGACTAGCTGGGAGATGTTGGAGTCATTCCAGGAGCCACAGCAGTCCGACACACCTGCCGCGCGCCACACGAAGGTGGATGGTTTGTCTTTCACCTTCGCTGCGCGTTCTTTCACTAGGTCAACGTTCTTCTGCCAGTCCGCGATGAATTCCTCGGCGCGATCCTCGTGGCCAAAGATATCGGCGAAGATTTCCATGGTGGGGACGGTGTTCTCCAGCGGCTTGGCGCGGAAGTCGGTGACGGCGTAGGTGAGTCCAGCCTGGTCCAGTTTGTCGGTAAGTCCTGCGGTTTGGGAGGCCTCGTATTGGTCTTTGGAGAGAACAATAAGGTCTGGGTCGAGCTTGATGAGTTCCTCCACGGTGACATCACCCTTGGTAAAGCCTCCGATTTCGGGCAGCTCATTCACCTTGGGGACGGTCTTTTCCAACTCGCGATAGTAGTCGGGCACGTTCTGCTTGAGATCTGAACCGATGGCTACGACCTTGTCGAGGGGGTCGTCAGCATTAAGGACGCCGGTGGCGAATACTGCGCGCCCCTCGCCCAGGATGACGCGCTCTGGCTCCTGGTCCAGCTCCACGTGGCGGCCGGCTAGGTCCGTGAAACTCACGGCAGCGGTGCCGTCTGCAGATGCAGACTGCGTAGCGTTTTCAGCCGTTGTTCCGGCGGCACAGCCTGCCACGGTACTGGCAAATGCTGCCACAAGGGCGAAGGCGCCAACTCGTCGCCGTGCTGTCAGGTGCTGTGTGGGGCGTAGAACCACTGTGCTTCCTCGTTCTTTCATGTTCGCGTGCAGTATCGCACTCCAATAAGGACGAGTTCATAGTACACATTCAGCTTAGGCTACCCAAAGCTTAGATAGGGTAGCCTTTGCTTCTCTTGGAGAAGGCGGGGTAAAAAGAAACCCTGCCTTGGACATTTCCAAGACAGGGATCTCACGCGTGCGCCGTCGGCGCAGCGTCCGTAAAGGGGTGCTTAGCGGCGCTCAGCCAGCAGGCGCTGCAGCTCCTTGATGTCGGACTTGCGGCGCTTGGAGCGGAAGACGGAGAAAGCGATGAGGCCAACGACAGCAGCGCCGATGCCAGCGAGGGTCATCTGCACGTTGCGGTCCTGCAGCTTCTGGGTGGCAGCCCCCTTGGCGTCGTCCACGAAGTTCTGCGGCTTGCTGCGGTAAGCCAGCTCATCCAAGGTGCTAGCCAGCTGACGGCGGGTGCGCTCGATGTCGCGCTGGATATCATCAATGTTGCGTGCCACGGGAAATCTCCTGAGATTTTGACTGTGTTTTTGTTCTAACGTCGACATTCTACATTGACCCCAGCGTTGCCCGCATGTCTACTCGCGGGGTGGGTAGGACCGCGATCACGGTAGGGTGGGGACCATGACTGAAGCACAACGACTGTCCGTGGGAGACACAGCACCGGCTTTTTCCTTGAGCGACGATGCCGGCAACACCGTGAGCCTGAGCGACTTTGCCGGCCAGCGCGTCGTGGTCTACTTCTACCCGCGCGCTAACACCCCTGGCTGCACCAAGGAGGCCTGCGATTTCCGCGATAGCCTCGAGCAGCTCAACGGAATGAATATCGCCGTCGTGGGCATTTCGCCCGATAAGCCGGAGGCCTTAAAAAAGTTCCGTGAGGACCACGAACTGAACTTCCCCCTTCTGTCTGACCCCACCAAGGAAGTCATGACCGCTTATGGCGCTTTCGGGGAGAAGAAGAACTACGGCAAGGTCGTCCAAGGCGTTATCCGTTCTACCTTCCTCGTGGAGGAAGACGGCACCATTGGTCAGGCCATGTACAACGTCAAGGCCACTGGCCACGTTGCCCGCGTGCTTAAGGGGCTCAACTAGATCGTGGAATCCAGTTCAAAGTCACCGGAGATACTGGTCCCGAGGCGTCGGCCAGCGCAAGCGCGCAGCCGCGCCAAATATGACCGGATTTTGTCCTGCGCGCGTCAGACGCTCGTGGACCATGGCTTTGAGTCTTTCACCTTCGACGAGGTCTCGCGCCGCGCGGAGGTACCCATCGGCACGCTGTACCAATACTTTGCCAACAAGTATGTGCTGATGTGCGAGCTTGACCGCCAGGACACGGCGGAAATGTTGGCGGAAGTCGAGCGTTTCTCGCACCGCGTCCCGGCGCTTCAATGGCCGGACTTTCTTGAGGAATTCATCGACCGTATGGCGCGAGTGTGGCGCAATGACCCCTCGCGCCGCGCGGTGTGGCATGCCGTGCAATCGACGCCGGCGACCCGTGCCACGGCCGCGGACACGGAGTTGTCCCTGCTCAAGCCCATCGCGGAGATCCTCGAACCCCTAGCTCCCGGTATGGACGATGCCGCCCGGGTAGAAATAGCGGCCTTCCTCGTCCACACCGTTGTGTCCTTGCTCAACTACAGCATCATGCGCTCCGAGGACAGCGTCGATGGCGTGGTGGAAGAGATTAAGCGCATGCTCATTGCCTACCTCTTCGCTATTGCGACGGGCGGCTGAGAATCACCGTCGCGGTAGCGTAGTCGCCGTCGTGGCTGACGGAGAGCGCCGTGGTGTACGCCCCCAAGGATTCGTGGGCCTGGCGGGCCATCTCCCCGCGCAGCGCTAGGGCCACGCGGCCCCATGCGTCAGGGTGGACCTCAATCTCTGCCCAGTCCACGGCCTCCTCCGCCATCAGCGGTGCACCGCCGTAGCGCGCCTGGGACCATGCCTTGATGAAGGCTTCCTTGGCGGCCCAGCGCCCAGCGAGGTGTTGCGCGCGGGCAGCGCCCGTATACCCCCGGGCCTGGGCCACGCGCAGCTCGAAGGCGCTAAAGACCCGCTCAAAACTCGTTCCCGGGGTATCCAGCTGCTGAGCAAAGGAGGGAATGTGCACTAGGTCGGTGCCCACGCTCACGCCGCTTACTGTCATGCGGGCCAGCTTAGCGCGCCAGCTCCTGCTTGAGTTCCTCCAGCTCATCGCCGCCGGCCATCCACTGGGTCAACTCCGGCAAGGTGACCTCATCCTTGGAGGCATCCAAGGACATCTCTCCAACGGTCAAGACCACGAAGTGGTCCCCCACCAGATAGGCGTGCTGCGGGTTGTGGGTAATAAACACCACGCCCATGCCGCGCTCGCGGGCAGCGTTAATGAATCGCAGCACCATGCCGGACTGCTTTACGCCGAGTGCGGCGGTGGGCTCGTCCAGGATGATGTAGCGCGCGCCGAAGTAGATGGCACGCGCGATGGCGACCACCTGGCGCTGGCCGCCGGAGAGTGCGGAGAGTTCCACGGAGACGTCGCCAAGCACAATGCCCATCTCGGCCAGCTGGTCGTACGTAATGCGCTTCATCTCCGCCTCCCGCAGGCCCCCCAGTGCTCCGGTGAGTTCCTGGCCTAAGAAGAAGTTGCGCCACACCGACAGCGAGGGCACCAAGGCCAAATCCTGGTACACGGTGGCGATACCGGCATCGAGGGAATCGCGCGGGCTATCGAAACGAACCTCGTTTCCATCGACAGTGATAGTGCCACCGGTGGGCTGGTTGAGGCCCGCGAGAATCTTGATCAGCGTGGACTTACCCGCGCCGTTGTCTCCCAGAACGCAGGTCACCGCGCCTTTCTGCACGGTGAGGTTGATGCCGCGCAGGGCATGGAAGTTGCCGAAGGTCTGAGAAATATCGTGCAGCTCAATCATGGTTTATCGCCTCTTGGTGAAGTTAGCTACCGACGTATTTGTGAGCACAGCAAAAAGCAGCATCGCGCCGAGGAAGAACTTGAACCAGTCTGGGTTCCAGCCGGCATACACGATGCCCTGATTGGTCATGCCGAAGATGAGCGCGCCGATGGCCGTGCCCACCGCGGTACCGCGCCCGCCGGTCATGGAACAGCCACCAATAACGGCGGCGATGATGTAAAGGAACTCGTTACCAATGCCCTGACCTGCCTGGATGGAATCGAAAGCAAACAGCGTATGCATGCCCACAAACCACGCGGCAAAACCGACGAACATAAACAGCGCCACCTTGACGCGGCGCACGGGCACGCCGACGGCACGGGCGGCAGCATCGTCGCCACCGACGGCGAAAATCCAGTTTCCCCAGCGTGTTTTGTACAGCACCCACGAGGCAATCGCCACGAAGAGGATCCACCACAGGACCGTGGCACGGATACTCAACGAGCCCACGTGCAGGGTGCCAGCGAACACCACACGTGCGGAGGGAAAACCTTCCATATCCGCGATGGTGGGTGTGGCGACCTGGCCGGTGACCAGCTTGGTAATGGCCAGGTTGAGGCCCTGCAGCATGAGGAAGGCCGCCAAGGTAATGAGGAAGGAATCAATCTTGGTGCGCGTGACCAACAAGCCGTTGAGCGCACCGATGGCCAGCGCGGTGAGCAAGGACAACCCCACACCTACCCAGGAGTTGAGGTGGAAATTGTAATTGAGCATCGTGGCCACGAGTGCCGCCGAGGTCACGGCCACACCGGAAGACAGGTCGAACTCGTTGCCAATCATGAGCAGGCCCACCGCGAGGGCTACAATGCCCAGCGTAGAGCTGGCATACAGCACCGTGGAGAAAGCCTCCAGGGAACGGAAAGCGGGGGCGACAATCATGAACAGGGCAAAGATGACCACCGCGCCGAGCAGGCTAGCCAACTCGGGGCGGCGGATAAGACGGGAGAATCCGCTGCGACGGGCCAGGCGGGTATCGCCTGTGCTTGCCGACGTCTCCCCGTCCCCCCTCACCGGCACCGCCTCACTCATCGCAGGCCCTCCTTGGCAGACTCAGAGATTATGTCCACGTTGGTGGAATCCACGAAGGACGGACCGGTGTAGACCGGGCGACCGCCGCCCAGAGTGGAGCCGTTACGGTGCGCTAGCCACAGGGCGTCGACAGCGAGGTAGCCCTGCATGTAGGGCTGCTGGTCCACGGCCCATTGGACTGTGCCGTCCGCGATGGCGTCGACAAGCTCAGCGTTGGTATCGAAGGTGGCGACCTTCGCTTCCGAACCAGCATCCGCCACCGCGGCGGTCGAGCGCATGGCCACCGACGCCTGCAGGGCCATGACCCAGTCGATGGACTTATCCTGCGCCAGCTTGGCGTTGATGGTGGACTGCGCCGCAGTGAGGTCCTTGCCGTTGACGTAAAGGATCTCCACCTTTCCGCCAGCCATGCCCTCCTTGAGGCCGGCACAGCGCGCCTCCTGGGAGGAGTTGCCCTGCTCGTGGATGACGCACAGCGCGTGTTTGGCGCCATCGTCCTTGAGGCGCTCACCAGCCTTGGTGCCCGCGACCTTTTCCTCTTGGCCGAAGAAAGCACTCATGCCGTACTTTTGGTAGTCATCCATGCCGGCATTCAGCCCCACGGTGGGGATTCCAGCGTCAGCTGCCTTCTTAGCCACAGGGCCAATAGCGCCCGCATTCGGCATGGTCACGGCGATGCCGTCCACTCCCGAGTCAATGGCGGATTGCACCAGGTTGGCCTGGTTGGGAGCCTCCGGGTCTGAGGAATAGCGCAGCTCGATATTGTCCTTGCGCGCCGCATCCTCCGCGCCCTTGCGCACGAGGTCCCAGTACGTGTCACCGGGCGCGCCGTGGGAGACCATGGCGACAACGAGGCGTTCGGTATCAACGCCTCCGGCAAGATCACCGTCGGCGCTGGGCCGGGGTGCGCCACCTGTGGCGGAGCATCCCCCAATCGTGGCGGCGAGGACAACAGTAATTACACCAAGTAAAGGTTTTGTGCTGATTTTCACCCTTGCATGGTGCCCCAGCCCACACCTCGGGTTCAACCCGTCTGACCTGCTTCTTTATCGTTTCAGACGGTGCACGCTGGGGGTATCCGGCAGCTTTCTACCCCCGCTCGGCGTCGGGTTCGAGTACTCCGTTGCGCATTCGCGCGCCTTCACTGAGCAGCACGGCCGCCTCGCGTTCCTTGACCTCCGCGGCGGGTCCGCCGCCCAGGTTGCGATCCACCGGCCTCTGGTAGAGCGCCGAACCGCCTCGCATGGCGTCCTCGAGGCGGCGCAAGCCAGAGCGCTCTCTCGCCTCGGCTCTCTCGCGCCATGCCAGTGCAGTGTCGTCGCCGCATTCAGCCACGAGTGCTGACACGAAGGCCTCTGGGTGCACGACCGCAATGAGCGCGGAGACATGGCCGAAGCCCAAGGACGTCACCAGCCCCGCTTTGGGCGGGGTCCGGCGCAGGTCCAGCGGCTGGCGCAGCCACACCAGGTGTTCGTGCCGGCGCAGCTCAGGATCCACGCAGTCCAACGAGCGGTTCGGCGGGACGATACCTCCGCGCAGCACCTGGCACAGCCCGATGAGCTGAAAGGCGGCGGCTCCGCCTTTGGCGTGGCCGGTCAGGGTCTTTTGTGAAATAACGTAGAGCGGGTTCCCGTCGCTGCGCCCGAGGGCACGCGCGATGCGCTCATGTAGGTCGGACTCGTTGGGGTCATTGGCGCTCGTGGAGGTGTCGTGCTTGGACACTACCGCGATGTCGTCCGGCGAAACCCCGAGTTCTGTGAGGGAACGCGCCAGGCGAGAGTCGGCTCCCCCGCGCGCCGCAGACAGCGCGCCGAGGCCCGGCGCGGGGATGGAGGTGTGCGCGCCGTCAGCGAAGGACTCGGCAAAGCCCACCACGCCGAGGACCGGCAGGCCCAGCTCCGCGGCTAGACTTCCACGCGCAAGCAGCAGCGTGCCGCCACCTTCAGACTCGACAAAGCCGCCGCGGCGGCGGTCGTTGGCCCGGGAGAAGAAGCGGTGCTCGATGCCCTTGGCCTCCATTTCTGAGCTATCGGCAGTAGCCGCCATGTCGCCGAAGCCTGTAATCCCCTCGACGGAGAGTGCATCAATCCCGCCGGCGACAACGACATCTGCCTTGTGCAGGCGCAGCTTGTCCACGGCTTCCTCGACGGAGACCGCCGCCGTTGCGCATGCCGCTACTGGATGCACCATCTGGCCGTAGCCGCCGACGTAAGACTGCATCACGTGCGCGGCAATGACGTTGGGCAGGGCTTCCTGCAGGATGTCGTGCTGTCGGGGGTGGGCGAGGAGCTTGTCGACGTACAAGGAGCGCAACGCCTCCTGCCCCGCCATCCCGGTTCCCTGGGTGGAGCTCACCCGCGCCGGGTGGACGTGGGCAAGCAGCTCGGCCGGGCTAAAGCCGGCGGTGAGGAATGCCTCGACGGTGCACACAAGGTTCCATAGCGCCAGGCGGTCCACGCTATCCAGCATGTCCGCCGGGATGCCGTAGACCGCAGGATCGAAGCCTTCCGGAATCTGGCCGCCGACGAATCGTGTCATGGCTACGCGCCGCGGCACGCGTACAGCGGATCCGGCAGGGCGGGTCACCTGCCACTCGGCCTCACCGCCAGGGCTCGTGAGCACTCGCCGCATCGTGGCACCTTCGCAGCTATCCACGAAGGACCGTGCGGTGGCTTCATCTTCAACGGCGAAGGTAAGCGGTTTCTCCAGGTAAATGGTGGTGAGCTCAGGTGCGAGGTTATCCACCATGGGCAGGTGCGGGCCAAAGTCATCGTGGAAGCGGCGCACGCCGATTCCGGCGAGAACCTCATCGTGAAAGCGGTCGTAGATGTCCTCTTCTGCGATTGTTTCACCCTCCGGCGTGGTCCACGCTGCGGTGGCGTCATCCCACGCCACGAGGCCTCGACTCCACGCCAGTTCCAGCACGCCCGCGGCGGAGAGATCTCCGCCGACTTCCACCTCGAAGCGCGTGCGCGCCGTGCCCAGCGGGCCCAGCTCCCCTGCTCCGACGATGACGACCATGTCCTCCAGGGACTGGGTAACCCCATCGAAGCTGGGTGTTGTCCAGTCCAGCGGTGCGAGTACGTTCGGCAGAGCCTTGACGGTGCGCGGCGCTGGGCTGGGGGACTTGGTGGGGGTCGGGGGGACGTCGCCAAGCACGGCGTCGCGAGAGAGCTTAGCCAAGTCTAGGTCGGCCCCAGCCAAACCACCGGTGAAGTCCATGACCACCGGTCCTTCGGCAGCCTGGATGAGGATGTCCTCGTTCGCGGCGTTATCCACAAGGCACATCGCCATGTCCTTCGCCGAATACGTGCTCACGCCGCGGGCCTCAACCTGGTCGACGAGTGGATCGTTGGCCGCCATGAGCCCCGTGCCGCGCACCCAGCCAATGAGTGCGTGGACAAGCGAGGTCCGCGCGCCCCAGGTGTTCTGCTCGGAGTACCAGCGCTGCACCAGGGCGTCGAACGCCGCCTTGGCCTCGCCATAAGCGCCGTCGCCACCGAAGCGCCCGCGATTGGGCGAGCCTGGAAGCACCACGTGCAGGCGATGCCCCAGGTGGGTATCCGCGCCCAGCGCGGACAGGCCCGCGATGAGCTTTTCTACTGACCACAGCAGCAGGCGCATCTGGGCTTCTGATTCAGGACCAGCCTCCGCCACGGTGCCGCTCACGCGCGGGGCAGCAAAGGGGAAGAGCAGGTCGGGAACGAAAGCTGGCTTGCGCAGCGTGGTCTTTCCTCCCACGGTATCCGCCTGCTCTGAGCCGATCCACTCCACCAGCGCGTCGATGTCGGCGAAGGAGTTGAGGTTGGCCGGGACTACCCACAGCGCCGCGGTGCCGACGGCACGAGTGCGGTATAACTCCTTGAAAAACTCCAGCCGGTCCGGAGTAAGCTGCGAGGTCGTCGCGATAACCGTGGCGCCTTCGACGAGCAGCTCGGAGATGATTTCCGCGCCAATCGAACCCGGCGAGCTACCCGTCACCACGGCCACCTGCCCAGAGTGAAGAAGGAATTCACCGGGTACCTCAGCATCCACCGCTTGATGGTGATAGCCCAGGTACTCGGCCATACGCGCAACCTCTGCGCCAGCACCAAGGACATCAAGGGGCGGATCTTCTACGCCCGCCGCCGCAGCGCGGACAAGGCCCTCGCGGGCATAAGCCCAGCAATCATCAAACAGGACAGCCTTCTTCGCGTCGAAGGCCGGCGCTACGCGCTGCGCCCAGTCCGGGCCCACTTCCCTGGCCACGAGTTCAGCAAGGTGCTCGTCATGCCCCGCCGCCTCACCGCGCACCGCATCATCACCGTGCTCAGTGCCGTCACGGCCGAGGGCCTCGAGCAGCGAGCGTGCGGAATCCTCGAGTGCGGATTCGAGTCGTTCCGTGTACGCAGCCAGCGCCGCTGGATCCACAACGGTGTCAGCGCTGGCGTGCGGCACCCGGGCCACCGTGACGTCGGCGCGGGTCGCGGTGGCTACAAGGGAGGCGTCGATAAGCTCATCCAGCTCCTGTGCGGTGCTGGCAGCGCTGACGGGTAATGTGGCCAGCTCCCCGCCGCGCAGGGACGCGCCCTCCCGGCTGCCCAGCACAAGCTCCGCCAGGGTGCGGTCGACCCACCCCGGGCCCAGACCCCACTCATTGTTCACACGCTCGGCAATGTAACCCGGCTTCTTCCCCGCCGGTCCGGTCACACGACGCACAGCCTGCGCTACCTGCTCGGTAAGCACTGGGCCAAATGCGTGATAGCCCGGCGCGCGCTGCGCCACGGTCTGCGCCAGCTCGCTCACCGGCATATCCGCTGCACCATCGATGGCGGCGATGCCGAACTCTACGCCTAGGTCCAACAGCAGCTGGTTGCGGCGGGAGGATACGCCCTCCACCAAACCTTCAATCGTGTCGGTGGCCGCAATCTGATCAGGACGCACCTTCGTCCATAGCGCGATAAGCATCTCAACCGCCTGCTGTGAGCTCAGCGGCTGGTCAGTAACCTTTTCGGTCGCGGCAACGGGGGTGGCTGTGTGGGTAGCCGACAGCTCATCGGCCGCGAGCTGTGGTGTGGGCTGTGACGGCTGAGAGTGCTCATCCGTCGGCACGGTCTCACGCGCCGGTGCCGGCTCTGTGTCCTCGGCGAAGACCCGGGCATGGTCGCGCTCGGTGTTGAGGACCTCGACCTGAACGCCGTCGTACTCCGGCAAGCTAAGTGTCTGCCCCATCATGTTGGCCACGGTGGGGGCGTGCCCCACGCCGATCTCGACGAAGCGCTCTATTCCTAAGCCCGGAAGCCCGGCGGCAGTGTGCGCACCGCGCGGGGTCAGCAACAGGTCCTGCGTTTCGATCCACCGCACCGGGGAGGCAAACTGCCAGGCCAGCAGCTCCACTAGCAGTGTGCGGCCAAGCTTGTGCGGGTGCGCTGCGGCTGCTGCGAAGTCCTCCAGAATGGCCGCGATACGCGGCGAATCAACAACGTCTGCGATGGCCTCCACAAAGTCACGGTCCACGGCGAATGGCCGGGCAACGAGGTTGGGGACGTAGCGCCCCACCAGCACGTCGAGGTCGATATCCTGCGGGATGAGCTCATCTAAGTGCGCACGGAAATCATCTACCCCGTCCACTAAGCGTGAGGAGTGGAAGGGCACATCAATGCCGGGAATGGGGACAAAAGCGCGCTCGCCGGGCGCCCAGTGCTCGGCGTTTTCCTCGATGGCAATAAGGCCATCCACCGTGCCGGCAATGGCGTACTGGCGCCCGGCCACGTTGTAGTTGACCACCTCGAGGAACTCCCCGGTGACCTCAATGGTCTCGGCGATGTAGTCCGTGACCTCATCGGCGCGCATCCCCATCTTGTGGGGCCTTAGCGCGCCCAGTCCGTAGCGCGAATAGCCCTCGGCATCACGCTCCACGAGCCGGTCCATGGTGAGGCCACGCACATAGACGATCTCCAACACGGCCTCGAGCGAAAGCACCTCGGCGTAGGCAGCCAGCGCGTTGTACTCGCCTACGGAATGCCCGCCAAAGGCCGCAGTGCTATCCAGTACCCTGGCCTCCTTCAGCGCAGCAATCTGCGCGCAGCCCAGCGTAGCCATGGCTACCTGCGTGAACTGGGTAAGGTACAGGACACCATCGGGATGGGAATACGTCGTGCCGCGCACGACCACGATGTCCGGGTTATTCCGCACAATCTCCAGAATGGAAAAGCCCAGGTGTTGTCTCGTGTGGGCGTCGGCGCGTTCCCACACCGCGCGTGCCGCGGGCGAGGTCCCGTACTCCTGCATCCCCATCCCCGGGGCCTGAATGCCCTGGCCGGGAAAAGCATAGAAGGTGCGTGGTGCGCTCATCACAGCGCGCGCTTCCAACACCACCACGCCAGCACTCGTCGCGGTGACGGAGCGGACTTCGCCGTGGCCGCCGCGCTTGTCGACGCCCACCCGGTCCACCACCAGCTCCACCTCACTGCCCGGGCGTACCGGCGCGAGCATGGTCGCGGACCACTGCAGGACTCGGGCCCCGTCGAAGGCGGCAGCAGTCTGCGCCAGCACTGACGTCCACATGCCATGCACGATAGGGCCATCCTCGAGCCCCGCCAGTGCTGCGGCGTTCGCAGACACGTGTATGGGGTTATGGTCCCCCGTCACTACCGCGAAAGGACGCAGGGATTCCGGCGCCGTAACGGTGCGGCGGTGACGGAAAGACCGCGGGGTCTCTCGAATGAACTCCGAGGAGTCCTCAGCGGAATCATCCGTGGCCGGCGCAACGCGAGTGCCGACGCGGCCAGGGATGAGGAAACGTTCGCGCAGCCGGGCGAGGTTGCCGTCGTGATCGATGCGTACCGCAATCTCCACCACGCGGCCCGAGGCTGTATCCCACACGCCGCGCAGTCGGGCGGTGGCCTGCACCTGTAGGGGATCTGCGCCCGGCTCCGCCGCAGCAGCGAGAAGCCCTGCAGCCCCTTCGGTCAGTTCCACCGAGTGTGCAAGGTGCACAAGGTTGAGCAGGCCCTCAACCACGGGCTCCCCCACCACGACGTGCTCTCCGGCCGTGCGGGCCACTGAAATGACGGCAAAAATGGCCGGCCACGCGGTACCTACTAACACGTCGGGCACGACTGGGCCATCGGCGCTACCGGCACTGGTCACAGAAACATAGTTCGCCATGTCCGCCGCATCGAGGGTGGCCGTAACCGTGGCGCTACCGCCATCTACCTCCGGCAGTGTTCCCCCAGCAGCCACTCGGGCTAGCTCCCGCATGGCGGAAGCAGCATCCTCTGCGCTGACGACGGGCGAAGCACCCGGCACACGCGGTGCAGCGATGCGCACGCGCAGCGTGGAGTCAGCATTCGCAGCACTGCGGGCGCCGACACCAAGAGGAACGGTGAACCAGAAGTCCGCGGGGTCTGTGCTCACCGGTTCGAGGGTCGCGCCGGGCAGGTTGAGGCGTAGCGGGTTCGCCTGCTCGCGGCCAGCCCAGTTGAGGCACGGCGCCCGGCGAAGGAGTTCCTCAGCGGTGGGCGCGGGGGCATCCAGGTGTGGAGTGGGGGCTGCTGAAAGCAGGTCGATAGTGGCCTGCTCGAAGCGCTTCAGCAACTGCGCAACCGGTTCGTTGGCGTATTCAATGCCCTCGACGCCCGCTGTACCTGGGATGATGCAGACACTGTCGGCATCGAAGTGCTCGTCGTGGGCCTGCCACAAGGAATCCTGGCGGAAGCGGCGGCGCACGGCAGCATCGATAATCGGCACAAACCCCGGTGGCTTACCGGGGCCGTCAAGGAGGGACACGAACCACGCAGCATCCGTCGGGTGAAGGGCAGCGTCACCGTAAAGCTCAACAAGCTCATCAATTGCGGCCGCAGGGTCGGCGGCATCGACTGTGACCTGCAGGGCTATCTCACCGTGGTCAACGTCGTGCAGTCGGGCTTCGGCGCGCGCCACTATCTTCTCGAAGCGAGTACACCACGATTCATCTGTCCAGCCGTCGTGGAAGGATAACTCCACATAACGTCGCAGCCACTCGGCGTAGCTCATGGCGTCAAGGTCCCCAAAGTAGGGTTTGCACGTCTGCGCTAGGGCAGCAGCGATCTCCTCGCGGTGAGCGGACACCAGCTCCTCATCACCCGCAACCGCATCGAGCAGACGCCCGGCGTGGGCGAAGGAATTATCCAGCTCGTGGATGCTGGCGCCGAGGTCGGAACGGCCCGAAGTGACATCGTCTTCCGTGGCAGCAACGAGTGCCTGCTTCACCGACGCCGACGCCGTGGACTCGGCAGTGGCCATCGCGGCAGTGCCGATCATGATGGCGTCGACAGGTGCTGCGGGCAGGCCACGACGCCGCGACCACTCGCCGGTGAGGTACTCCGCGCCCTGAGTCGGGGTGGCGATGCCGCCGCCAACGGCAAGCAGAACGTTGGGGTGCCGACGGATATCGTCATAGGTGGCGGCAAGGAGCTCGTCGAGGTCCTCAGCGGAGTGGTGGCCGCCGGCTTTGCCACCTTCTACCTGCATTATGAGCGTGGTAGACACGGCACGGGCGATGGCCAGCACCTGCTTGATTTGTTCCACCGTGCCGGGTTTGAAAGCTACCCACGGGATGTTCTCTGCGTGGAGGCGCCGTACCAGGTCACATGCTTCCTCGTGCGGCGGGATTCCGGCGGAGATGACTACGCCGTTGAGCGGTGCCCCCGCTGCACGCGATCGTGGGATGGCACGCTGGCCTTCAATCTGGCGCCGCCACTGCGAAGCAGATAAGTACAGAGCATTGAACTGGGCATTAACCCCCGGCGCGAGGAGACGCGCGAGTCTCTCCAGGTTCTGGTCCAGAATGTCCTCGGTATGTTGGCCGCCGCCAGCGAGCTCCGCCCAGTGCCCAGCATTGGCAGCCGCGGCAACGATTTCCGGATCCACTGTGGTTGGTGTCATGCCAGGCAGCATGACCGGGGAATAGCCGGTCACTTCAGTAAAACGCGAAGAGAGGCGTCCGCCGACGAGGCGCGGCGCGAAATCAGACCAGGCTGCCGGCACGGCAGAGGCACGGCCGGGCGCGAAGAGCTGCGCTTGGCCCTCAGCAGTACCCACGGCTAGGGTTCCCACGCCACGTCCGGCCACCGCCTCTCGGGTTAGCGGCTCAACACCGCGGGAGGGGCCTATCTCCAGAATCCAGCGCGCGCCGGCGGCAACCGCCTCGTCAACGCGGGCAGGCCAGTCAACGGTATCTGTCAGCACTGCGCGGGCAAGCTCGCCGGCAAGGACTAAATCGAGTTCGAGGTCGGCGGCCCAGCGCTCCACCTGTTCCACAGCTGGAGCTAGGGCCGGATGGTGGAAGGCGGCATCAACATCAAGGTCCGTGAAGGTCACCTGTTCGCCTGCCATGGTGCGACGCACGCGGGCAAGCTCCTCCGGGGTGCCCACGATGACGCTGCGTTCGCGGCCATTGATGAGACCGATATGGGCACCTAACTCGTGGAGTTGTTCCTGCGTAGCTCCGTCAACCGCCACCATGGGCGCTCCCTGGGCGGTGCGCACAAACCCGTGGATGCGGGCAGTCGTCGTCAACGCAGCACCAATGAGCCGGGCTATGGCCAGGGCCTCGCCTGGGGTCGCGCGACCAGTCGTCACAGCGGCGGCAAGAACGCCTTGGGAATGACCAAGACTCAACACGGCATTAGATATATCTAGGCCCTGTGCCCGCACAGACTCCATGACCGCAAGCTGAGCGCACAAGATACCCGGAGTGGACACAGCAGGGGCGGATAGCGCGAACCCAGGCTCGGACTCCGCCCACGTTAGTGGTGCGAAGCCGTGCGGGGAGGCGGGAAGGAGGGCGTCGCTGAGCGGAGCGAGTATCTCTTCCGCGTCGGCGAGGTACGCGGCAATCTGCGGCCGCACCCCCGCAGCGAGTGCCTCCCGGAGGGTAGGCAACCAGGTATAACCTTGGCCGGAAAAGGACAGCGCATAAGGCGCCGCGCTTACTCCCGGCGCAGCAATGTTAGGGATATCCACGCGCGCTATTCCCCCAAGACACGCGCTACGCGTTGAACTGCTTCGTCGAGGGAGGGCTGCGTTTGGGGCTTGGGCAGGCCGCAAAAGACCTGGCAGGCGTGGTCCGGAACTACCTCGGCGGAGCGGGACAGGCCACGCTCGGCGAGGTACTCGTCAAAGAACATATCGATACTCATACCGACATCAGATTCTACCCACTAGGATCAATGCGTCATGGCCTCTCGCACCCCCTTCTTTCTCGCTGCTCAACTCAACGTCCTCGTTGCTGCATTGGTGGTGTGCGGCCTGCTACTTCCCTCCCCTGCCGAGCAACCAGACACTGCGCAGGGCAACGCGCCCTCATCTACGCGCGAGCACCCTACGCACGCCCCTTCCCCGGACAGCCCTGAGGTTGACACAGACAGTCCCGCGGCGGCCGACGCCCTGGCTGCGCTGGATTCCTTGGAAGTCAAAGGCCGCGCGCCGATGACGGGTTACGATCGCGCGCACTTTGGGCAGGCGTGGTCCGACGATGTCACCGTCGAGTTTGGCCATAACGGCTGCGATACTCGCAACGACATCCTCCGCCGTGACCTGGACAATCTTGTCATCAAAGAGGGCACCTTTGACTGTGTAGCGATGTCCGGCACGCTGCATGACCCGTACTCTGGGCAGGTCATCGACTTTCAGCGCGGGGCGGGGACATCCGAGGCTGTACAGATTGACCACGTTGTCGCGCTGGCCGACGCCTGGCAGAAAGGCGCCCAGCACTGGTCACCCGAGCAGCGCCGCAATTTTGCTAATGATCCACGCAACCTCCTCGCCGTCGACGGGCCACTCAACCAGCACAAAGGCGCCGGCGATGCCGCCACGTGGCTACCTCCCCATCGGGCCTTCCGCTGCGAGTACGCGCAGCGCATCGTCGACGTGAAGGCGGCGTATGGCGTGTGGGTAACCGAAGCAGAGAAAGAAGCGCTCAGCCGCCTGCTGCAGGAGTGCTAAAGACAGTAAAAGGGCCTTCCCGGTATATCGGGAAGGCCTTTCATCATTGCTACGAGCAGTGTTTAGTTGCCGTTGTTGTTCTGGTTGAGCTGGTTGCGCAACTGGTTGAAATAATCACGCGCGGACTGCGGCTGGGCGTTGCCCTGCGGAGGCGTGGGGAAGCCCGGCATGTTACCGAAGCCCTGCTGCTGTGCATTCTGGACATGTTCTTGGGCCTGCTGCTGAGCGCGCTTAGCTTGTTCCATGACTTCAGCGTCACGGCTGGCGCGCTCGTCTCGTTCACGCCGCTCCTTCTCCTCTCGCCGGCGGCGCGCTTCGGCGAAGTCCTCGCGGCTGCGCTTCGCCTCCCCGGCGGGCACGGACGGCTTCGGAGCGGAGTTGATGGCGTCGGTCGACAGGAGCGTGTCGCGCATGCCGCTGAAGAGGTCCTGCATGCCGCCCGGGTTAGACGGCATGTAGAGCACGTTGGTGTGCGCACGGTCCGCCACATCCACCATGGCGTCAAGGTACTGAGATACCAGCATGAGGGTCTCTGGGTTCTCCTCCACACCGGCGGCACGCAGCAGCTCGTACTGCTGAGCGATACCTTCGACAATTTCCTTACGCTGGTCAGCCACACCGCGACCCTGTAGCTTCTTGGCCTCGGCCGCACCTTCGGCTTCCTTGACCACGCGAATCTTCTCAGCCTCTGCCTGGGCTACGGCAGCCTCGCGTTCACGCTGTGCTGCGTTAATGGAGTTCATGGACTCACGCACACGGGCATCCGGGCGAATATCGGTGACAAGGGTGTTGACGAAGTTCCAGCCGTAGGCAGCCATGTTGTCGCGCAGGGACATAGCCACGTTGCGGGCAATGGTGTCCTTGGAAGAGAAGGAATCATCCAGGTTCATGTTCGCCACAGACGAGCGAACGTTGTCCTGCACATAAGCCACAATCTGCTGCTCATGGTTGGACAAGGTGTAGAAAGCCTGACGCTCGCTGCCTTGGACCACCTCATACTGCACGGCCACAGGAATCTGGACGAAGACGTTGTCCTTGGTCTTAGTCTCCACCATGACGTCAAGCTGGCGAATCTGCAGACTGATCTTGGCGCGGACGCGGTCGACCAACGGCACCTTGAGGTGCAAGCCCGCGTGGGCAACGTTGACGAACTTACCCATCCGCTCAATGATGGCAGCTTCCTTCGTACGGACGATGAAGAAGCCGTCGAAGGCGAGGGCGGCGAGAAGCAGGACTATCACGCCAAAGACAATGAGGGGACCCATGGATTAGCCTTTCTAGGATCAGTTCACTTTTCGCAACTATTTTGCCATAACGTGACACCCGCCACGAGGCGGTGCGGAGCACTCCCCAGCAATCGTTGCTAACTATTAATACTTAATACTGCTGTGCCCAGAGTGCCCTAGCCGTTCACCCTAGCGCTCGTCCTTAATGCTCGTCGGCCAACCGGAAGAGCTCGCCCAGAATCCCCGAACCGTCCTCAGCAATCCCATTGTGCTGGAAGCGATTCGTCACCATCGGGCGCAGGTCACGGTAGGTCTCCCCCGTAGCCATTGAATCCTCGAAGGGGACGAAGATGTCGTCCAGGTAGATGGCGGCAGCGGCTACCAGGGGGCCGTCGGCAAGCACTGCGTCATCGTACGGCGAGCTGGTCCACTCATGCGCAGCCAGCTCCTCCGCGCCTTCTTTGAAAGGGCGTAACGCCGGGTCCTCGTCGAATTGCCAGGGGAAGATGTGTTCGCCGGTAAGGTACGTGCCGTCCTCGGCAAACTCGGGAAACTCCTCGCGCATGCGGTGCGCCGCCCAGCCGGTGACGGCCTGGCCGCCGACGCCACCGTAGATGGATTCATGGATCGCCGCGTACAGCGGCCCGGCCTGGAAGCTCACGCGGCTGCCGACGTTGTTGAGGAAGTCTGAACGCAAGCGCTTCTCCCCGCCCACGGTGCGGAACGGTTCCTCCAGCAGGTAGGCCAGAGAATCGAAGCCAGTGCCGCGCCCCAATTCAATACCGATGGTGCGGAAGCGGCGCGCAGACAGGCGCTCACCCGTGGGCAGGAGTTCTTCCGAGTTGTCCAGGTGGTGGATAATCTCTTCGATGCGTTTTTGAGCCCACGGAAATTGGTTGTAAAAGCGCTCGTGACGGACCTTGAGCTTGGCAAAGGTCGTGCGGTAGAGATCGTCCGCGCCCTTGGTCAGGGTAGGAAGGCCACCAGTAAGGAAGGCCCGGCCGATAGACTCCGTGAACATCGAAGCATAGGCCGTAATGATGAAGCCGCCGAAGGACTGGCCGAAGAGATCCCAGGACTCCTCCCCCAGGTGCTCACGTAGGCGTTCGGCATCACGCACGATGTTGTCCTGGCGCAACTGCGCCAAGCGCTGCGCGGTGCGGTCCTCGGCAGGGCTCAGTTCATCAATGCGGTGGCTGCGCCCAGTGCCGCGCTGGTCCATGAGGATCCAACGGTAGCGCTCCAGGCCCTTCCCGATGAGCCCGGTGGCGCCAACCGGCCGCGGAGACGGGAAACCCGGCCCGCCCTGGTTATAGAGCAGTGCCGGGTAGTTCTCACCGCCCGGTGGGATGATCTCGCGCGCGTAGAGTTCGAAAGAACCGGCGGCGGGATTGTCATAATCCCAGGGGACGGTAAGGATGTGTTCCTTGATGGTGTGGCCGAAGCGTTTCATGCTTCTAGTAGACCACGAAACCCTCCTTACGGAACGCATCTCGGACAGATTCAACGTCTTCCGGTTTAGGCGGCTTGGTGTCCTCCAAAGTGTAGGGCATGTTGAGCTCACGCCACTTATCTGCGCCCATGTTGTGGAAAGGCAGCACCTCGACTCGCTCGACGTTGCTCTTCCAGCGGGAGGCAATCTTGACCACGTTGGCGACATTCTCCGGGGAATCCGTCAGGCCAGGGACGAGCACGAAACGAATCCACACCGGCTTGCCCATCTCATTGAGACGGTCACCGAAGTCGATGGTGGGTTGCAGCTCGCGGCGCGTGACTTCCTTGTAAGTCTCCTCGTCACCAGCCTTGACGTCCAAGAGAACGAGGTCAATGTTGTCCAAGTCCTCGTCGCGCAGGCGCGCGCCCAAGTATCCCGACGTGTCAATCGTCGTATGGATACCCGCGTCGTGGACCTCCTTGAGCAAGCGCCGGGCAAACGCAATCTGGAACAGCGCTTCGCCGCCAGACATAGTCAGACCACCTCCGGAGGAGTTGAAGACAGGCTTATAGCGCTTGATGCGCTTCACCACGTCTTCAATGCGCTCCAGAGTGCCGACCTTCATTTCCATCGTGTCAGGGTTGTGGCAGTACTGGCAGCGCAGCGGGCATCCCGACATGAACAAAGTCATGCGGGTTCCAGGGCCATCAACGGCGGTCACCAGCTCCCAAGAGTGAACGAGGGCAATGTCGCCAGAACGGCGTGCCTGCATCAACTCCGGGCGGCTGAACTCGTCGAGGTCATTATCTGTGCCCAAACCGGCGGCGGCGCCGCGCACCTTGTCACCCTCTTCAGGGGACAGGTGGACGACGCCGGTAATGCCATCTGCCATCTAGGAGCCCTGGTGGAAGGTACGGGAGATGACGTCGAGCTGCTGCTCGCGGGTCAGCTTGACGAAGTTCACTGCGTAGCCAGACACGCGGACAGTGAGGTTCGGGTACTTCTCCGGGTGCTCAACAGCGTCCTCCAGGGTGGACTTGTCCAGGACGTTGATGTTGGCGTGGTACAGGCCCGAGTCCATGTTGTTGGCGGTGCGGTTTGCCTTCATGGTTGCGAGACGCTCGTCGAAAGTTGGGGTAGCCATGATGTTTTCTCCTTTTCGGAAGTGGTGTGAAAGTGGTTTACTTGGAATCCATGATGAAGCCGGCGTCGAGGACACCCACCAGGTTGGTGATGCGTTCCTCAGGCGTGCGGCCCAAACCGGACGGGGTGATGGTGTTCGTCAGCGAGATGCCGTCGAGCGCATCCTTGTAGTCCAGCTTGCCCACCGACAGCATGGAAGCGACCATGCCGTGGTTGTCTGCGCCGTTCTCCGGGTTTGCGCCCGGGGCGAACGGAGTACCTGCCTCGTGGCCAGACGGGAAGGAACCAGTAGCCTTGCCGTAGACCACGTTGGAGGTAATGGTCAGCACAGACTGGGTCGGGATGGCGTTGCGGTACATCGGGATGGCCTTAATCTTCGCCATCACGGTGTGGACGATGGTGGCGGCGATGTCATCGGCGCGGTCATCATCGTTGCCATAGAACGGGAAGTCACCTTCCGTCTTGTAGTCCACGATGAGACCAGTCTCATCGCGCACCGGGTAGACCTTGGCGTACTTGATGGCGGAGAGGGAGTCAGCCACGATGGACAGACCCGCGATACCGCAGCCCATGGAGCGCACAATGTCGGAATCGTGCAGTGCCATCTCGATGGACTCGTAGGCGTACTTGTCGTGGCAGTAGTGGATGATGTTGAGGGCCTCAACGTAGGTGCCCACAACCCAGTCCAGCATCTCCTCGTACTTCTGCCAGACCTCGTCGAAGTCCAGCGGGCCATCGCCCTGGATAGCCTCGTAGCCGTCCACGACTTGCTTTCCGCTGACCTCGTCGCGGCCTCCGTTGATGGCGTAGAGCAGGGCCTTAGCGGCGTTCACGCGGGCGCCGAAGAACTGCATCTGCTTGCCGACGGCCATCGGGGACACGCAGCAGGCAATCGCGGCGTCATCGCCCCACTGTTCACGAATCTGCTTATCGGACTCGTACTGGATGGACGAGGTCTCAATCGAGATGTGGGCACAGAATTCCTTGTAGCCCTCCGGCAGCTGCGGATCCCAGAAAATGGTGATGTTCGGCTCCGGTGACGGGCCAAGGTTGACCAGGGTCTGCAGCAAACGGAAGGAGGTCTTGGTGACTAGGTGGCGGCCGTCAGAACCGAAACCAGCATCGGTCCAGGTTGCCCAGTAGGGGTCACCGGAGAAGATCTGGTCGTAATCCTCGGTACGCAGGAAGCGCACGATACGCAGCTTGAGGACCAGCTGGTCGATGATCTCCTGAGCGTCTTCCTCAGTGATGATGCCAGCGGCAAGGTCGCGCTCGAAGTAGCAATCGAAGAAGGCGGAGAGGCGGCCGATGGACATGGCGGCGCCGTCCTGGGACTTAATGGAAGCCAAGTAGCCAAAGTAGGTCCACTGAACAGCTTCGTGAGCGGTCTTAGCCGGCTTGGAGATGTCAAAGCCGTAGGACTCAGCCATGACCTTAAGCTTCTTCAGAGCCTTGATCTGCTCGGCGTGCTCCTCACGGTAGCGAGCCCAGTGCTCGGAGAATCCGACATCGCCCACTGCATGCTTGGACGCTTCCTTCTCAGCGATGAGGTAGTCCACACCGTAGAGAGCCACACGGCGGTAGTCGCCAATGATGCGGCCACGGCCATAAGCATCCGGCAGACCGGTAATGATGTGGGAAGAACGAGCAGCGCGGATGCGCGGGGTGTAGATATCGAAGACGGCATCATTGTGCGTCTTGCGGTAGCGGGTGAAGATCTTCTCCACCTCGGGGTCGGTTTCCTTACCGGCCTCCTTGATAGCCTGCTTGACCATGCGCCAGCCACCATTCGGCATCATGGCGCGCTTCAGCGGGGTATCCGTTTGCAGGCCAACAATGACGTCGTCCTCTTCGCAAATGTAGCCAGCCGGGAAAGCGTCAATATCAGTTGGGGTGTGGGTGTCGACATCGAAGATGCGCTTCTTGCGCTCGATGGACAGGTAGTTTTCTTCCAGGTGCTCCCAGACGCGCTTGGTCTTTTCGGTCGGGCCCTCCAAGAAGGAAGCATCTCCGTCATAGGGGGTGTAGTTGCGCTGGATGAAATCGCGGACGTCGATGTTCTCGGTCCACGGGCCTTCTTCAAAGCCCTTCCATCCCTCAAACTGGACGGATTGCTCAGTTGCGGTGGTCACTATAATGACTCCCTTCGTACTTCATACGACGTGTGGAAAATCTGCCACAGAAGGGTTTTGGTGACTCCAGTTCACGGGCAATTCGGTCATCACGGTTGTCACCGAACCCCTCTCTGCAGCCCATAGTAAGGGCAAAGCCGTTTTAACTCATATCGTGCGTTTTATGAGGTAAATCACTAAAAACACCGCACAGTGGCCACCCCGCAGGTCGCCGGATCCATAGGTAACGACCGTACTGTTGACTCGCGGGGGTGGACCACCCCCTAAAGTGGCATTCACCACAGTTTTTCGCGTTCATTGGGCGAGCTGAATCCGCTTCTTGGTGTGTATCCACACCGCGCTCTATTGTTATGCGCAGTATCCTCGTCTCGCCCTCAAGGAGCTCTTCGCGTGTCTGACACCGCCGCTACTGCTAGCCCCGCCACTGCCCCAACTCACCCCGTGGACGTTGTCCCGCCAGCGCCCAAGCTGGCGGCTCTCGGCCTCCAGCACGTTCTCGCGTTCTACGCCGGCGCAGTGATCGTTCCGCTACTCATCGCTGGTTCCCTGGGCCTCGATGAGGCCACCACAATCCACCTCATCAACGCCGACCTGTTGACCTGTGGTCTGGCAACGTTGATCCAAGCGGTGGGCGTCGGCAAGCACATTGGCGTCCGTCTCCCCATCATCCAGGGCGTGACCACCACAGCGGTGAGCCCCATCATTGCCATTGGTATGAGCGCAGGTGACCAGCCGCTACCCACAATCTATGGCGCGATTATTGCCGCCGGTATCTTTACGTTCTTCGCCGCGCCGGTTTTTGGACGCGTGCTCAAATACTTCCCACCCATCGTGACCGGCACCGTGCTTCTGGTCATGGGTACCTCACTGCTCGCGGTGTCCGCCAATGACTTCGTGAACTACGCCGACGCCGCCCCCGCCTCGCGCGACCTTCTCTATGGTTTCGGCACGCTCACCATCATTATCATCGTGCAGCGTTTCTTCCGCGGCTTCCTGGGCACACTCTCTGTACTCCTCGGCCTCGTCATCGGCACTGGCGTGGCCTTGGCACTAGGTGATACGTCCTTTGACGGCGTGCGCGAGGCCGACGCCATCGGTATAACCACGCCTTTCTACTTCGGTATGCCGAAGTTCGACATCATGGCGATTCTTTCCCTCATCATCGTCATGATCATCACCATGGTGGAAACTACCGGCGATGTCTTTGCTACCGGTGAGATTGTCAAGAAGCGCATCAAGCGCGATGACGTCGTGCGCGCCATTCGCGCCGATGGTCTCTCAACCACCCTTGGTGGCGTGATGAACTCCTTCCCCTACACCTGCTTCGCGCAGAATGTCGGTCTCGTACGTCTTACTGGTGTGAAGTCCCGCTGGGTAGCCGTGTCCGCCGCCGGCTTCATGATTATTCTGGGCCTGCTGCCCAAGGCTGCCGCCATCGTCGCCGCCATCCCCTCCCCGGTCCTCGGCGGCGCCTCCTTGGCGCTCTTTGCCAACGTCGCTTGGGCCGGCCTGCAGACCATTGCCAAGGAAGATATCACCGACGGCCGCAACGCCGCCATTGTCACCACCGCACTGGGACTGGCCATGCTCGTCACCTTCAAGCCGGACGTGGCAGCGGCCTTCCCAGAATGGGCACAGATCTTCGTCTCCTCCGGTATGTCCATCGGTGCGATTACCGCCATCCTGCTCAACCTGCTGTTCTTCCACGTCGGTACGCAATCCGGTGACGATATCAGCCGCATCGACGGCGAAGGGGTGTCTCTCACCGAGCTCAACGCCATGGAGCGCGAGGAATTTGTCAGCGCGCTGCGCCCGCTCTTCAACAACGAAACGTGGCCTCTGGAGGCAGCTTGGGAGTCCCGTCCCTTCGACGACGTCAGCCGCCTGCGTGAGGCCATCCAGGTCGCCGTGCTGACCGCCCCGCGTGAGCAGCGCCGTGCGCTCATCCACGATTACCCGGCCATGGATGAGCTGCTGCTTGCCGACGCTACCGAGGCCGCCACCATCTCCGCCGACCGCGGGTCGCTTGCCCTCGATGACTTGGATGATGTCCAAACACAGCAGCTTATCGACGTCTCCCGGGCCTACCGCGAGCGATTCGACATGCCCTTCGTGGCTTACCTAGACACCAACGATTCTGCCGACCGCGTCATCGACGGAGGCGTGCGCCGCCTCGCCAACTCCGACGAGCTGGAGCAGCGCGTCATCTTGAGCGAAATCATCGAGATTGCCAACGACCGCTTCGACATCCTGCTCGCCGATGCCAACCCGGTGCGCGCTTACTGGGACCGCAAGTTCACCGAGGTGGAGTGACCAGAGGTCACTCCACGTAGATTCGGGTCACTCCACGTTCGATCGGGTCACTCCACGTTCGATCGGGTCATTCCACGTTCGATCTGGTCATTCCACGTAGACTCGGGTCACTGGAATTCCATGGTGACCTGGGCCTGTGGGTCGACGCCGCGGATGATGCCCTCATAGAAACTGCGAGCTTGGTCCTGCAAGAGGTCGCGGTTATCGTTGATGTCCTTGCGCTTCTTATCAGCGCTGAGGACATCAGACACCGTGGAGGCAGCATCGAGTGGCTGCGTGGTCCAACTCAGCACGCCGTTGTCCTCCACCGCAGTCTTGAACTCCTCGTCGGTATGACCGATGAAGATAAATTCCGGGATGCTGACGGTATAGGCGTGCTCACCGGTCTCCGTGACGCGAACATCCTTGCCTTCAATTCCCAGCTTCGCCTTGTAGGAGTACTGCACGAACTGTGTGCGATCGGTCCACGGGACCCGCACGCCAAAGACTTCGCCCGCGGAGGACTTCTCTGCCAGTCCCTGGATTCCGAGACTGAGCAGCACCACCTGTTCTTGGCGCTCCACCGCAGTGACTATCTGCGAATTCGTGGACTCCACTGGTGCGCTATACACATCGCGCGGCTGACGCACGATATACATACCCAAACCGGCGCAGACGAGAGAAAGAAGCACTACGACGGCAATAAGCGTGGTGCTGAGCTTGCGGTTAGACATGAGCTTAAAGCTGGAACTGCTCGGTAACCTCAACGCGGCGCTTGTGCTCCATCCAGAAGGACAGGAACGGCACCACACCGGCCAAAGCAGTAGTGATGAGCTTGCCCACCGGCCACAGCGCACGCGGACCCAGAATCAGAATCGACACGAGGTACACCATGTAAGCCACACCATGCGCCTGGGCGATGAGCGTGGCCCAGGACGGCATTTCCATGCCCACGCCGTACTGCAGAATCATGCGCACGACCAGAATGAGCAAGAAGATACCCGTAACCGTGGCCGCAATGGAGAAGAACTTCAGCGGTCCGCGAATGCGCTCCTTGCGGTCTGGGTGCACGGCATTGTTCGCTGGGTTGGTCATGAGTTCTCCTCTTCGGTGCCGCGACGGCGGCGCTGCTTATTCATGGCATTAAAGGTCTCGACGTCCACCTGCGGGCGCGGCGGCAAAAAGTCTTCGTCGATTTTAGTCACCTGTTGTTCCTTGGCTACATCCTTGGACGTGGCTTCATACCGGGCCGGCTCCTGCCCCAACTCGAGGGCTTCATTCTCCGCATCAATGCGCTCGTTCTCATAGCGCAGTGCGGTGCGGTAAGCATAGACCACGAAGACAGCAAACAGCGGCCACTGGAAGGCATAGCCCAAGTTCTGGAAGGTTCCTGAACCGGACTTGAAGCGGGTCCACTGCCAATAGGCAAGGAACAAAAAGAGCACGACGAAAAACGCGATGAGGACGATGTGCCACCATCGAACCTTCATCTTCTTTCTCGGGGCTTGGTTGGTGCTCACGCGTATCAGCCTACCCACCATGGTTCGAAAAGTGGATTTCCATCGTAGGCCTGCCGCCCTGTAAGCTATTCAGCGTTGCTCCGAACACAGTATGTTTCGCGGCTACGTCTTTCAGCGCCCGTGGCGGAATTGGCAGACGCGCTAGATTTAGGTTCTAGTGTCTTATGACGTGTGAGTTCAAGTCTCACCGGGCGCACACCGTCAAGGTCTGCGTTGAAGCTTCTTACTTCAACGCAGGCCTTGTTTTTTCTTGAAGGCTATAGTGCCCGTGCCTGGTTCTAGTTTGGTCCCCCACCTCGCTAGCCCAGCTGGTGGATGCCGGGGCTAGCGGTAAAGGTGGGGCGGCTGCTTAGACCTGGCGGGCGAGGGCTGCTAGGGGCTCGCGCAGTTGGGCTAGGGCGCGGCCACGGTGTGAGACCGCGTTTTTCTCCTCAGGCGTCATCTCCGCAGCAGAGCGCTGCTCGCCCTCGGGCTGAAAGAGGGGGTCGTAACCAAAACCATTCTCGCCCTGCGGTGCTCCAAGCAGCGAACCGGGCCAGCGGCCCTCCACCACGTGTTCCTCGCCATCAGGAGTGACCAGTGCACAGACGGAGACGAAGGCCGCCGCGCGGCGCTCAGCAGGAACGTGCGCCATCTGCCCCAGCAAGAGGCGGTTATTCGCCTCATCATCGCCGTGACCACCGGACCAGCGGGCAGAAAGCACTCCCGGCATGCCGTTGAGTTCCTCGACGGCGAGGCCGGAGTCATCCGCAATCGTGGCAAGCCCAGTGTGCTGTACCCCGGCGCGGGCCTTGATCAGAGCGTTGTCAGCAAAGGTGCGGCCATCCTCGACGGGCTCCGGATAGGGCTCCACGGCCGACAATGGGAGAAGCTCGATACCTTCAATTCCGGCATCGGCCAGGATCTTCTCCAACTCTTTTAGCTTCTTCGCGTTATTGGAAGCAACGAGAAGCTTTACCATCCCAGTGCCGCCTTCTGTGCCTCAATGAGCTGAGCACAACCAGCCTGGGCCACATCGAGCATGTCGTTAAGCTCCTGACGGCCGAACAGTCCGTGCTCGCCGGTGCCCTGAATCTCGACGAAGTCGCCGCCCTCCTGCATCACGACGTTGAGATCGACCTCTGCGCGAGAATCCTCCTCATAAGGCAGGTCCAAGCACACGTGGCCGTCGATGATGCCGACGGAGACCGCCGCGATGGGGTCGAGCAGTGGCTCGCCCGGCACAACGCCTTCCTCCTTGAGGTAGGCAATCGCATCAGCCAAAGCCACATACGCACCGGTAATGGACGCGGTACGAGTACCGCCGTCTGCCTGCAGCACATCGCAGTCCAACTGGATGGTGTTCTCCCCCAGCTCAGACAGGTCCACCGCCGCACGCAAAGAGCGGCCCACAAGGCGAGAGATCTCGTGGGTGCGACCCTTGACCTTGCCCTTCATGGACTCACGCGGCATGCGCTCATGCGTCGCAGACGGAAGCATGGAGTACTCAGCAGTGAGCCAGCCTTCGCCGGAATCCTTCTTAAAGCGCGGGACACCAAACTCCACGGAGGCGGTGCACATGACGCGGGTATTGCCGAACTCCACGAGCACCGATCCAGCCGGGTTGGTGGTGAAGTTGCGGGTAATGCGGACGCTACGGAGCTGGTCGAGCGCGCGACCATCAGCACGAGTGAAATCAGTCATGCCCCCTACCCTACCGCGCGGGTTTAGAGCTCGAATTCCATCCCCGAGGCGCCCAGAACGATCTCGCCATCAAACTCGCGCGTGGCAGCTGCATACGTCGCTGCGGCGTCACCCCACGGCTGCAGGTGAATGAGCACGAGCTTCTTCACCCCAGCTTCGCGGGCCAAGCGGCCGGCTTCGGCACCGGACATGTGCATGTTAGGAGCTTTACCCTCCGAGGTTTCGCCCCAAGCGGCCTCGCACAAGAAGATATCGGCGCCTGATGCAGCCTCGATAAGCGCCGGCGTGTACGCCGAGTCCGCGGAGTAGCACAGCGTGGCACCGCTCTTAGCGTGTTCCATGCGTAGCGCATAGGTTTCTACTGGATGCACGGTGCGGAAAGGAGTGATGTAGACATCGTCGACCAACTGGCGTTCGCGGTCGACCCACGGGCTAAACGCGAATGTATCACTCATATCATCCACGCCGTTGGGCTCATCCGAGGACAAACGGCCCAAATGGGACTCAGTGGATGACGGCCCAAGGCAGAAGTTGCGGGAGGCAGCCGGCGCAGTGGGGTGGAAACGGCGCCACACCATCAGTGACGGGAAGTCCAAGCAGTGGTCCGCATGCAGGTGGGTCAACGCCACGTGGGCATCGCACGGATCTTGGTGTTCTTGCAAGCGGGCGAGGGTCCCGGGGCCCAGGTCCATAACAATGGACGGGGCAGAGTCGAAAGACACGAGGTAGCCAGAGGCCGGGTTACCAATAGTGGGCACCGAGCCTGAACAGCCGAGGATGGTCAACTTCATGCGTTCAATAGTTCCACGAAACAATGAGGATTGCTGGATTTGAATCGATTGTACCTGTTCATCCGCCATTAAATCTGGGGCCCGAGAAAGCGGGCCGCCAGTCGTGAGAAGGACTCATGGTCACCAGTGCACTCAAAACTGCGAGTGGGGGTATGCCCTTCCGGCGCGAGCATGTCGGTGGTGGTGAGGATGCGCATGACATCCTTCGCGGTCTCTTCAGCCGAGGACACCAGTGCGACATTGTCACCAATAGCAAGCTGAATGACACCGGTGAGCAGCGGGTAGTGCGTGCAGCCCAGCACGAGGGTATCCACGCCCGCCGACTGCAACGGAGCGAGGTATCCTTCCGCCACACCGAGGATCTGGCGGCCGGCGGTAATACCGCGCTCCACAAAGCTCACGAAATCCGGGCAGGCCACAGCGAAGGATTCGACGTTCGGGTTCACCGCGAAAAGATCCTGGTAAGCACCAGAGGTGATGGTACCTTCGGTGCCGATAACGCCAATCTTGCCGTTGCGCGTCGTGGCGATAGCGCGGCGCACTGCCGGACGGATAACTTCGACGACGGGGATGCTGTAGCGCTCACGGGCGTCGTGAAGAAAGGCCGCCGTAGCGGTATTGCAGGCGATGACAAGCATCTTGCAGCCGCGCTCCACCAGCTCGTCTGCAATCGCCGTGGACAACTCACGTACTTGGGCGATTGAGCGTGGGCCATACGGCGCGTGGGCGGTATCGCCGATATAGATGATGGACTCATCCGGCAGCTGCTCCATGATGGTGCGCGCAACGGTCAACCCGCCCACACCGGAATCAAAAATGCCGATGGGAGAAGAGGCGTCAGGCATCAGCGCATCCCTGCCTGCGGTTGCGGTTTTACCTTCTTAATCGGGTCATCGGAGGTAATCACCATGCCCGCCACAATGCCGCCAATAGCGCCAAAGAGATGACCCTGCCAGCTCACGCCTTCATAGATCGGCAGCACGCCCCAGATGAGACCGGAGTAGGCAAAGCCCAAGCCAACGCCCACAAGGAACTGACTAAGCGAGCGGTTAAAAATGCCGCGCACGATGAGGTAGGCCAACCAGCCGTAGACCATGCCCGAGGCACCAATGTGGGAGGTACCCGGCCCGCCGAGGAGCCATGTGCCCACGCCGGCGATGAGCACGACGATAATGGTGACTTCCCACCACGCCTTGCGGCCAGACAGTCCAATGAGGAAGCAGAAAATAGCTCCTGGCAGGGAGTTTCCGATGAGGTGCTCAAAGTTGGCGTGCAGCAGCGGCGCAGTGAAAATTCCCCAAATGCCGTTGAAGTCCAGCGGGTGAATGCCATACTGCCCCAGGTCATTGCCAAAGAAGAGGAAGTTAATGATGTGGATAATCCACTCGATGGCCAAGAAGCCTACGGTGAGCTTCAAGGCCGTTGTGAGGCGCCCCTTACGCGTGTAGTTCTTCGAATCGCCCGCATTAACGGTGCGCTTCTGACCTACCCCGGCACTATCCGGAGCGGGCTGGAAGGGGTTAGGCTGATAGGAATTCTGCTGGCCAAACGGTCCACTGCTCGTCATAATGCCCCAACTTTAGCAAGAGAGCAACGAGGAGTACGCCTCCAAGCCCAAGCCTGGGGCGGCATTGACCACGGCATCTACGATGGCAGCCTCCACGGCATCGGCCGCCGCGGCACTGAGGGAGGCGAGAACCTCAGCATCGACTCCGGGCGCGGTTCCCGCCGTGCTTGCCGACGTCTCCCCCACCTTGCCCGTCGCCGCGGCAAAGAGCGTGTCGCCGTCCAGCGGCGAGTGGGCCGGGCGCACCGCACGGGCAATGCCATCATGTCCAGCCAAGGCGAGGCGCTTGGCCTGCGCCTTGGTGAGAGGAGCATCCGTGAGTACAGCACCAATGGTGGTGTTGAGGTGCGCCTCCGCGAGGCTCTTCGCGGCGGCGAAGCGACCCACGTCGACGGCTGGTTTGTCAGGTGCGCCAAAGAGACGGCCGGTCTCTCCATCGATCACTTGGCCCACGGGGTTGGCAACGACGACGGCGGCGAGGGTGTAGAGGGAGGCGTCGACAAGCGCACTGCCCTCCCCTCCCCGAATCTTTCCTGCACAGGCGCCCACGCCGGCGCCGACGCTACCGGTGGTGTCATCGTGTCCCGCCAATGCGGAACGCAGTGCCTGCGCGCCATCCTCTGCGGAGGGACGCTGGGGACCGGCAAGCAGGTCAAAGATGACGGCTCCGGGCACGATGGGAACGCGCGGGCCCGGTTTATCTTCGCCGAAGACCGGAAACCCGATGCCGGCTTCCTCAAGTCCTCGCATAACGCCATCGGCCGCGGCCAAACCAAAAGCCGAGCCGCCCGCGAGGACAATCGCGTGGACGCGCTCGACGGTGTTGTGTGGCTCTAGCAGATCAGTTTCGCGCGTACCGGGACCGCCGCCGCGTACATCAACGCTGGCGACGGCTCCGCGCTCACCGCAATAGATAACGGTGACACCAGTATCCTCACGCGTGGCGTGACCGACGGAAAAGCCAAGCTCAGGAACAGTTCGCATGGTCTTAGTCCATGATGACGTTGAGCAGGGAGTCCTGACAGAAGGCTAACCACTCCACGAGGGTGTCGCGGTCCGCTCCCTGGGAGCTGTGCTCGACATCGCCTGCTGCCACGAACAAACGCAGATCATTGAGCCCCGCGAGGAAGGCATGGGCTTCCTCCTCGCTGATGGTGACCTCAACCCCGCCGGTTGGGCCAAGCGCGGTGTTGATGACTTGGAGATTCTCCAGCTTGGCGCGGGCAATATCGTTTTCGTGCAAGGAGCGCAGCAGTGCATTATCGCCATCGAACTCTTCATCGCCGGGCTTCTGAAAATCCGGGAAGAGGCGGGCAAGCGATGGGTCCTCCGGCGCCTCCGTGTGACCGGTAGGAATATCCACCATGTCCGCCAATTCATCCTTCGGTGCCGATTGGGCGCGGGCAATGATGGCTTCCGAGACCGTCGCGGTGAGGTCCCCGATCACCTCGCGCTCCATGGGCTCAAAAACAGCGGTGTACTTAGCACCGCGCATGAAGGACTTTTTCTTCTTCCAGGCCTGCATACTGTCCTCTCCTTAGCCTGCCTGCTGCATCGTGGCCCACAGACCCGCAACCTGCAGCTTCTTCACATCGGCCTCGACCTTGTCACGCTCACCGCTGGAGACGGCGGCCTTACCTTCGGTGTGAACCTGCATCATGAGCTCGTTGGCTCGCTTCTTGTCATAGCCTAGGACCGTCTGGAAGACATAGGAGACGTAGCTCATGAGGTTGACGGGGTCATCCCAAACGATGCACATCCACGGCAGGTTTTCGCTCGTGGCGACGTCGACCTCAATGGCCTCATCCAATTCCGGGGTGGCCATGGGCGAACTCATCACCACGCCCGCGGACGTTTCTCGGTGCGCATTCATGCCCTCTACACTAGCCAAAACTGTGGCGCTGTGAGCGGCTATACTGACGGGGACTCAATGTGTGATTATCGTTTCCAGGTGGCTGCCGTCGATGAATTCCTTTACTCTCCCCACCGCCCTGGCGGACATTCTTGCTGGCCGTGCTCCATCCCGCGAGGATCTTGCTCGCCTTCTCCAAGGCATCCTCACTACCCTCGTGCTGGGAGGCACACTCGTAGCCGCCGTGATCAGCCTGACGTCACCTTCACGGGGCGGAAGCTCGGATGACAGGCCAGCCCCCGAACCCGCGCCGGCCTCCTGCGACTATGAGCTGCCCGCACCCCACATCCAGCGCACATTGGAGACTATCCAAAACGAACTTATCGAGGCCCTCAATACCTGGCGCGCGGAAGACAACCAAGGCCCACTCGTGCCGTTGATTGACCGCCAGACCGCGGCCCGCGAAAAGGCCGAGTGCAACGCGGTGACGAAGACCGAAAAGCCAGCGGACGAGAATATTCAGATGGTGCAGCATCACCTGCCTCTGGACCAGGCCAGCGCCTATGAATTCGTGGAGGCCTTCCGCCAGTCGCCATCTCACGTCGCAGCTCTCCGGGACCGCCGCATGTCCACCGCCGCCGTCGGCGCGGCCTATAACGATGGTCAGGTTTACGTAGTCATCCAGCTGGAAGAATAGATTGGCTGAATTTTTGCTGCATGCTGAGTAGCATCTTCGATGTGACTAATACCTCAGACAACGTCGTGAACGCCGGAAATGTCCCTTCCGACCGATCCACGGCCCTGCTCACCGATAAATACGAGCTCACCATGCTGCAGGCAGCCCTGCGCGATGGTTCAGCTCACCGCCAGGTAACCTGCGAGGTTTTCGCCCGTCGCCTGCCCAACGAGCGCCGCTATGGTGTCGTCGCCGGCACCGAACGCGTGCTGCGAGCCGTTCGGGATTTCCGCTTTACCGCGCGCCAGCTGGCGGAGATGGACTTCCTCGATGAGGAGACTAAGAATTTCCTCGCTCACTACCGGTTCTCTGGCCAGATTGATGGCTACCGCGAAGGTGAGATTTACTTCCCATATTCTCCGCTGTTGACCGTGCGCGGTACCTTCGGCGAGTGCCTCATCTTGGAGACGGTCATTCTCTCCATCATGAATTCCGACTCTGCGGTGGCCTCGGCCGCCTCACGTATGGTCGTGGCTGCTGATGGCCGCCCGATTATTGAGATGGGCTCACGCCGAGCGCACGAATACGCCGCGGTAACGTCTGCGCGCGCCGCCTACTTGGCAGGCTTTGAGGCCACCTCCAACCTCGAGGCAGGCTACCGCTACGACATTCCGGTCTCTGGCACGGCGGCGCACTCCTGGACTCTGGCGCACGTCAACGAGGACGGCACCCCGAACGAGGAAGCTGCATTCCGCGGCCAGATCGAAACCCTCGGCGTAGGCACCACGCTGCTGGTCGATACCTATGACATCACCAAGGGTGTGGAGACCGCCGTGAAGGTTGCTGGCCCGGAACTCGGCGGCGTGCGCATCGACTCAGGCGATTTGGCTGCGGTAACGCGCCGCGTGCGTAAGCAGCTCGATGACCTGGGTAACCACAACACCAAGATCGTGGTTTCCTCCGACCTCGACGAGTTTGCCATCGCCGGCCTGCGCGGAGACCCCGTCGATGTCTATGGCGTGGGCACCTCGGTGGTGACTGGTTCGGGCGCGCCGACTGCCGGCATGGTGTACAAGGTCGTGGAAGTCGATGGTCATCCGGTGGCCAAACGCTCCTCCTCCAAGAAATCCCACGGAGGAGCCAAACGTGCGCTGCGCACATACCGCTCTTCCGGGGTGGCCGTCGAGGAGCTCGTGCTGCCTTTCGACGCCGAGGATCCAGACACCGGCACCCTCACTGCCCGCGCCATGACCGTGCCGCTCATGCGCGATGGGGAAATTGTTGACGGACTGCCCTCCCTCTACGAGTCCCGTGACTACCTCGCCACCGCCATCACGACTCTGCCGTGGGAAGGCCTGGCGCTCACTCGCGATGAACCGGCGGTGCCGACGCGTTTCATCGGCTTCACCTCCTAAAGACACACCGGCTCCGCCCGGCGTTAGCCGGGCACTACACTGGGGCAAATGGACGAGCACTCAGCAACGGTTGATCTTCTCGACGCCGCCGTCGCCGCCCTCGGCGGTGCCCGGCGCGATGGCCAAGTGCGCATGGCCGAAGCGGTCACTTCCGCCCTAGAGAAGGAGCGCCACCTCGCGGTACAGGCAGGCACCGGTACCGGTAAATCGTTGGCTTACCTCGTGCCGGCGTTCCAGCATGCCCAGGAAACCGGCAGCACCGTTATCGTGTCGACCGCTACCTTGGCCTTGCAGCGTCAGCTGGTGGAACGCGATCTTCCACGCTTGGCCGAGGCCCTCGAGCCCCACCTGGAGAAGAAGCCGACCTTCGCCATCATGAAGGGCCGTTCCAATTATGTCTGCCTCAATAAGGTTGCCCGCGCCTCCGAACTGGAAGATGAAGAGGCCCTGCTCGATGCCGCCGATTCGCCCTCCCACCTGGGCCGCCACGTCCAGCGCGTCTACGAGTGGGCTGAGGATACGGATACTGGTGACCGCGAGGACCTCGAGCCGGGCGTGCCGGATCTAGCCTGGCGGCAAGTCTCAGTAACCTCTGCTGAGTGTGTTGGGGCAACACGCTGTCCGCACGGTGAGGACTGCTTCGCGGAGCTGGCGCGGCGCCGCGCTGCTGACGTCGACGTGGTAGTCACCAACCATGCGCTGCTGGCTATCGACGCCGTTGCAGACGTGAATATCCTGCCGGATCACGACGTTGTCATCATCGATGAGGCCCACGAGCTTGACGGCCGCATCACCTCAGTGTCAACCTCAGAAATTACCGGCCGTGCCCTCAAGATGGCTGCAACCCGCGCCAAGGCCCTGGGTGCCAATGGCAAAGACCAGCGCTTGAGCGAACAAGCAGCCGAGCTTACCCAGCTCCTAGGGGAATTCCTGCCCGGCCGCTGGACCGACCTTCCAGATGAAGCCAAAAACCAGCTCATGGCGCTGGCAGATACACTTTCCTCCTGCCGGGAGACCATCGCCCGCACCCCAGAGGGAGAGCAGGCCAACGACCCTGAGAAATTTGCCGAGCGCCAAAACCTGGCCAACCACCTCAATACTCTCGTTGAAGCTATCGCCCGCATTCTCGATGTCTTCGCCACCGGGGATCCGGCCGCGCACGCGGATGTGGTGTGGCTGGAGCGCGACGAACGCACGCTTACCGATACCCTCGCCGTCGCACCGCTATCCATCGCTGGCATGTTGCACGAGAAACTCTTCGGCGAGCAGACCGTGGTTCTCACCTCCGCGACCCTCGCCCTAGGGGGTCGCTTCGATGCCATGGCTGCGCAGTGGGGCCTGCCAAAAGGAACGTGGGATTCCCTCGACGTGGGCTATCCTTTCAACCCCGCGCGCAGCGGCATCCTGTACACCGCGAGCCACTTGCCGCAGCCGGGCCGCGACGGGCTAAGTCCGGACACCATCGAGGAAATACGCGAGCTCATCATGGCCGCGGGCGGGCGCACCCTGGGGTTATTCTCTTCGCGCCGCGCTGCCCAGCAGGCCGCTGAGGAGCTCAAGCCACAGATTCCCTTCGATATTTTCCTCCAAGGTGAGGACTCTATCGGTGCGCTGGTGGAAAAATTCACCAAGAACGAGAATTCCTGCCTCTTTGGCACGTTGAGCTTGTGGCAGGGAGTCGACGTGCCCGGCCCTTCCTGCTCGCTTGTGCTCATTGATCGCATCCCCTTCCCCCGCCCGGATAACCCCCTCATGCAAGCCCGCACCGAGGCCGCGAAGGCAGCGGGCCGGAACGGTTTCATGGAGGTCTCCGCCACGCATGCAGCGCTGCTCATGGCGCAGGGTGCGGGCAGGCTTCTGCGCTCTGTCGATGACCGCGGTGTTGTCGCTGTGCTTGATAACCGCCTCGTGACCAAGCGCTATGGCTCATACCTGTGTGATTCCATGCCGCAGATGTGGCACACCACCGACCCGGAAGTCGTCCGCGGCGCGCTCAAGCGACTCATCGAAGCACGTTAAGGACGGCGCAACGCGCACACCGTGGCGGAGTCCGGTGCCACTTCGGTAAAACCCGCGTCTCGGACCACCACGGCGTTTTGCCGGCCGCAGGCCTCAACGAAGTCCTCGGGATCTACCTCTCGCACGCACAGCGCAAAGTCCTGTGCTGCCCACTTTTCCACCTCGTCAAAGCTCATCGCCGCGGCCAACAGCATGGAGCCATGCCCCACCTGGGCTGCGGCCTTGCCTGCGCTCATCTCGAGGGAGGCATCGATGAGGATGAGGGGGACGTCGCAAAGCGCCGGCTGCGGTGCATCCTTCGGCAGATCTGTGTGACCGATCTGCAGCTTGGCCACGAGCGGATCCACCTCGGAGACCGCAGAAGGCACGAAGGCTCGGGCGCGATCTGCCACCGTCACGCCGGGCAAGCCCTGCACGTCGCGCCATGCCTTGTTGCGAGCGCGTCGCGCGACCTTGCGGATGCGATGCCCGTACCACTGTCCCAGTGCTTCAGCGAAGGCGCCCTCTTGGCCGGCGCGTTCATCCAAGCAGAGCTTGACGACGGCCCTCGCCGCCGCCTCCAGCACCTCCGTGCGGCTCGGCGGATCCTGCTTGGGCAGGTTCAGCGCAATCTGCATGGCCTGGACGGTCTCTGGCTTGTCAGGGTCCTCAGGATCATCGCGCCAGCTGCGCTCACTGCAGGCTTCGACGAGCCGGCGGTGAGCCTCGCGAAGACTAGTCAACGACGACCTCTTCCATGGGAATGCCCAGAATTTGCAGGATTTCATCCATATACGGATGGTTAACGGAGGTGTCCGCAACCTCACGCAGCGCAGGTTTGGCGTTAAAGGCAATGCCAAGGCCCGCGGCAGAAATCATGTCAATGTCATTGGCACCATCGCCTACTGCAACCGTTTGTCGCATGCTCAAACCAGAATCGGCGGCGAACTCACGAAGGAAGTTTTCCTTAGCCTTGCGGTCGACAACGTCCCCGATGACCCGGCCAGTAAGCTTGCCATCTTCAATTTCCAAGGTATTGGCGCGAACGTAGTCAAGGTCGAGCTCCGCTGCTAGACCCTCAAGGACTTGGATAAAGCCGCCGGATACGACCGCCACGCGGTAGCCCATGCGCTTCAGCGTACGGATGGTGGTGCGCACACCCGGAGTGAGCTCAATATCGGCGGCGGTCTGCGCGATTACGGATTCCGGAAGACCAGCCAAGGCGGCTACGCGCTCACGGAGGGATTCTTCGAAATCCAACTCTCCGCGCATAGCGCGCTCGGTCACCGCAGCCACCTCTGCCTCTTTACCGGCATGGGAGGCGAGCATTTCGATGACCTCGCCCTGAATAAGCGTGGAATCGCAATCGAAGCAGATCAGGCGCTTGGAGCGGCGCTGAAGGCCGGAGCGCTCAATGGCAATGTCGACGCCCTGCGCGGTGGCGAGACGGGCTAACGCGGCGCGCACGGGGTCGGCAGAACCATCAACGGTGATGTAAAGCTCGAGGCCGTTAAGCGGGGATGTCGAGAGCCCGCGAATGCGGTCAATGTTGGCGTTAAAGTTGGCCAGCTCCTGCGCAATCGCAGAGACGTGGCTGGCATTGAGTTGGCGGCCGAGCACCACGACCACGTGCGTGGACCGCGGGCGAGAAGTGGCTTCATCCGCGCGTAGCTCCACGGTGAGCGACTGAGCATAGATGCTGAGGGTATTGCGTAGTCCCTTCTCCATCGCCTCCACGCGCGACCTATCAACGCGCACGTAGGCCGACAAGGAGATGCGCCCGGAGAAGATGGCCTGCTCGACGTCGACAAGCTCAACGTTATAGGAACCAAGGACGCGGAAGAAGGCCGCAGAGACACCTGGCTTGTCCGGACCGGACGTTGTCACAACGGCGAAGGCAGTCTGGTTAGGGTGATCGTTCTGGTTATCCACGCTGTCATTATCGCATGTCCCTTTCGTCCGCAGACGACCCCCTAATCATTACAGACGGCACACACGACAAACGCCGCCTCCCCATCGCGGTGATGGGGAGGCGGCGTTTTCAGGAGTTCGCGTATTTCTTCGCACCTGTCCGGGCTAGCGAGTGGCTAGCTGGACTGAAGCGCGGGGCCCGCAGGATTAGTGGCCGTAGTGTGCTTCCTCACGGATGCGCTTAACCATGTGCGGGTAGTGCAGCTCGAAGGCCGGACGCTCAGAGCGGATACGCGGCAGGGAGACGAAGTTGTGGCGCGGCGGCGGGCAGGAGGTAGCCCACTCCAGGGAGTTGCCGTAGCCCCACGGGTCGTCCACGGTAACAATTTCACCGTAGCGCCAGGACTTGAAGACGTTCCAGATGAGCGGGATAACCGAAGCACCCAGGACGAAGGAGAAGATGGTGGAAATCTGGTTGAAGACCGTGAAGCCGTCCGACTCCAGGTAGTCGGCGTAACGACGCGGCATACCCATGTTGCCGACCCAGTGCTGAATCAGGAAGGTGCCGTGGAAGCCGATGAAGGTCAGCCAGAAGTGAATCTTGCCCAGACGCTCATCCAGCATGCGGCCGGTCATCTTCGGGAACCAGAAGTAGAGGCCAGCGAAGGCGGAGAACACCACGGTACCGAACAGGGTGTAGTGGAAGTGAGCGATAAGGAAGTAGGACTCAGCCAGGTGGAAGTCCAGAGCCGGGGAAGCCAGCATAATACCGGTCATACCGCCGAAGAGGAAGGTAGACAGGAAGCCCATGGCGAAGATCATCGGGGTATCCCAGGTGATGTGTCCCTTCCACATGGTGCCGACCCAGTTGAAGAACTTCACACCGGTCGGAACCGCAATCAGGAAGGTCATGAAGGAGAAGAACGGCAGCAGAATGGCGCCGGTCACGAACATGTGGTGAGCCCACACAGCCATGGAGAGTGCACCGATGGCAAGAACGGCGAAGACTAGGCCGATGTAGCCGAAGACCGGCTTACGGGAGAAGACCGGGACGACCTCAGAAATAACACCGAAGAACGGGATAGCGAGGACGTAGACCTCTGGGTGGCCGAAGAACCAGAACAGGTGCTGCCACAGGATGGCACCGCCGTTAGCGGAGTCGTAGATGTGGCCGCCCAGCTTGCGGTCATACAGAACACCGAGGGCAGCGGCGGTCAGCAGCGGGAAGATCATCAGAACGATGACGGACGCGGTGAATACACACCAGCTGAAGACCGGCAGGCGGAACATAGTCATGCCCGGCGCACGCAGAGTCAGGATGGTGGTGATCATGTTGACCGCGGAGGCAATGGTGCCGACACCGGTAGCGCCAACGCCAACAATCCACATGTCAGCGCCGATGCCCGGGGTGTGCACGGAGTCAGCCAGCGGCATGTACATGGTCCAGCCGAAGTCAGCCGCACCGCCCGGGGTAACGAAGCCGAGCAGCATGACAACACCACCGGTCAGGGTGATCCAGAAACCGAAAGCGTTCAGACGTGGGAAGGCCACATCCGGCGCACCAATCTGCAGGGGCAGAACGTAGTTGGAAAAGCCCCACACAACCGGCGTTGCAAACAGCAGCAGCATCACGGTGCCGTGCATGGTGAACAGCTGGTTGAACTGCTCGTTGGACAGGAACTGCAGACCCGGGGTGAACAACTCAGCACGGAGCAGCAGGGCCATGAAGCCACCGAGGAAGAAAAAGCTGAAGGACATGATCAAGTACATGATGCCCAGCTGCTTGTGGTCAGTGGTGGTCAGTAGCGTCCAAGCCTTGGAACCAGTCTTAGCGTTACCAGTCGGCTCTGGACGTGTGGGCGCGACGTAATCGTCGAGCCGTGGCGCCACAGCGGTCATAAAATCCTCCTGAAGAACAAGTGCCTCACCACGTGATGCGCAGCGCAAGATCTCGCGCAACGATCCACATGATCAAACACCTAGGTTTACCTGCCTTATATTAGGGCACCGCGCAGGCAAATTTCCAGCGCTCCCTAAACTTCTACCAACGTTGCTAGCCCCGTTTGGAGCAGGAGATGTCCACGAACTGCCTGCACGATGGCAGCCGCTGCGACGACGCCCACTCCAGAACGCACATGCCCGGTGATCCAGAACACAGCAGAGGGGGTGCAGTCGGCTAAAAACGCGGAAAACGCACCCCCTGAAAGAATCAACCTTTCGATTGATCCTTCCGGTAGGTGCGTGTCATGCCCGCAGCCGGGATGCGCGCTGTTGCGGAAGTGACTAGCGTCCTATCGCGGCGGACATTGTCGTATCAGACTGTAGGTTTTCTTTAGAAATCCCAGTCGTCATCGGTCGTCTCCTCCGCCTTACCAATGACATAGGAGGAACCTGAGCCAGAGAAGAAGTCGTGGTTCTCATCCGCGTTCGGCGACAGCGAAGAGAGGATGGCCGGGGAGACACGGGTTTCGTCTGCTGGGAAAAGGCCCTCGAAACCAAGGTTGTTGAGGGCCTTGTTGGCGTTGTAGCGCAGGAAGCGCTTAACGTCCTCAGTCCACCCCAGCTCGTCGTAGAGATCCTCGGTGTAGTCAATCTCATTCTCGTAGAGGTCATAGAGAAGATCGAAGGCGTAGCCCTTCATCTCTTCCTGACGCTCCGGGGAGAGCTGCTTGTAGCCCTGTTGGAATTTGTAGCCGATGTAGTAGCCATGCACGGCCTCATCGCGAATGATGAGGCGAATGATATCGGCCGTGTTCGTCAACTTGGCGCGCGACGAGAAGTGCATCGGCAGGAAGAAGCCGGAGTAGAAGAGGAAGGACTCCAACAGCGTGGAAGCGACCTTCTTCTTCAACGGGTCATCGCCCTGGTAGTAGGACATGACGATTTTCGCTTTGCGCTGAAGGTTCTCGTTTTCCTCAGACCAGCGGAACGCATCGTTGATCATCGGAGTCGACGCCAAGGTCATGAAGATGTTGGAGTAGGACTTCGCGTGCACCGACTCCATAAAAGCGATGTTGGTGAGGACGGCCTCTTCGTGCGGCGTGACGGCGTCGGGAAGCAGCGATACCGCACCCACGGTGCCCTGGATGGTATCCAAGAGCGTCAGACCGGTGAAGACACGCATGGTGGTCTCCTGTTCCTTCTCCGTCAGCGTCTTCCAGCTGGGGATGTCATTAGACACCGGAACCTTTTCCGGGAGCCAGAAGTTACCCGTGAGACGGTCCCACACCTCGGAATCTTTCTCATCCGGGACGGTATTCCAGTTGACCGCCTTCACCGGAGCCTCGTGGCTGGCGATGTAGTCGTCATACTCGTGAGACACGCGCGTTACCTCGTCTTTCTAGTCTGAGTGTTCCTGTGACCATCGTACCCACTTGGCCTGCATTCCGGTAAGTGTCGCTACTCCCCATGCATCCAGTAGCGACAACGGGCTAATTTATACTGGCGTTTTATGTGTTCCGAGTTCGCGTTACCCACGCAGGGGGAGGTATTGGCATCGTGGCGACTACGCAAGAGCCCCACACTCCGCTGCTAAGCACCGTGCTGGACACCATGGGATCAGACATCGTCAGCGGCACCCTCCCCGCTGGTGAACGTTTTACCCTGAACGATATTTGTCAGCGCTTTGATATCTCACGCACGGTTGCCCGCGAAGCGATGCGCGCTCTTGAGCAACTGGGCATGGTGGCGTCCTCGCGGCGCGTCGGCATTACGGTGCTGCCGATTAGCGAGTGGGCCGTCTACGATTCCTCCATCATCACGTGGCGCCTGAACTCGGAGAAGTCGCGGGACGGGCAGCGCAGTTCCCTCAATGAGCTGCGCCTGGCCATCGAACCTACTGCAGCGTCCCTTGCAGCTCAGCATGGTTCACAGGCAGACAAGGAGGAGATCCTCGAGCTGGCACAGCGCTTGCATGCTTTTGAGGACACGCCCGCGCGGCGAGTCGGCGAGCAACTCGCAACCGACCTGCGCTTCCACACCATGGTGCTGCATGCATCGGGCAATGAGATGTTTGCGGCATTAAGCCCGTTCCTTTTATCCATGGTGCGCGGACGCTCGGTGTTTGGCTCGCGCAAGCGCAACCCCACTGCGGGAACGGCCCGCCTCCACCTGGATTTAGCGCACGCAATCCATAGTGGTGACGCGAACGAGGCAGAAAAAATCGCACGCGCCATCCTCACGGAGGCACGTGCGAAAGAGACCTAACTCAAAGGTCTACAGCATGCAGGATACGCAGCCCTCAACCTCAGTTCCCTCCAACGCCATCTGGCGCAGGCGGATGTAGTAGAGGGTCTTAATGCCCTTACGCCAGGCATAAATCTGGGCGCGGTTGATGTCACGGGTGGTGGCGGTGTCCTTGAAGAACAAGGTCAGCGACAAACCCTGGTCCACGTACTTGGTGGCAACGGCGTAGGTGTCGATGATCTTCTCGTAACCGATCTCGTAGGAATCCTTGAAGTACTCAAGGTTGTCGTTATCCATGTGCGGCGCCGGGTAGTAGACGCGGCCAATCTTGCCTTCCTTACGGATTTCGATCTTGGAGGCAATCGGGTGGATAGACGAGGTCGAGTTGTTGATGTAGGAAATCGAACCAGTCGGCGGCACCGCCTGCAGGTTACGGTTGTAGATGCCGTGCTTGGCGACGTCCTCCTTCAACTGCGCCCACTCCTCCGCCGTCGGCGTGTGAATGGAGGAAGCCGCGAACAGCTCCTTGACGCGCTCGGTGCGGGGCACGAAATCAGCCGGGTCATAGCGGTCGAAGAATTCACCACTTGCATACTCGGACTGGGGGAACTCCGTGAAGTACTCGCCGCGCTCACGAGCCAGTTTGTTGGATGCTCGCAGTGCGGCGTACATGATGGCCGCGAAGTAAGCGTTGGTGAAGTCCAAGCCTTCCTCGGAGCCATACTCGATGTGCTCGCGACCGAGGTAGCCGTGCAGGTTCATCTGGCCCAAGCCGATGGCATGGGAATCATCGTTGCCCTTGCGCACCGACGGCACGGAGTTAATGGACGTCTTATCCGCCACTGCAGTCAGGCCACGGATGGCGGTTTCCACAGTCAGCGCGAAGTCAGGGGAATCCATGGTGGCCGCAATGTTGAGCGATCCCAGGTTGCAGGAGATGTCACTGCCCAAGGTCTTGTAGGTCAGGTCTTCATTGAGCTCGGAAGGAGCATTCACCTGCAGAATCTCAGAGCACAGGTTCGACATGTTGATACGGCCGGTCTTGACCGGGTTCGCGCGGTTTACGGTGTCCTCAAACATGATGTACGGGTAGCCGGACTCGAACTGCAGCTCTGCGATGGTCTGGAAGAAGTGACGGGCGTTGATCTTCTTCTTGCGGATCCGCGGATCCTCCACCATCTCTTCGTAGTGCTCAGTGACAGAGATATCTGCGAAAGGCTTGCCGTAGACGCGCTCGACGTCATACGGGCTAAATAGGTACATGTCATCGTTCTTGCGGGCCAGCTCGAAGGTGATGTCCGGAACGACGATTCCCAGCGACAAGGTCTTGATACGGATCTTTTCATCCGCGTTTTCACGCTTGGTATCAAGGAAGTTCATGATGTCTGGGTGGTGTGCGTTGAGGTACACCGCACCAGCGCCCTGGCGTGCGCCCAGCTGGTTGGCATAGGAGAAGGAATCCTCCAGAAGCTTCATCACCGGAATGACGCCGGACGACTGGTTTTCGATGTGCTTGATCGGTGCGCCCGATTCGCGGATGTTGGTCAGCAGCAGTGCTACGCCACCACCGCGCTTGGACAGCTGCAGTGCGGAGTTGATGGAGCGACCGATGGACTCCATGTTGTCTTCGATGCGCAGCAGGAAGCAGGATACGAGCTCGCCACGCTGGGCCTTGCCAGCATTGAGGAAGGTCGGGGTCGCCGGCTGGAAACGGCCGGTCATGATTTCATCCACGAGGTGCTCAGCCACCTCGGTATCGCCGTCTGCAAGGAAAAGTGCCGTCATGGACACGCGATCTTCGAAGCGCTCGAGGTAGCGGCGGCCGTCAAAGGTCTTCAGCGTGTAAGAGGTGTAGTACTTGTAGGCACCCAGGAAGGACTTGAAGCGGAACTTGTAGGAGTATGCACGCTTGAAGAGGGACTTAATGAAGTCGAAATCGTACTGCTCGAGCAGCTCCGGCTCGTAGTACTTGTTTTCCACCAGGTAGTGCATCTTTTCTTCCAGGTCATGGAAGTAGACGGTGTTCTGGTTGACGTGCTGGAGGAAGAATTGGTTCGCGGCCTCACGGTCCTTGTCGAACTGAATCTTGCCGTTCTCGTCATACAGATTGAGCAGTGCGTTCAGCGCGTGATAGTCCAGCTGCTCTTCAGGCTTCACAGGTTCGGCGACGGTCTTACCCAGTTGCGTGGTCACGACGTTCACGGGCCTTTCTTTGTTATGGCGAAATTGGAGAGACGAAAATCTACAGGGAATACATAGGAGAAGCCCTAGGCTGCAAGGCCTAAGGCTGCGGCGTTGGCCAGCAGGCCTTCGCGGCAAATTGTGACATCTTCCTCGGTACCAAGAAGTTCGAAACGGTACACATAAGGCACCTTACACTTGGCGGCGATGACATCGCCGGCCTTGCCAAAGTCGGTACCGAAATTGCTGTTTCCTCCGGCCACGACCGCACGGATAAAGCTGCGGTTGTGCTCGTTATTAAGGAAACGTATGACCTGCTTGGGTACAGGCCTCGTGTTCTGCTTGCTTATCGACGCCCCTCCCCCATACGTCGGACACACCAAGACGTAGGGTTCGTTGACGATAAGCGGCTCATCAGTCAGGCGCAGCGGGATGCGGACGCTAGGAAGGCCGAGCTTCTCAACGAAGCGGTGGGTATTTTCCGTGGCGGAAGAGAAATACACGACCAACATAACGAAATTTTATGCAGTTGCCGCCAAGGAGCTCAGGCTCTTGATGCGGTCAGGACGGAAGCCAGACCAGTGCTCGCCGTTGGCCTCGACGACCGGTGCCTGGACGTAGCCCAGAGCCATGACGTAGTCGCGAGCCTCGTCGTCCATGGAGATGTCCACCATGTCGTACTCAAGACCGGCGCGGTCGAGAGCCTTCTTGGTGGCGTTGCACTGAACGCAGGCGGGCTTGGTGTAGAGAGTGATGCTCATGTGACGGTTTCCTTTGACGCTGCACACGTAGTGACTAATGAATTCTGCTGAGTGACTTTTAGCTCTGGCTACGCGGTGTAGGGCCGCCGCCTGAGCAACATCAACGACACTATACTTTGTGCCGAAACCCCGCAACTGACACTACATGTAGTAGTTACAACGATGATATTCCCAGGACGTAAGCCCCCCAGCCCCCACATGTTGACCTTGCACACCCCACTTCATCACCAACGCCGTAACTACACGGGTGGTATTTCCCGCAAGTTAACCAAACGTTCACCAGTTTTGTGGCAAACACCACAAACGGGCGCGGCCCGCGCCGCGCCCGGTAAGTCTGATTCACGAAGCAGTCAGGAGACCTCAGCCCCTCGTACACGTTGACGGGTCCGGCCCCTGCCCCTCTTCGCGGGTCAAACCGAAAAGCACTTGGCTCATCACCGTGGTGTCTCGAGGCAAATCTGGATGTAGCGGCTCTGCCCCACACAGCTCACCGAGGTCGATATTAACCACGTCAGCGCCGCCCACAGCTTCCAGCACAGAGGTCGAGTTGGGCGTCACGGTGACATCAGCAGGCGAGTAAATCGAGGTATACAACGGGCCCGGCGCTGTATCCGGCAAGGCATTGAGATTCTCCATAAACTCAGACCCCACCACCTGCTGAATACCAGCGCTGCTTGCAAAGAAGCGCGCCAAGTTCGGCATGGCCGCAATCATCTTCGCCAACACCGTCCCCATACCGTCGAGCGTGGTGCCGTGGAAATTGCCGCCTAGTGCCACCGCATGGGAAACATGTTCCGGCGAGCCATACATCTGGGTGTAGGTCTTAATGTGCAACCCGCCCTGCGAGTGCCCCACGAGGTTCACCTTCTCGCTTCCGGTTACTTCCCGTACATAGTCAATCTGTTCTGCGACCTCACGCGCCGACTCGTCGAGGTCGGCGATCCCCTTCGTGCGTGCACTTGCGTTCTGCAGCGTCACATCATAAGCCCCGTAGTCAAACGCCCACACGCACATCCCTCGGTCTTGCAGAACTGGGATGAGTTCGTCCCACGTAGAAGCATTGTCAGATGTTCCATGTATGAGCACAACCGGCTCACGTACCTCACCGCTCGCTACGCAAGAGGGATCATTGATGCCCAGTGACGGGTCAGCCGTACTGACCAAATCAATGTCTACAGCGTGGGCCACCGGTGCCGAGAACCCAACGACGGCAGCACACATCGCCGCCGCGATACGCCTTTTCATACGCTATTTCTTCTTTCTATTGTCCGCTGGGGAATGTTCTAACCCCACCCGATAATTATATTCATCGGAGCTAATTTGGCGAGGCAGACGGGCATAAAAAAATTCCGCCTCCCCCAAATTAAGTGGAGGAGGCGGAATGAGAATCCCTCGATTCTTAGCCCTGGCGAGCCTTGAAGCGCGGATCCTTCTTGTTGATCACGAAGACCTTACCGTGGCGGCGAATAACCTGGGCGCCCGGCTTCTTCTTCAGCGACCGAAGCGACTTGCGAACCTTCATCGGGCGCTCCTTTCGTTATGCGCAAACTTCATGCGAGTGGTTAGTTCAAAGCATAGCCGGGCGAAGGGCCCAGCAATGACACGAGGAAAAATGTTACCGCACAAGCGCGTCATTACCAAAACACTCACGCTTGAGAGTATTTCGACCGCAATTCCTCGGAGACCTCACCCAGCGTCTTGCCCATCGTTTCCGGTACGAGCGCGCGCGTATAGCCCAGCGCTACCACGCCCAACACCGCAAAGACGCCAAACGCTAGTGAACCGCCAAGCCACTCCACCACCGGCAGGAAGAACTGCGCTACCACCCAGTTGCTCACCCACAGGGCCAAGCCCGCAATGCCCATTCCCAAACCGCGTACCTGCGCCGGCACGATCTCAGAAATAAGGAGCCACGTTGCCGGTGACACCGCCGCTTGTTGGCACGCGATGAACGCCGCCATGCAGGCCAACGACACCATAGCCAGCGGTGTCGAATCCTGCGCGAAGTGGTACACCACTGCAAGCACCACGAGCGATACTACGTTGCCACCCAGCCCAACCATGAGCAGGCGACGCCGCCCCACGCGGTCTACAACGCGCATACCGACCACGCAGGCAATAACCGACACCACGCCGATCACCATGGACGTGTACACCGAGCTTGTCGTCGACAAGCCCACCTGATTCATCATGGTCGGCGCGAAGTACACAATCGCATTAACGCCCGTAATCTGCTGCGTCAGCCCCATGAGCATGGCCAGCCCGACCGCCCAGCGCATCCACCTGTGCGCGGACAGTGCGGCCCATTCGCCTGTGCTTGGCGACGCCCCCTTCTCCTCCCCCGCCCCTACCCGTGCGCGCACAGCGGCCGCGTCATCATGACGGCCCTGCGAGGCCAGCCATACCGGCGTATCAGGCAAGAAGAACATTCCAATGGCCAGCGCGGCACCCGGCACCGCCGCGAGTCCCAGCATCCACTGCCAGCTGCCCGTTGAGGCAAGCGCGGAGTTCACCCCATAAGCCACTAGCTGACCTACCACAATCATGAGCGTGTTCAGTGACACCATCCGCCCACGCACCGCGGCCGGAGTGATTTCTGAGATGTACATCGGCGACACTATGGACACTGCGCCTACTGCTAGCCCCAAGACTGCGCGGGCCGTGGCAAGTTCCGTCGTCGAACCCGCCAATGCGCACCACACCGATCCCGCAAGGAAGATAAGGCCGCCGAGGATAAGCGCGCGACGTCGGCCCATCCTATCCGCAACACGCCCCGCAGCCAGCGCACCCACGGCAGCCCCGACGAGCAGCATTGAGGTCACCAACCCCTCCTGGTGTGCTGACATATCGAACTCTGAGCCCACAAAGAGCAGTGCGCCAGACATGACGCCGGTGTCATAGCCAAAGAGGAGACCCCCCAGCGCTGCCACGCCAGCGATGACCAACACGTAAGAATCTTTGTTCACGAGTGCATATTGTCGCAGGCGGCTACCATGGTCGTCATGTCACACGAATCCACAAACCTCCAGCAGGACATCATAAAAGCCCTGGGTACCAAGCCCTTGATCGATCCAGCGGAGGAGGTTGAGCGCCGCGTCACATTCCTCGCCGACTACCTTCGTACCACCGGCGCGAAAGGCTACGTCCTCGGCATTTCCGGCGGCCAGGATTCCACGCTAGCTGGCCGCTTGGCGCAGCTGGCCGTCGAACGCGTCGAGGGCGCGCATTTCTGGGCGCTTCGCCTCCCCCACGGCGTGCAGGCAGATGAGGAGGATGCCCAGGTAGCGCTCGACTTCATCCAGCCCGATTACCGCCTGACCATCAATATCGCTGAAGCCACAGCTGCCCTCAATAGCGCGGTTGCTACTGCTCTCGAGGCTTCCACACTCGGCGATTTCAACCGCGGCAACCTCAAGGCCCGCCTCCGCATGGCTGCCCAGTACGCGGTGGCCGGGGAGGTCGGCGCCCTGGTAATTGGTAGTGACCATGCCGCCGAAAACGTCACTGCATTCTTCACCAAGTGGGGAGACGGCGCCGCCGATCTCATCCCGTTAGCCGGCCTCAACAAGCGCCAGGGCGCCCAGCTTCTTGAGCACCTCGGTGCACCTGAATCCACGTGGACAAAGATCCCTACTGCGGACCTTGAGGATGATCGCCCGCTGCTTTCGGACGAAGAAGCCCTCGGCGTCACCTATACCCACATTGATGATTACCTCGAAGGCAAGGCCGTGCCTGCCGACGCCCAGGAACGCATCGAAACCCTCTGGCGCCAAGGCGCCCACAAGCGTGTCATGCCTCCCGGCCCTCAATAGCCGCCTTGCGGTTGCGGGGTTGGTGGGCCTGTTTTAGTCTCTGTGGTCATGGGGGTATTAGAAACCTACTTCCACTACCGCAACTCGGGGATCGCGCTAGTGGAACAAGCATCCAGCTCACCCGACGAGCTTCGCGCGCTCGGCGCCGACCCAGCCGATGCCACAGAACTCGCCCACCTTCACCGCACCTACTTCGGGCACACTCGCTTCACCGGCAAACAACGCAAAGCACGCGCCGCCGCGGTCGCACAACAACATAGCCTTAGCATTCTCACCCTGATCGAGTCCTACACCGCACGCGTGAAAAAAGACCTCGATGCCTGGAACCTCCGCATCAAGCTTGCCGGCACCCCCGCCCACAAAATCCGCCAGGTTGCCACCAAGCGCTTAAAGGAGCTTCGTGCCAAACGTGTAGCTAAACCCGGAGTCCGCTTCACCTACCGCTCCAAGGGACCTAACTCCATCACCATCACCGACGCCCCGACCGTCATCGCCGATATCCGCGGAACCCTAGAATCCGTTAATAAAACAAACCTGCTTGATGCCGCCCGCACCGTCATTGTCACCGGCGGTATTGGCACCAAACCCGCCGTACATGCCCAAGTCGTTGTCACCCTCAACGAACTCGACCAAATCATCAACGGGGATGGGGAGGAAATCGAACTTAACCTCACCAACGGCGCACGCATGACCGGCGCAGACTTTTTGGCCTACAAGTTTGCCGAGATTGGCTACGCCACCATCATCCACCCCCTTGAAGGCCCGGTGAACTCCTACCGGATTAAGCGGCATGCCAGCTGGAAACAACGCATCAGCCTGGCAGCTGAATTCCAAACCTGCTCTAGGCCCGGCTGCAACAAACCCGCTGATTACTGCGAAGTCCACCACCTCATCCCCTGGCAAGCAGGAGGTTTCACCAACCTCAAAAACCTCACCTTCCTATGCGCCTACCACAACAGCATTAACGACGATGACCCCAAACGCCCCACCGGCAGGGGCTACATGTTCCGGCTGAACACCGGGGTGAGCTACATCCCGCCCTGGGGTGTGCCAATTACCGCCATGCCCGAATACCAAGAAGCCACAACCAGACTCGCTTCTGAGAAAGCAGCACGACAAACAACAGGCCAACCACCCGACCCACCGGGTGCGAGCTGAAGCTTCGCACCCACGCCGAGACGCCGAAACCCGCCAACCACACCACGGTCAGCGGGCACATCGGCGATCCCACACCTAGCTGAGGAGCTCAATCGTGGCTTGTGCCGCCCTGCCTAAAGGTCCGTAATAGGCAGGCCCATGCGTCGTAGCGTGAACCGCCAAGGGGTGCAGCTGGTGCATCGGCACCCACTTTTCGTATTCTGCCGGCACCCCATAACCGCGCAGAATCTCCTCATAATACGGCGTGCCAAAAAGCTCCAGCATGGCTAGGTCTGTCCACGGGTGCCCGCCATGCGCAGCTGGGTCAATCATGACTGCCGAGTCCGCAGTAAAGAGCACGTTGCCCGCCCACAAATCACCATGGATCCGCGCAGGCGCCACATCCCAGGACGCTGATTGAAAGGCATCGGTGGCGCGCTGGGTGACGTCGCGAAGCTCCTGCGGCAGCGTCACCACAAAGGGAAGTACGCGCTGCTGCGCGTAAAACTCTCCCCAACTCGAGCATGGTTCACAGGGCTGCTCCACGCGCCCAATGAAGTTCGCACCTTCCCATCCCTCGGGCGGAGCACCGAAGGCCGAAGCACCTGACTCATGTACCTCGCGAAGCGCCGCACCGAAGGTACGCGCTGCCTGTGCGCTCGGACGCGCCTGCGCTACGCGACGCGTACTAATCGTCGAATCCGTCAGCCCCGCGACCTCAACCACGACGTCCTTACGTGCGGCTGCTAACCAGCGCAGGCCCGCGGCCTCCGCGCCGGCTTGGTCAGGTCGCGCTACTGACTTGGTATAAACATCCATGCACCCCAGCATAGGAAAAGGCCGCCTCCCTTCACGGAGACGGCCAGCGGTGGAGCTAACGGGATTCGAACCCGTGACCCCCACACTGCCAGTGTGGTGCGCTACCAACTGCGCCATAGCCCCAAGGCGGTATTGAATTTTAAAGTGGAGCTAACGGGATTCGAACCCGTGACCCCCACACTGCCAGTGTGGTGCGCTACCAACTGCGCCATAGCCCCTCATACGAGGTACAACCTTCACGGTTGCAACTCGTAACAATATATCGCGCCCCAATTCGCGAACCAAATCGCGAGATGGGGCGCGTTATTTACTCAATCGCTACTTATCCAGGACGAGGTCAACCCATTCCATGATGGACGTGTTCTCATCCTCCGGGATGTCCTTGCCATCCTTGATGATGCGCGGCGAGGACACGCTGCCAGTTTCGGACTCCAGCTTCTCGTAGTTGGCGGCAACGAGCTCGTTGCCTTCGCCCACCTTGGCTTCCTTGATGGCCATGACGGTGTCCTTGTCAGCGCCCAAGGACTTCGCGGCGTCAGCGAAATCAGCCAAATCCCACTTGTTGTAGACCTTGGACTGGTTCTCCATCAGGTACTTACGCAAGTTCCAGTACAGCTTGGCATCACCAGACTTGGCCACCTGTTCCATTGCAGCAGCAGCCTTGGAGGAGTGACCCTTGTTGGTCTTGATGCTCTCAAGGCCGTTCTGGCTTCCGTCCAAGAAGTTCAGGGAGCGAACGTGGACGATGAGCTTGCCCTCGTCGATGGCGTCCTTCATCTGCCCGTCAGTTTCCTTGGCCAAGTCACCACAGTGGGGGCAAGAGTAGTCTTCGTAGAGCTCAACCTCGACAGCGTCCTTCCCAGCCTCAGCGGACTTGAGGGTCACTGCGTTGTCTGCCAGAGACATTTCCATGGTGACGTCTTCTGCAGCGTAGTCCCCCAACGCATCGGTTTGGGCGCTGCGACCTTGGTAGACGATGTAGCCGATAACCACGGCCACGATGACCAGAAGAACAGCGAGGCCCCAGAGGAATCCACTATTACCCTTGGAGTTGGGGTCTTTAACTGTGCTCATTGAACAACCTTGCCTTCATGACATTTCTTCGAACAGATGGAAGCCTACACACCGTAGTTAAGGGTGCAGTGCAAACTTGGTAAACGGACGCTTGATCGTCCACACCATTAAGACAGAATAGAAGACATCACGCAGTAGTGTCATCATGTAGTTCATCACTTGGGCATCCTTGTCCGGGTTGGCCTCGAAGCAACCACAATCAATTCCGAGTCCACGCAGCCATGCTTGCGCAATGCCGATCATGAACAGAATCAGCACTACCTGCCCTACCCACGCCGATTGACGCAAGAAAAGCCCCAGGAGCAGCAGCAATCCGCCGCACACCTCCAATGGACCGATGAGGTAGGACAAGTAGTGCGACCACTCGGGCGTGAAAATCTCATAAGCTTTAATACTCTGCGATACCGCGAGCTGGTCAGAGAACTTCGACAGCCCAGCCTTGATCCAGATGTAGGCCATGTAGAACCGCGCGAATGCACTGATGATGTCGAGCACCAAGGCGGTGCTCACCTTCTTTTTTGCCACGCATCAACCTTAGCAAACCCACTACCAGTATCTTTAATACCTTTAGAGGAAAAGACGGGGTGCAGCCGCAGAGAACCCGAAGGTGGCGATCCGGAGCTTACTTCACGTCCGCACCGGGGGTACCACGCATCAGCAGCGCGGGAGCGCGACTAGGAACCGAGAACCTCAGCGACCAGCGCTTGAGCTTCCGACTGCACCTGCTTGAGGTGCTCCTCACCACGGAAGCTCTCAGCGTAAATCTTGTACTTGTCCTCGGTGCCGGACGGACGCGCGGCAAACCAGGCGTTCTCCGTGGTGACCTTGAGGCCGCCAATGGCGGCACCGTTGCCAGGGGCTTCGGTGACCTTGGACACGATGGCTTCACCCGCCAGCTCCGTTGCGGTGACCTGCTCCGGAGAGAGCTTCTTCAAAATCGCCTTCTGCTCACGGTTGGCCGGGGCATCGGTACGCGCATAAGCCGGCGCACCGTATTCCTCCGCCAGCTCCGCATAGCGCTGGGACGGGGTCTTGCCGGTCACTGCCAGGATCTCCGCCGCCAGCAGATCCAGGATGATGCCGTCCTTGTCCGTCGACCACACCGTTCCGTCGAAGCGCAAGAAGGAGGCACCGGCGGATTCCTCGCCACCGAAGCCCAGTGAGCCGTCGACAAGCCCCGGCACAAACCACTTGAAGCCCACCGGGACCTCCACGAGTTCACGGTTCAGGCTGGCTACCACGCGGTCGATCATGGAGGAGGACACCAAGGTCTTGCCCACCCCGGCGTTACCCCACTCCGGGCGGTGGCTAAACAGGTACTCGATAGCCACGGCCAAGTAGTGGTTCGGGTTCATCAAGCCCGCATCCGGGGTAACAATGCCGTGGCGGTCAGCGTCGGCATCATTACCGGTAGCCAGGTCATACTTCGCGCGGTTCTCAACCAACGAAGCCATAGCGTCCGGCGAGGAGCAGTCCATGCGGATCTTGCCATCAGTATCCAGCGTCATGAAACGGAAGGTGCCATCCACCTCCGGGTTCACCACGGTCATGTTGAGCCCGTAGTGCTCAGCGATGGCCTCCCAGTAGTCCACCGAGGCACCACCCATGGGGTCCGCACCGATGCGTACGCCGGCATCCTTAATCGCCTGCATATCCACCACGTTGGCCAGGTCCGCGACATAGGTGTCCACATAATTGTGTTTCACACAGCGCTCATCGAGAACACCGTCGACCGGCACGCGCTTCACGCCCTCAAGCCCGGCGCGCAGGTAGTCATTAGCCTTCGCCGCAATCCAATCGGTGGCCTCCGTATCCGCTGGGCCGCCGGTGGGCGGGTTGTACTTGAAACCACCATCGCGCGGCGGGTTGTGAGACGGGGTAATAACAATGCCATCGGTGCCTGGGTTGGTCAGGATGGCGTGGGAGACAGCTGGCGTTGGGGTGTAGCGACCCCGATCATCCACGCGAACCTCCAGCTCATTCGCAAGGAGGACCTCGAGGGCAGAGACCATGGCGGGCTCGGACAAAGCGTGAGTATCGCGGCCGATAAAGATGGCACCGCTCGTGCCCTGCGTGGCGCGGTAGTCCACGATGGCCTGGGTGATAGCCAGGATGTGGGCCTCGTTAAACGCGGTATCCAAAGCGGAACCGCGGTGACCGGACGTGCCAAAGGCAACCTGCTGGTCAGGATTGTCAGCATCGGGGGTTCGGGTGTAGTAGGCGGTGACCAGTTCCGCGATGTCGATGAGATCGGAAGGCTGGGCTGGGTGGCCAGCGCGCTCGTGTGCCATGAGGTCCTCCTTGAGACGTGGATGTACCTTTAGCTTGCCTGCTTCGCGGAGGTTTCGCATCCCAATTAGGATGGTCGCCATGCCACAGACCATTCTTGTGGGCTGCGGGGCGGCGCTCGGGGCGCTGACTCGTTTCGTCCTCTCCACTCTCCTCGGCGGCAGCGCGCTGCCGCTGCTCCTCATCAACATCGTGGGCAGCGCTGTCATGGGGTATGCCAAGCCACCGGCCTTCTGGGGTACGGGCTTTCTCGGCGGCTTCACCAGTTTCGCCACGTTTGCTTATTTCACCTCTGGCTTCGGCCCAGCACAGGCAGGCGCCTACGTCCTGGCCACCGTGGTGGGGTGTACAGGGGCGTACCTGCTTGGCGACGTCTCCCGGAGGCCCGCATGATCATCATCTCCGCCCTCGCCGTGCTTGTTGGCGGGTTTGTGGGAGGCTGCGCACGTTTCACATTTACCCGCATTTTGCCTTCCCCCACCTGCACATTCGCGGCAAATATCACCGGCGCGGCGCTCGCCGGCGTGGCCTATGGTTACGCCACACATACACAAGCCCCTGAGTATTTCCTCCCGCTCCTGGCCGCAGGATTAGCGGGCGGCTTATCAACCTGGTCCACGATGGCCAAAGAACTCGGAGAAATGTTAAAGGCCAAGCGCTGGTGGCGCTTGGCGCGTTATCTCTTCTGGACTATAGGCATCGGCATCGTGGTGGCCTGGCGCGGAGCCTGGGTCGGCTCCCTGCTTGCCTGAGTTTTCCTAGGCCAGCAGGCTAGTCGGCGATGGCGTCGAGCGGCGGAGTCTTCGCCGCGCGCTGTGCCGGCCAGATGGCGGCAAATACACCCACAATGCCGGAGCCAACCAGCATGATGATGAGCATTAGCCAGGGCACGGTAAGGGAATCGAGGCCGTCATCAGCAAGCACGGAGATGAATGCCCAGCCCAATCCGAGGCCGAGGATCATGCCCATGATGGCGCCGAACAAGGCAATCTGGACCGACTCCACCGTGATCATCGTGCGGATCTGGCGGCGCTGAGTACCCACGGCGCGCAGCATGCCGATCTCCTGGCGGCGCTCAATGACGCCCAACGTCAATGTGTTCACGATACCCAGGATGGCGATAATGACCGCCAGCGCCAACAGCGCATAAAGGATGGTGAGCATCTGGTCAATCATGCCGGCTGCCTCGCCAGCGTATTCGGCACCGGTGCGCACCTGCACCACAACGAGATCCTTGACGGATTCCTCCAGGTTGGCTCGCAGCTCCTCCGTGTCGACGCCCTCTGCCGCGTTGACGGCGACCATCATGATGTCAAGGCTTGACGGATCGACAACTTCGGTTGCCGCGGACTCGGACAGCGCCAGACGCGGCAGCATCTGGAAAGGCTCATAGGTACCAATGAGGGTGACCTCGGAGGTATGGGTTGGATCTGGGCCGGCGAGCTCGTAGGTCTGGCCGACCTGCCAGCCCTGTTCCTCCGCCAACGACGTATCCGCGATGAAGCCCTTCTCATCGCCCAGCTTGAGGGAACCTTCCGCGACGGTGAGGTTGAGGATGTCGTCAGCGTTGCCGCCAATTACCTGGCTAATAGCCACCTGCGGGCCATAGTTCATCGAGGCCTGGCCATCCACCATGATAGGTGCGGAACTCAATGCCACGACCTGGCCCGCGCCTTCAGCATTCCGGGCGAGATCAGCGGTCTCATTCGGCGTGGGGAAATTGCCTGTCGTTGGCCCGGCAAGCAAGAAGTCAGCGCGAACATCCTCGTCGATGGCATCAGATACCGAAGCCTTCATCGTCGCGCCCAGCATGCCGATGGCGGTCACCAAAGCAACGCCGAGCATCAAGGCAAAGGCAGTGGCGGCGGTGCGACGCGGGTTGCGCGCGGAGTTCGTGGCGGCCAGCTTGCCCACCGCGCCGAAGGGCGCGCCCACAACGCGACCAATCGAGGGCACGATCGGCAGCGAGATCGCAGGTCCAGCGAGGAAGAAACCAACGATGAGGTTCAGAGCACCGAGGCCGACGAGGGAGGCGCGGATGCCTGTGGAGACGTCGAGAAGCACGCCCAACACCGCAAAGATAATGCCGGCAATGAGCAGCAGCGCGCCCAGAACCGTACGCACGAGCAAGGAGGAACCCGCAGCGGACTCGGTCGTGCGCATAGCTTCAACGGGTTTAACGGCACCCGCGCGACGCGCCGGCGCCCATGCCGAAAATACGGTGACGACCGTTCCCAGGATGATCGGCACGACAACGGCGCTTACGCTCAGGCCCACACCGCCGCCCATCGGCATGTCCTGCGCGGAGAAGACCGCCTTGATGGCCGCGACGAGGCCCACGCCGGCCACCACGCCCACTGCGGAGCCCACGAGGCCCACGATGATGGCTTCGGTGACGACAGAACGCGTGATCTGGCCGCGGGAAGCACCGAGAGCGCGAAGCAACGCGAACTCCTTGGTGCGCTGGGCGACGATCATGGAAAACGTATTCGCGATGATGAACGTACCCACGAGCAGCGCAATGAGGCCGAAGGCGATGAGGAAGTAATTGACAAACTTCAACGCGGAGGAAATCTGGTCGGAGATTTCCTGGGCCAGTTCTTCGCCGGCCTCGGCGTCGACGTCGAAGGTCTCATTGAGGTGATCCACGAGCTCTTCCGCGCTGACCCCGTCAGCTGCGGCGACCTTGAGCTGGGATGAGTCGCCGTAGCGTTCGGTGAATCCCGCGTGGTCCATCAGCAGGGTCAGGCTCGCGCCTTGGTCCACGGCAGGCTTGACGACGCCCACCACTTTCACCTCATCGCGCTGGTCCGGGTGGACCACGACGAGAGTATCGCCCACGTGGATGCCGAACTTCTCGGCGGCGGAGTCATTGATGAGAACTTCAGTGGTGCCGTGGGGATCGGAGCCGTCGATAAGCTCAGCGGGTTCGCCGACCGACTGATCAGCCGGATAGTAGGGCTCAACGCTGGCGGTGCCGCCGCCGGTCTGGAAGGCCTCGGCCTTGTCGTTAGCCGCTACGACGGTCTGGCTGCTTTGAATGTTGACCGCACGCACGTCGGGATCGTTGGCGATGTCGTCCCGCATCTTCTGATCAAGTGCGGGGCCGTCTTCCTTCTGGCTTACCGCTGCGTCCACGCCAGTGAAGGCAGTGTCAACGGCCGAGTCAAAAGTATTCGACAGCGCGTTGGTGAACATGAAGGAACCGGAAATGAACGCGGTACCCAGCACCACGGCTAGGAGCGTGAGGGCAAGGCGCAGTTTGTGCGCGAGAATATTGCGCACGGATACCCTGCGCATGGTGTTCTTCGTGGCCATGCTTTAGCCCTCGATTTCTGCCATCACAGCGTGGATGGACTCCATGGTTGGGTTGTGCAGCTCGTTGACGAGGCGACCATCGGCAAGGAAGACCACGCGGTCAGCGTAGGACGCTGCTTTAGCGTCGTGGGTCACGATGACGACGGTCTGCTCATCCTGGTCCACAGCGGTGCGCAAAATATCGAGCACCTCGGCGGAGGAGTTGGAATCCAGGTTGCCCGTCGGCTCATCACCGAAAATGATCTCGGGGCGCGAGACCAGCGCGCGGGCACAGGCCACACGCTGCTGCTGACCACCAGAGAGCTCTGCTGGGCGGTGGCTCAAACGCTGGGCCAGGCCCAGGCGCGTGGTGATTTCATCGAACCATGCCTGATCCACCTTCTTGCCCGCGATATCAGTGGGCAGGGTGATGTTCTCCGCCGCGGTGAGCGTCGGCACGAGGTTGAAGGACTGGAAGATGAAACCCAGACGGTCACGGCGCAAGGCGGTGACGTCCTTATCGCTGAGTTGGGACATGTCAGTATCACCGATAAAGGCAGAGCCGGAAGTAGCGGAGTCTAGGCCCGCCATGGTGTGCATGAGCGTGGACTTGCCAGAACCAGAAGGGCCCATGATGGCAGTGAAGGCGTTGCGCGCAAACTCAACGTTGACGTGGTCCAACGCGGTGACTGCGGTATCTCCCTGGCCGTATTGCTTGAACAGGTCGACGGCGCGGGCCGCAGCAGTCATCGTTGGGGTGGTCATGGACGTGTTCTCCTTATAGATGGGGAAAGTAACGTCACTACCCTATCTTGCCGTGGGTTAAATGTGTGACGCGTGTGGTCTAAAATATGGGATATGTGCGGATCTCTTTTGGCTTTGGAACGCTATGACCGCAGCGCCGAAGCTGCCGCGGCGCAGGTGATGAGGCACTATTCCACCAGCTTCTCCCTCGCTACTAGGTTGCTTAATCCGCAGGTGAGAGTAGACATCCGCAATCTTTATGCCATGGTGCGCACTGCAGATGAAATCGTCGATGCGGGGCTCGACCCCCAGGTTGCCGCCCCGCTTCTCGACGCCTACGAGGCCACCGTCCGCGCCGCACCTTCCCAGCGTTTTCACACCGACCCGGTAGTACACGCTTATGCGCTCTCGGCACGCCGCTGCGGCTTTAGGGATGAACACGTGGCACAGTTCTTTTCCTCGATGCGCTCCGACCTGACACGCACTGTCCACACCGCAGAGTCTTTTAAGACTTACGTTCGAGGCTCTGCCGAAGTCATTGGGCTGCTGTGTCTGGATGCTTTTTATGCCGGTGCGCCTCGGCCCGACGGCGTCGAGGAAGGCGCTGTGCGCCTGGGTGCGGCATTTCAGAAGATTAATTTTTTGCGGGATTTGCACGAGGATTCCAGCGAGCTGGGCCGTGCTTACTTTCCCACGCTGCGGGAACCGGACAAGCTCGATGAGGAGACGAAGGCCGCAATCGTTGCGGACATCCGCGAGGACCTAGCTCATGCGCGCACCGCCACGGGACTGCTTCCCCTGAGCTCGCGAGTAGGGGTAGCCGCAGCGACGGCCCTTTTTACGGAGCTCACGGATCTCCTCGAGTCCACTCCTGCGCACGACATCATGTCTACGCGCGTCAGCGTTCCAGCAGCGCGGAAAGCTGTCCTTGTTAGCCGCGCCGCAGCACTCGCGGTAAGGAATAAAGGTTAAAACATGACCAAACATGTCGTTGTCATCGGCGCTGGTATTGCAGGTCTAGCCACCGCGGCCTTGCTGTTGAAGGAAGGTATGCGTGTCACGGTCGTCGACAAGCAGCGCGGCGTCGGTGGACGTGCGGGAAGCCTGAACGTGGATGGCTTCCGCTTCGATACCGGCCCTTCGTGGTACCTCATGCCGGAGGCCTTCGATGAGTTTTTCCGCGCCTGCGGCACCAGTACGGAGCGCGAACTGGACCTGGTTGACCTCTCCCCGGCGTACCGCGTCTACAACGAGGACGGCGAGTTTCTTGACGTGGAAACAGGCGTAGACGAGGTAGCCCGTCTCTTTGACTCCCTTGAGCCGGGCGCTGGCGCCAAGGTGCGCGCTTATCTCGCGCGAGCTTCCGAAGTGTATGCCGTTGCCTTGCGCAACTTTCTCTACACCACGTTCTCCCGCCCCACGCAGCTTCTCAGCAAAGATGTGCTCACGCGCCTGGGCACGCTCGCGATGCTGTTGACGCGCTCGCTCGATGGTCTGGTGGCAGCGAGATTTCAGGATTACCGGCTGCGACAGATTCTGACCTACCCGGCGGTGTTCCTTTCCACGGAGCCGAAGGCGGCACCAGCGCTGTATTCCTTAATGAGCCATACCGACTTGGTGGAGGGCGTGCGCTATCCGCAGGGTGGGTTCGCTGCCGTTGTCGACGCCATCGCGCGGCAGGCAGCCGACGCCACCTTCGAGCTAGGCACAGCGGTGGTAGCGATCAACCATGCGCACGGGCGCGCGACAGGCGTCACGCTGGACGACGGCCGCACAATCCCCGCCGACGCCGTTGTCTCCGCCGCGGACCTACGCCACACGGAAACTGCTCTGCTTCCAATTGCCGCGCGGACCTACCCCGAGCGCTACTTCACGCGCCGAGATCCTGGGTTGGGCACGGTGCTAGTTTTCCTCGGTGTGCGGGGAGCTTTGCCAGAGCTTGCACACCACACACTGCTGTTCAGCAAGGACTGGACGCCGGATTTTCGGGCGGTCTATCACGGTCCGGAGGCCTCTCGGCCGCTGGGCGCTTCCGAGTCGATCTACGTGTCGAAGACATCTGCCACCGACCCCACCGTCGCGCCGGAGGGCTACGAGAACCTGTTCATGCTCATCCCAGTGCCAGCTGAGGAATCCTTTGGCCGCGGCGATGCCTACGGCGCCCCGGAATCTCCCCGGGTAGGCGCCATTGCCCGCGCGGCTGTGGCGCAGCTCGGGGCTTGGACGGGGGTTGAGGATATCGAGGAGAGGGTCGTCGTCAAGCGCTCGCTCGGCCCCTCTGACTTTGCCGAACAGTACAATTCTTGGTCCGGCGGCGCCGTGGGTCCTGCGCACACGCTGAGGCAGTCAGCATTTTTCCGGGGGCGCAACGTCTCGCGCAAGCTCTCTAACCTTTATTACGCCGGCGGCACGACCGTGCCTGGGGTAGGTGTTCCCATGTGCCTCATTTCCGCGCAGAACGTGCTGACACGAATGCGCGAGCAGCGCTAGGCGTCCAGCTCGCATCCTGCGGGCGTTCCATTTCGCTTGGTCGTCACCGTAACGGGGTGCCCGCCGAAGAGGTAGCCATCATCGAACTCAACAATGATGTGCCCACGTTGTGGAACGACGACTGCAACCGGTGTCAATGCAGCGTAGATGTCCTCAACGCTCAACTCCGACACGGGGGTGTCTGCGTCCTCTGCCTGCGCGACTTCGGTGCGCCAACTGTTTGCTGCGGGAAGGGCTTTCTTCGCGGCGAAGCAACGCGCCGTGTCGAGGAAATCGGCACTGACGACCTTATTAATGACTTTCAACTGGGATCTGAACTTCTTCTTTGACTCTGCAAAGAGGAGCTCCTCCTCTTCGTACACGATGCTGATATCCACTCCGAGGTCCTCGGCCCGCCCGTCGAACATGCCCATCGCACGGTCGAGCACCAACGGCCCATGGTCGGAGTTCAGGACGACCGGAGCCGCGAGCTTGGCCACCAAGGCGTCCATAGCGGGATCGTCGATAGCGGGAAGAATCTCCCAAATGTCGACATAATGCTGCTGGCTTCTCTCATGGAAATGGCGTGCTCCCCGCGCTCGGTACACGGTGAAGGGCTCAAGGGCGGCGAGCTCTCGCGGATCCCAGATGGTTTTTCCTCCGGAGGTCTGGAATAGCTGCGGGTAGCGCACGTCGATATCGCCAGTAATCAGTTCTCCGTCAGGCAAGAAGCGGAGGGCGAGACCCCTCATGCTCATCAGCTGAATATGCGTCCTATCTTCAGAGTAGGGCGACTCACTTTCTGACCTCTGCGGCACCGTGGAGGCGATGAATAAGAACTCCGTCGCCTCATTGTTTAGGGTTGTCTGAAGAATCTCGTCCTCGGGGAAATCACGGTAGAGCGACAACATGGGACCAACGTTACCGCAGGCCGACTCGCACGGTGCGTATGGCGTAATCTGAGGGGGTTGGACGTCGAGAAGAAGGGCGCTGGACCATGGCAGATACAACCGAGAAAGCCAGTGATGTCGTTGAGGCGTGGCTGAAGCAGGAAGACGCTATCGACCCTAAGAAAGCGCCAAAGTTGCAGAAGCTTCTCGACGAAGTACCTCGCCAGGAACTTATTGCCATCGTAGAGCGCCAGAATGCGCTGCGCGCGGCACTGGCCCTGCGCTTACTCCCGCGTGAGAAGTCCATCGCTGTCTTCGATGCACTGGATGCCAAACACCAGGCGGACATCATTGATGAGCTGGGCAACGCCGATGTCTACGAGTTCTTCGATAAACTTGAACCGGAAGACCGCGTGGCACTCTTGGATGAGCTCCCGGCAGAGATTGCCGACCGTCTCCTGCGTTCGCTGACCCAAACCCAACGCGATGTCACTGGGGTGATTCTGGGTTATCCCAAGCGGTCAGTAGGCCGACGCATGTCCCCTGAGGTTCCCGATATTCACCCCGATATGAGCGTCGACGAGGCATTGGACACGCTACGAGCGCAATCGGATGAACTAGAGACCATTTACACGGTGCCGGTAACACGCCCCGACCGCCGGTTGGTGGGAGTAGTGAGCCTGCGGGAAATTTTCACGGCGGAATCCGGGGTGCAGATCGCTTCCATCATGCAGGAACCTCTCTTTGCTTATGCCAGCGCCGATGCTGAGGAAACCGTCCGATGGTTCCTACCGTTGGATATGCTGGCGCTTCCCATTGTGGATGATTCGCACCGTCTGGTGGGTCTGCTGACCTTCGATGACGCCACTGACATCGTCGAGGAAGCCGACAGCGAGGACTCAGCACGTGCTGGTGGTACGGAAGCGCTGCAGCAGCCCTACTTGTCCACTCCCCTTCTCAAGCTCGTGCGTTCCCGCATTGTCTGGCTGCTTGTTTTGGCAGTGTCCGCACTGCTCACGGTCCAAGTACTCGATTCCTTTGAGGACACGCTCTCTAAGGCAGTTGTCCTGTCCTTGTTTATCCCGCTGCTGACCGGAACCGGTGGAAACACTGGCAATCAAGCAGCGACCACGGTCACCCGTGCCTTAGCCCTCGGTGATGTTCGCACGCGGGACATTCTTTCTGTGCTGTGGAGTGAGCTACGCGTCGGAATGCTTTTGGGTGCGGTGCTTGGGCTGGCGGGGCTCGGTCTTGCCACGGTGGTGTACGGCGCTGATATCGGCATTGTTATCGGATCAACGCTGTTTTTAATTTGCTCCATCTCTGCGACTGTTAGTGGGCTCATGCCCATCGTGGCCAAGACTATTGGGGCCGATCCGGCGGTATTTTCCAATCCGTTTATTTCGACCTTCTGCGACGCCACGGGCCTGATTATCTATTTCCTCATCGCTAAGACCGTATTGGGAATCTAAGCCTGCCTTATGCTTGGTCGTGATGTCTACTGCGCCATGACGACTTAGCCGAATGTCGCCCTGCTAATAGCACCATCAAAGTAGACGAGATCCTGCTCAGGGTAGTTCCACACTGCTTGGAACGTGCGCGGCAAACGAATGCCGTGGGCATCGGGTAGGTAGTCGGCACACCTCGCTGTCCAATCCACTTGGGTCATCGTGCCGTCTTCACCAGCGACTGCCCTATCGTGCGTCCTAAACTCCACCATTTCATAGGCTTCGTTGAAGGTGAACACGCCACTTACCGTGATGCCCTCGTAAGTAAAGGTCGCTTCGACTTCGCGTTCAGAAAGCTCGGTGAACTCGATGTCGTTTCGCAACAGGCTCTGTGGAATAAACAGCGACTCCGCGAGATACGTCACGAGTGCTGCTTTATCCATCTCAGGACCGCGTTCATCAAACAGCGTAACTGCCTTGCCGATGACGCCTTTCATCCCGCCCTTACCGTCAGCGAAATAGTCATATCCCTGAAAAGGTACCCCCGCCACTGCACTTTCTACCAAGGCCAGCCTGCGCGGCTCGGCAGCGAAGTTGTACTGATCGTAATCGATTTTCAGCTTTCGCCCATCCTTGCCTTGGCGGAAGTCAACGTCCTCAAACTCTAGATGGACCCACGAATACTTTGGCGTACCGATATAACCATTGCGCTGAATGTTGTTTTGGATCGCGGCTGGGAACGCGGCGAAATCTTCCTCAACAAACACATCAGCAGAATCTGTATAAGCTGCTGCTTGGGCCCATTCCACGTCCCGCGAAAACTCAGACCTCAGCGGTGAATACGGGACAGCGAACCACACTGCTACTGCCCCGACAAATGCGGCGATTATAACCACTACAGTCAAGGCAACAGTTTGAGAACGACGTATCCGCATCGCACGCTCCTGGTTAGACGAAAGGGCCTTCCATAACTAAGACTAAAGCGGCGGGAAAGGAAACAACGTGGGATCGACGAAAGTGAGATGGGCATAACCTGATTCCTGCCTCATGGGGGTGGCATTCTTTCTATGTGTCCAGATGTGGAAGTCCAGACCTGCTGGTGGTGGTGTGCCGGGGCTGTTGGGTGTGGTTGTGGGTGTGGGGTGGAAAACTGTGAAGAGACCCTTTGAAAGCGGTGGTGCTTTCAAAGGGTCTCTTCTGTGTTTATTGAGTTGTTTGTTGTTGTTTGGTGTCGGCGGTTTCTTACTCTCCCACAACCTCCCGGTTGCAGTACCATCAGCGTTAGCAGGCTTAGCTTCCGGGTTCGGAATGGGTCCGGGCGTTTCCCTGCTGCTATAGGCCACCGACAAACACTCGAGGCATTGTTTGTGCCTGGTTGCTGGTGTTGTGTCAGATACTGTGTAGTGGACGCGAGCAACAGTGACGTGATTTTTTGTCTTGGTGTTTGTTTGTTCTCCAATACCCTGGTTGGGTTTGGTGTGTTTGTTTTGGTCTATTAGTACCAGTAGCCTTCACACCTTGCGGTGCTTCCAGGTCTGGCCTATCAACCCCATCGTCTGTAGGGGACCTCAAATGAAACCTCATCTTAAAACAGGCTTCCCGCTTAGATGCTTTCAGCGGTTATCCCTTCCGTACGTAGCCAACCAGCGATGCTCCTGGCGGAACAACTGGCACACTAGAGGTACGTCCGTCCCGGTCCTCTCGTACTAGGGACAGCCTTCTTCAAGTTTCAACGCGCGCGGCGGATAGAGACCGAACTGTCTCACGACGTTCTGAACCCAGCTCGCGTGCCGCTTTAATGGGCGAACAGCCCAACCCTTGGGACCTACTCCAGCCCCAGGATGCGACGAGCCGACATCGAGGTGCCAAACCATCCCGTCGATATGGACTCTTGGGGAAGATCAGCCTGTTATCCCCGGGGTACCTTTTATCCGTTGAGCGACACCACATCCACAAGTAGGTGCCGGATCACTAGTCCCGACTTTCGTCCCTGTTCGACATGTCTGTCTCACAGTCAAGCTCCCTTGTGCACTTACACTCGATACCTGATTGCCAACCAGGCTGAGGGAACCTTTGGGCGCCTCCGTTACATTTTGGGAGGCAACCGCCCCAGTTAAACTACCCACCAGGCACTGTCCCCAACCCAGATCATGGGCCAAGGTTAGATATCCAATCCGATCAGAGTGGTATTTCAACAACGACTCCACACACACTGGCGTGCACGCTTCAAAGTCTCCCACCTATCCTACACAAACCGAACCGAACACCAATACCAAGCTATAGTGAAGGTCCCGGGGTCTTTTCGTCCTGCCGCGCGTAACGAGCATCTTTACTCGTAGTGCAATTTCACCGGGCCTGTGGTTGAGACAGCAGAGAAGTCGTTACGCCATTCGTGCAGGTCGGAACTTACCCGACAAGGAATTTCGCTACCTTAGGATGGTTATAGTTACCACCGCCGTTTACTGGGGCTTAAATTCTCAGCTTCGCAGCCAAAAGACTACTAACCGGTCCTCTTAACCTTCCAGCACCGGGCAGGCGTCAGTCCATATACATCAACTTCACGTCTTCGCATGGACCTGTGTTTTTGATAAACAGTCGCTTCCCTCTATTCTCTGCGACCCCACAACCCACCACCAACGCAAAGGTTGGTTTAAGTCGTGTGGTCCCCCTTCTTCCGAAGTTACGGGGGCATTTTGCCGAGTTCCTTAACCACAGTTCACCCGAACGCCTTAGTATTTTCAACCTGACCACCTGTGTCGGTTTAGGGTACGGGCCATACATCCACATCGCTAGAGGCTTTTCTCGACAGTACTAGATCACCAACTTCACCCAATCGGGCTACGCATCACGCCTCAGGTTAACGGTATGCGGATTTGCCTACACACCACCTCACACGCTTACACCAACAATCCACTAAGCGGCATGGCTACTACACTGTGTCACCCCATTGCTTGAACCACACTTCAGGCCCCACGACATCAACAACCAACGTGTTCAAAGAACACGCCAATTATCTCCGCGGTGGTTAGTATCAGTGCTTTATCATGGGCGCGGACATACGGGTACCAGAATATCAACTGGTTGTCCATCGACTACGCCTGTCGGCCTCGCCTTAGGTCCCGACTCACCCTGGGAAGACGAACTTGACCCAGGAACCCTTAGTCATCCGGCGGGAAGGATTCTCACCTTCCAATTCGTTACTCATGCCTGCATTCTCACTCGCACACACTCCACGCCTCCTTACGGTAACGCTTCCACACATGCACGACGCTCCCCTACCCAATACAAAAGTATTGCCGCGGCTTCGGCGGTGTGCTTGAGCCCCACTACATTGTCGGCGCAGGACCACTCGACCAGTGAGCTATTACGCACTCTTTCAAGGATGGCTGCTTCTAAGCCAACCTCCTGGCTGTCTTCGCGATCCCACATCCTTTTCCACTTAGCACACCCTTAGGGGCCTTAACCGGCGATCTGGGCTGTTTCCCTCTCGACTATGAAGCTTATCCCCCACAGTCTCACTGCCGCACAACACAATTGATGGCATTCGGAGTTTGGCTGACATTGCTAAGATTGTAGTCCCGCTCAACCAACCAGTAGCTCTACCTCCACCAAGCTAATGCGACGCTGCACCTAAATGCATTTCGGGGAGAACCAGCTATCACGGAGTTTGATTGGCCTTTCACCCCTACCCACAGCTCATCCCCGCAGTTTTCAACCTACGTGGGTTCGCGCCTCCACAACCTCTTACAATTGCTTCACACTGGCCATGGGTAGATCACCCCGCTTCGGGTCCAGGACATGCCACTGACAACACCCCATTAGGATTCGGTTTCCCTACGGCTACCCCACACGGGTTAACCTCGCGACATGCCGCTGACTCGCAGGCTCATTCTTCAAAAGGCACGCCATCACACACAAACGGTGCTCTGACGGATTGTAAGCACATGGTTTCAGGAACTATTTCACTCCCCTCCCGGGGTACTTTTCACCATTCCCTCACGGTACTAAATACACTATCGGTCACACTAAGTATTTAGGCTTACCGGGTGGTCCCGGCAGATTCACAGCAGATTCCACGAGCCCGCTGCTACTCGGGCAACCCAACAACCTATGCATTGAAGCCTTCAACTACGGGACTATCACCCTCTTTGGCGGGCGTTTCCACACCACTTCACCTAACAACAACACACAAGCAAACCAGTGGTAGCTGGTCAACATCAGGGCCCACAACACCGCACACACAACCCCTACCAAGTATCACATGCACACGGTTTAGCCTCATCCACGTTCGTTCGCCACTACTAGCAGAATCATTATTATTTTCTCCTCCTACGGGTACTGAGATGTTTCACTTCCCCGCGTAAACCCCCACAACAGCTATGAATTCACTGAAGGGTAACACCCCATAACAGGTGCCAGGTTTCCCCATTCGGACATCCTCGGATCAACGCTTTATTGACAACTCCCCGAGGCTTAACGCAGCCTTACACGTCCTTCATCGGCTCAGCATGCCAAGGCATCCACCATGCGCCCTCAATAACGAACACACAACCAACACACAAAAGCCACCACAAAAGCAGCAACCAAAGCATGCCGGCGTGAACTACACAAAACACAAAAGAACAGAAATCACACAAACCACACACCCACCACCAACAACCAACCAAAAGGCCAGTCGACAAGATGGTGATCACAGCATGCGGTTTAATGCTCGCGTCCACTATACAGTTCTCACACAACACCCCACACCAACAACACAACCACCAAGCAAAAGCCATCGACAGTGTGCTACCAGCATGGGTTGACATCCAGGGGATAATGCCCCAGACACCCAACAATGCACCAACGTACCTTAAAAAATTTCCGTGTTAGTCAATCAACCATCTGGTCAACAATCATTCTGGTTAAGGTGTATCTCCACCCGATTCAAAAAAGGTGGCAGCAAAACAATCGTCTACTCAACCACCACACACACAACAAACAGTGTGCAAACACCAACTGGTGTCTCATTAATGCTCCTTAGAAAGGAGGTGATCCACCCGCACCTTCCGGTACGGGTACCTTGTTACGACTTCGTCCCAATCGCCGATCCCACCTTAGACAGCTCCCTAACAAGTTTGAGCCACTGGCTTCGGGTGTTACCAACTTTCATGACGTGACGGGCGGTGTGTACAAGGCCCGGGAACGTATTCACCGCAGCATTGCTGATCTACGATTACTAGCGACTCCGACTTCATGGGGTCGAGTTGCAGACCCCAATCCGAACTAAGACCGGCTTTCAGCGATTCGCTCCACCTCACAGTGTCGCTGCGCGTTGTACCGACCATTGTAGCATGTGTGAAGCCCTGGACATAAGGGGCATGATGATTTGACGTCATCCCCACCTTCCTCCGAGTTAACCCCGGCAGTCTCTCATGAGTCCCCAACCAAATGCTGGCAACATAAGACAAGGGTTGCGCTCGTTGCGGGACTTAACCCAACATCTCACGACACGAGCTGACGACAACCATGCACCACCTGTACACCAACCACAAGGGAAACTACATCTCTGCAGCGATCTGGTGTATGTCAAGCCCAGGTAAGGTTCTTCGCGTTGCATCGAATTAATCCACATGCTCCGCCGCTTGTGCGGGCCCCCGTCAATTCCTTTGAGTTTTAGCCTTGCGGCCGTACTCCCCAGGCGGGGCGCTTAATGCGTTAGCTACGGCACAGAAGACGTGGAAGCCCCCTACACCTAGCGCCCACCGTTTACGGCATGGACTACCAGGGTATCTAATCCTGTTCGCTACCCATGCTTTCGCTCCTCAGCGTCAGTAACTGCCCAGAGACCTGCCTTCGCCATCGGTGTTCCTCCTGATATCTGCGCATTTCACCGCTACACCAGGAATTCCAGTCTCCCCTACAGCACTCAAGTTATGCCCGTATCGCCTGCACGCCCGGAGTTAAGCCCCGGAATTTCACAGACGACGCGACAAACCACCTACGAGCTCTTTACGCCCAGTAATTCCGGACAACGCTCGCACCCTACGTATTACCGCGGCTGCTGGCACGTAGTTAGCCGGTGCTTCTTATACAGGTACCGTCACAAAAAGCTTCGTCCCTGTCGAAAGGAGTTTACAACCCGAAGGCCGTCATCCCCCACGCGGCGTCGCTGCATCAGGCTTCCGCCCATTGTGCAATATTCCCCACTGCTGCCTCCCGTAGGAGTCTGGGCCGTATCTCAGTCCCAATGTGGCCGTACACCCTCTCAGGCCGGCTACCCGTCGACGCCTTGGTAGGCCATTACCCCACCAACAAGCTGATAGGCCGCGAGCTCATCTTGCACCGAAAAAACTTTCCAACCACCACACTAAAGACGGTTCCTATCCGGTATTAGACCCAGTTTCCCAAGCTTATCCCAGAGTGCAAGGCAGATCACCCACGTGTTACTCACCCGTTCGCCACTCGAGTACCAGTGCAAGCACTGGCCTTTCCGTTCGACTTGCATGTGTTAAGCACGCCGCCAGCGTTCGTCCTGAGCCAGGATCAAACTCTCCACAAAAAAAGGCCGTGAAAAGCCCAAACCTAGACAAAAAGACAAACCAACACAAACAACACCACAACGATGCTGCCTGAACTGGCAAATCCAAAAATTACATAAAGAAAAAACTTCAACCAACCCCCAACCCGACGGGGCACAAAAAGAGGATTGGCCTAGTCAGAAGATTCCATCAATACGCCCAAACAACTTACTGTTATTTACAATGACGCCGCTTGAAAAAGCGCCATCCGGCATACACCAACCACGATACACATACGGCGTACCGCAGCCAAAATGAATAAAATCAACCAACACAAAAAAGTACATTGGCACACTATTGAGTTCTCACACATCATCCGCACACCACAAGAAAATTAACCAAACGTTAACCTCTCGCAAGCGGCTCGAACAACATTACCCAACAAGCCCAACCAAAGTCAAACCCGCCGAACAAACATTGCCCCAACATCTACCACCAGTTAACCAAACGGCTACCTCGCGGCGACTCGAATTAATATACGCACACCACCAACAAACAACAAATCCCCAGGACAACCGTGAGGTTGAACCGGGGAAACGTCGCCAAGCACTGCTCCTTAGTAGAGCTCTTCCTCTTGCGTGCGCTCGATGGTGGCCCCTAGGGCCTGAAGGTTCTCCACGAAGTTCGGGTAGCCGCGATCAATGTGGAAGACGTCGTGGACCGTCGTTGTCTCATCCGCGCATAGTGCAGAAAGGACCAAACCGGCACCGGCTCGAATGTCGGAACTCCAGACATGAGTGGAGGACAATTGTTCCTGACCACGAATGACAACGTGGTGACCGTCCACCTGCGCGTCGGCACCGAGGCGCAGCATCTCATCAACAAAGCGGAAGCGAGACTCGAAGACATTCTCCGTGATGATGGAGGTTCCCTGCGCTACAGAAGAAAGGCCAATGGCGATCGGCTGCAGATCCGTGGGAAAGCCGGGATACGGCAAGGTCTGGTAGTCCACAGCAGTGGGGCGGCGATCCATGCGTACCCGGAATCCGTTGACATAAGCCTCAATCTCCGCGCCGGCGGACTTGAGCTTTTCCAGCGGAAGGTGCAGATGCTTGGGCGCAATACCGCCAACAGTGATGTCACCTCTCGTCATCACCGCTGCATAAGCCCAGGTGCCGGCAACGATGCGATCACCAATGACCTCGTGCTCGGTCGGGTGCAGTTTGTCCACTCCCTTGATGGTGATGGTGGAGGTTCCTTCACCCTCGATGTTGGCGCCCATCTCCTTGAGCATGAGGCACAAGTCGACGATCTCCGGCTCGCGCGCAGCATTGTGGAGCTGCGTTTCGCCCTCCGCAAGGACGGCGGCAGTCAGGATGTTTTCGGTCGCGCCCACAGAGGGAAAGTCAAGCTTGATGCTGGCGCCGCGCAAGTGTTCCGCTTCGGCTACGACCGCGCCGTGTTCAATACGGGTACTCGCACCAAGTTTTTCCAAACCGGATTGGTGCATATCGAGCGGGCGGGAGCCGATGGCATCTCCGCCGGGGAGCGCCACCTTGGCATGCCCACACCGCGAGGTCAATGGGCCAAGCACGCACACCGAAGCGCGGAACTGACGCACCGCGTCGAAGTCAGCGTTGGAGTGGAGCTCGGCGGGCGTCGTAATGCGCACCGTGTGCCCCTCAATCTCCACGGAGCAGCCCAGGCCCTCGAGGACCTTGCGCATCAGGGGGACATCGAGAATCTCAGGACAATTGGTCAGCGTGGTGGTGCCCTCCGCCAACAAGGCCGCAGCCATCAGCTTCAGCACACTATTTTTGGCACCGTCCACCTTGACGGTGCCCTGTAGGCGCGCCCCACCGGAGACAATAAACTGGTCTTTCACGCCCACCCAACTTACCTACAATCAGGGCAACGCGCCGATGCGACGTGCTGCATTCACCGCTTCATAACGGGTATGAGCACCGAGTTTGCGCATCACAGAGCGCAAATAAGACTTCACAGTCTCGGCGCCGATCCCCATTTCCTCGGCCGCTTCCACGTTGGTATGGCCGAGTGCCACACACGACAGAACATCGAGCTCGCGGGCAGATAGCTTGGTGGACTGCTTGACGCGTACTGGGGACACCATCTGATCACAGAGAGCCTCGAGCTCCTTGCGCAGGCCCTCATCCGAGACGCGGTTTGCCAGCATACGCAGCTTGGAGTGAGTAGAACGTACCTGCTCCCACTCCGCGCCATTCATTACGTGGCCACGCGCGGCTCCACCCTTTCCACTGTCAGCACGGCGGAGGGCTGAATTCACCGCAAGGTCCTGCTCCAGGCAACGAGCGGTCATGGTGACTTCTTCAATAACCTTGTCACCCAAACGCACCGGCGAGTGGACACCGACATAGAGGACACCGCGAATCTCTCGCTGGACAGTGACCGGCACCGCAACGATGGAGTGAAGACCTTCATCCTGGATATAACGGTCATTCTCATGACTAATCGTCGTGGCGCGGGTGTAGTCAGAAACACCGACGGCACGACGCGTGCTCACCACGCGTCCACCGACACCCACGTTGGCGTCAATCACGAGGTTCTGTAGCGCCGGCGTGCGCAAACCTACCCACTGGGTAATCTGCAAACGATTATCCGGCAATAGGGTTCCGTACATAGTGACGGGAATACCCGTAGCAGTCTTCAACGACGACAGTGCTGCGCGTACGGCCTCGTCGTCATCCTTGAGTCGATGCGGCTCCATGAGACTCTCTCTTACTCGGGGGTAACCAGCAGGTGCACCCATATTCCCCGCTGAGAACGGGGGTAGGTGAACACTGTTTGTGAAGTATAACCGGCCGACGGGGGTAATTCTAAATCGCGCCACACAGCTCACAGTCAGGGAATCCCACATTTCATGCCCGAATGATCTGTTCAGACTTTATATACCACTTTGTCTACTAGCGGAGTGTAAGGTGTCTGCTGTACGTCAGAACTTATTTCCAAAGGAGTCCACATCGTGGCTGTCTACAACAACATTCTGGAAACCATCGGCGGCACCCCGCTCGTCCGCCTCAACCGTCTTACCGAGGGCCTCGGCGCCGAGGTGCTGGTGAAGGTCGAGTCCTTTAACCCGGCAAACTCCGTGAAGGACCGCATCGCCAAGGCGATTGTCGACGCCGCCGTAGAATCCGGCCAGCTCAAGCCTGGCGGCACCATCGTTGAGGCCACCTCCGGCAACACCGGTATTGGCTTGGCACTCGTCGGTGCTGCACAGGGCTACAAGGTCATCCTGACCATGCCGGAAACCATGTCCAACGAACGTAAGGTTCTGCTCCGCGCTTACGGTGCTGAGATCGTTCTTACCCCGGGCGCTGCCGGCATGAAGGGTGCCGTCGAGAAGGCGAACGAGATTATCGCCGAGACCCCGAACGCTATCCTGGCTTCCCAGTTCGCAAACGAGGCCAACCCGAAGATCCACGAGCAGACCACTGGCCCGGAAATCTGGAAGGACGCCGAGGGCAAGGTCGACGCTTTCGTTGCCGGCGTGGGCACCGGCGGCACCGTAACCGGCGTTGGCCGTTACCTGCGCTCCCAGAACGCCGACACCTATCTCGTTGCCGTCGAGCCGTCCGACTCCCCTGTTCTCTCCGAAGGCAAGGCTGGCCCGCACAAGATTCAGGGCATTGGCGCCAACTTCGTGCCGGAGGTTCTAGACCGCGAAATCCTTAACGAGGTTCTTACCGCTACCACCGAGGAGTCAGTGTCTACTGCACGCAAGCTCGCTACCGAGGAAGGCCTGCTGGTCGGTATCTCCTCCGGTGCCAACGTCTCCGCTGCTCTGAAGCTGGCTGCTCGTGAGGAATTCAAGGGCAAGACCATCGTGGTAGTTGCTCCGGACTTCGGCGAACGTTACGTCTCCACCATCCTCTTCGAGGACATCCGCGAGGCCTAAAGCAGCCCCTCTTCCCCACTGCGCCCATACGCACAGCGAGGAAACCACCACCCAGCGAATAAAAGCGCCCTATTTCCCCAGGGCGCTTTTCCTTTATAGATAGGATGGTTCGCATGCACATCTTAAAGATGATCCGCGAGGACCTCGCCAATGCCCGCGAGCACGACCCAGCCGCCCGCGGTGACGTGGAGAATGCCGTGGTCTACTCCGGTCTCCACGCTATTTGGTCACACCGCCTTTCCCACCGTATGTGGAAGCGCGGCTGGCGCAGCCCCGCCCGTATCTTGGCGCAGCTGAATCGCTTCTTTACAGGCGTGGAAATCCACCCCGGGGCCACCATTGGACGCCGCTTCTTCATCGACCACGGCATGGGAATCGTCATCGGTGAGACAGCAGAAATCGGCGATGGCGTCATGCTTTATCACGGAGTCACACTCGGCGGCCAGGTGCTCACACAAACCAAGCGCCACCCCACTATTGAAGACAACGTGACCATTGGCGCCGGCGCCAAGGTCCTGGGCCCTATCACCATCGGCGAAGGCTCCGCAGTGGGTGCTAACGCCGTGGTAACTAAAGATGTGCCTCCGAACCACATCGCTACCGGTATCCCAGCTAAAAACCGTCCCCGCAAGAAGGACGAGCGCATCAAGCTGGTGGACCCGGATTACTACATCTAGAGGTTGCCCTCACGCGTGGTGAGTGGCTGGTAGTCAGGGTTCTTCTCAATGAACCCTGCCACTGCACTGCATGTAGGGATGACTTGACGGGCTGCCGTCGATTCATCATCTAATGCTGCCTGGATGAGAGTCTTTGACAGGCCCTGCCCCTGGTAGGCATCGTGGATGACGGTGTGGTTGAACTCGCGCGTTGTTGCGGTATCGGCGTACTCGGCGAAGCCTGCTTCTTCCCCATCAACGGTGATAACAAAACGGGATTGATCGGTTTGGTGCGCAGTTGAAGTAGTCATAGTGCCCATTAAACCAAAAGCCGCCTGGGACGAACAGAGACAAAAGAACCCCCTCCATGTTTGGAGGAGGCGTGCTCTTGTGGCCAGAGCCAGGATCGAACTGGCGACCCCACACTTTTCAGGCGTGTGCTCTACCGACTGAGCTATCTGGCCAGAAGCCACAAGTGACTTCGGCGACCCTGACGGGACTTGAACCCGCGACCTCCGCCGTGACAGGGCGGCGCGCTAACCAACTGCGCCACAGGGCCATTTTTAATTATCTCTTGTGCGCTGGGCACGAATAAGTACTCTACACAACGCTTCAGAAAGTCGCCAAATCCCCACGTCAATGTAAGTTTTCAGCCAGCTTTAAACAACGTCATTTCAACCTTGTGATTCGCACTAGACCTATCACTCCTAGCCCTCAAGAACCCCTTCATCTGAAGAACCCGGAGCGGAGACGATGGCGCGACAACAAGAAACGCCCCGAAGCATGTTTTCCAACGATACTTCGGGGCGTGACGGTGTCTTTCACGACACATGGCGACCCTGACGGGACTTGAACCCGCGACCTCCGCCGTGACAGGGCGGCGCGCTAACCAACTGCGCCACAGGGCCTTACGTATTCTCTTATGCACCAACACGAAGGTGTTGGTACCCCCAACGGGATTCGAACCCGTGCCGCCGCCGTGAAAGGGCGGTGTCCTAGGCCGCTAGACGATGGGGGCCCGTTGCCGTTCAGGCAACTTCGTAAAAATATACTGGAGACATCCACTCTTAACCAAATCGCTTTGGCAGAAAGACATAAAACCATGGCTAACCAGCACGATACCTGCTCCTGTCACGAGCCTGGAGTGCACGGCTATAACTCCGATAGCGAACAGAAAGCGAAGTATCTGGCTCGCCTCAAGCGCATTGAAGGGCAGACCCGCGGCATTCACCGCATGATCGATGAGGACCAGTACTGCATTGACATCATTACGCAGATATCGGCAGTGACTTCAGCGCTGGAAAACGTCTCTCTCGCACTCCTTGAGGACCACATTGAGCACTGCGTGGCCGGCGCTGCCACCAAAGACGAGCAAGAGGCCACAGAGAAGCTGGAGGAGGCCATGAGGGCCATTAGGAAACTCGTCAAAAGCTAGCAGAGCTAACGCTCAGCACTGGGGAGCAGCAGAGCAAGATAAACAAGCAAGAAAAGAAAAGAAAAAAGAGCCGCCCAAAGGCGGCTCTTTTTGTGGGCCCTGCGGGGATCGAACCCGCGACCTGCGGATTAAAAGTCCGTAGCTCTACCAGCTGAGCTAAAGGCCCAACGCTCCTACATTGTAGTAGGTGGCCTTCTAGAAAAGAAAATAGCCCTCACCTAGAAGTGAATGAAGCGGTGAGGGCCACTATTCGGCAAGGACTGCCGTGGGGACGAGCGAACTAGCCGCGCATGTCACCCTTCTCCATGAAGTTCACCTGGAACTCGAAGGCGGTCTTCAGATCGTGCGGGGTGTGCTGGAACTTGTTGGCCTTGGCACGCTCGAAGTACTCCTCCAGCAACGGACGGTAGTCCGGGTGAGCCACTGCGATGACCTTCTCAACGCGCTCCTTCGGAGCCAAGCCACGAAGGTCAGCAACGCCATACTCGGTGATGATCACCATGGTGTCGTGCTCAGTGTGGTCGGTGTGGGACACGAACGGCACAACGGCGGAGATGGCGCCGTCCTTGGCCACCGACGGGGACACGAAGGTGGAGATGTAAGCGTTACGGGTGAAGTCACCAGAGCCACCGGTACCGTTCATGATGCGGGAGCCGGAAACGTTGGTGGAGTTAATGTTGCCGTAGATATCGCCCTCAATCATGCCGTTGGAGGAAATCAGGCCGACGCGGCGGATAACCTCCGGGTGGTTGGATACCTGCTGCGGGCGCAGGATGATGTGCTTGGCGTAGCGCTCTGCCTCAGCGTTCATCTTGTCCGCGTACTCCGGGGACAGCGCGAAGGAGGTCGCGGAGGCGACGGTCATCTTGCCGGCATCAATCAGGTCGAGCATGCCGTCCTGAATAACCTCGGTATAAGCCTGGATGTTCTCAAACTTGGAATCCAGCAGGCCAGCCATCACGGCATTCGGGACGTTGCCCACGCCAGACTGCATGATGAACTTGTCATACTCGAGGCGGCCAGCAGCGACCTCACCTTCAAGAAACTCGATGAAGTTCGCAGCAATCTTCTCAGAGACCTCATCCGGAGCCTTAAACGGAGCGTTGCGGTCCGGAGCGTTGGTCTTGACCACAGCCACGACCTTCTCTTCCGGAATCTCAATGTAGGTGGTACCAACGCGGTCAGCCGGCTTAGTGATCGGAATCGGCTGACGGTTCGGCAGCTTCTCAATCTTGTAGATATCGTGCATGCCCTCGAGGTTCTCGGACTGCCACTCGTTGATCTCAATAATGATCTTGTCAGCGGCCTCGATGTACTCGAGGTTGTTGCCCACCGCAGAAGACGGGACGATGTTGCCGTTCTCATCAATACGGACGGCCTCAATAATGGCTACCTGGAAGTCACCATAGAAGCCTTCTTCAACCTGCTGGCCAGAGTGGGAAAGGTGGATGTCTTGATAGAGGGCGGAGCCGTCGTTAAAACGGTTACGCAGAGCCGGGTCCGAGTTGTACGGGGAGCGGAAGCGGATGGCGTTAGCCTCTGCCAGCACACCGTCACAGTCCGGAGCGGTGGAGGCACCGGAGAATACGTCGATCTTAAACTCCTCGCCTGCCTCGTGAGCGGTCTTGGCCTTCTCAGCGATGGCAGTAGGCAGGGCCTTCGGGTAGCCAGCGCCGGTAAAGCCGGAGATACCAACGCGGTCACCATGGTTGACAAACTTTGCAGCCTCGTCGGCGCTCATAACAAGCTTCTCAAACGGTGCGTACGCAATTCTCTCAGACATTAAATCCTCCTATATGTACGAAAAAGGGCCTAGGTTACGGCCCCTTTCACTTAGTTACATACACCACATTAGCGAATGCGTGAAGAGTTTACCGCACTCTTTACAAAACTGTGCACCCCCTCTCTATCCCCGATCCCCACATACGGTCCGCGCTACCTGTGGCAGCGTACGCTCAATTTGCCACCCCACCCTCTCACCGCGCACAATGAGCGACGTGACTCTTGCAATCGGAAATATTCAGCTCAATTCCCCCGTTGTTCTCGCCCCCATGGCCGGCGTGACCAACGTGGCTTTTCGTGTGCTGTGCCGCGAGCAAGAAATCGAAAAGACCGGAACGGTCTCCGGTCTCTACGTCTGTGAAATGGTGACGGCGCGGGCCCTTGTGGAGCGCAACCCGAAGACCATCCACATGACCACCTTCGATCCGCAGGAAAACCCACGCTCCCTGCAGCTGTACACGGTAGATCCGGAGTACACGTATAAGGCAGCGAAAATGATCGTGGATGAGAACCTGGCAGATCACATCGATATGAACTTTGGATGCCCAGTCCCCAAGGTCACGCGTCGCGGTGGTGGTTCTGCCCTGCCGTATAAGCGCCGCCTCTTTGGCAATATCGTGGCGGCGGCAGTCAAAGCCACCGAAGGAACCGATATTCCAGTCACCGTCAAGATGCGCGTAGGCATCGATGACGAGCACCACACGCACCTCGATGCTGGGCGCATTGCGGTGGAGGAAGGGGCGTCGGCAGTCGCACTTCACGGCCGCACCGCTGCGCAACGGTATTCCGGCCATGCGGATTGGAATGAGATTGCACGCCTTAAGGAACATCTTGCTGACACCGGTATCCCGGTGCTGGGCAACGGAGATATCTTCAAGGCCACCGATGCCCACGACATGATGGAGCAGACCGGCTGCGACGGCGTCGTCGTCGGGCGCGGCTGTTTGGGTCGCCCGTGGCTCTTCGCTGAGCTGTCCGCGCACCTGCGCGGCGAAGCAGTTCCTTCTGAGCCCACCCTCGGTGAGGTCACACGCATCATGACGCGCCATGCGGAGCTCTTGGCTCAGCATGAAGGTGAACGCCAGGCCAGCCGCGATATCCGCAAGCACATTGGGTGGTACCTGCGTGGCTTTCCTGTTGGCGGTGAGGTCCGGGCGGGTCTTTCCCGCGTCAATTCCCTTGAGGATCTGCGCGAACTCCTCGCGCCGTGGGCTGACTCACCTGCGCTTGCCGACGACGCCGATGGCGCCCGTGGCCGCCAAGGTTCTCCCGCCAAGGTAGTCCTCCCCGACGGTTGGTTGGATGATCCTGAAGATGACACGGTGCCTGAGGGCGCGGAGCTGATGCATTCCGGCGGATAAGGGCTGCTGGAGTATCACTCCGTGAGATATTTATCGCCCGACTGATTCCTAACGCGCGCTAGACCAAAAGATGAAGTAGTCTAGCAGACATGCGCGCAGCCTATCGTGAACAGCTGGATAATTTTGCCCATGATCTCATCATCATGAGCGATACTGTCCATAATCTTATGACCCTCGCCTCCAAGGCGTTGCTGGAGGGTGCCCTCCAACCGGCCGAGGAGGCCGTCTCGCTGCGCGAAGAACTCGATGAGGTCCGTGCGCGCTGCGAAGACCGCGCTGTGTCCCTACTGGCACTTGAGAACCCCATGGCGAAAGATCTCCGTCAAGTGATTTCTTCCATCTACATCGTGGAGGACTACTACCGCATGGGCCGCTTAGCCCAGCACATTGCCACGAGTGCACGCCGCCGACACCCCGAAATTGTCGTTCCGGCGGACATCCTCGGCTTCTTTGAAGAGTACGCGCGCCTCGTTCTCGATATGTCCCTGGGATTGAAGGATCTCCTCATTACGCGTGACCCAGATCTGGCCCTGCGTCTCACGGATGATGATGATGCGGTCGATGACATCAACCAGCATCTGCTGCGAATCCTTACCCAGCGCGAGTGGAAGGGCACTGTACGCGAGGCGGTGGAAACCTCCCAGCTGTCCCGCTACTACGAGCGCTTCGCCGATCATTGTGCTTCCGCCGCTGGCCGCATCATTTACCTTGCCACCGGCTTGGATCCGGAACGCTATATGCATAAGCGCGACCAGGAACAGCGCGAGGCCGAGCTGGAAGCCCGCATGGCTGAGCTCGAGCGCCAGTTCCACCGTTAATCCCCCGCCGGCTTTCCTGGCAGGCTGAACGCCAGCTTGCTCGAATAAAAAATAACACTGCCCCCTCCTAGACCTTTCAGTCCGGGAAGGGGCAGTCTGCGTGAAGCGAGTCTCTACGGTTTAACCGAAGCGGCCGGAAATGTAGTCCTCAGTCTCCTTCTTGGAAGGATTCTCGAAGATCTTGGTGGTCTCGTCGAACTCCACGAGGTGACCCGGCTTACCGGTGGCCTCGAGGGAGAAGAAGCCCGTCTTATCGGACACACGAGCTGCCTGCTGCATGTTGTGGGTCACGATAACGATGGTGAAGTTCTCCTTCAGCTCGTGGATGAGGTCCTCCACAGCCAGGGTGGAAATCGGGTCGAGAGCGGAGCACGGCTCGTCCATGAGGAGAACCTCCGGCTCCACGGCAATCGCGCGAGCGATGCACAGACGCTGCTGCTGACCACCGGAGAGACCGCCGCCCGGCTTGTCCAGGCGGTCCTTCACCTCGTCCCACAGGTTTGCGCCGCGCAGGGACTTCTCTGCAACTTCCTTGAGCTTCTTCTTGTTTTTTTCGCCAGACAGCTTCAGGCCGGCAACCACATTGTCCTCGATGGACATGGTCGGGAACGGGTTTGCCTTCTGGAAGACCATGCCGATGGTGTTACGCACGGATACCGGGTCAACCTTGGAGTCATAGATGTTCTGACCGTCCAGGAGGATTTCACCCTTGACGTAGGCACCGGGAATAACCTCGTGCATACGGTTCAGGGTGCGCAGAACGGTGGACTTACCGCAGCCGGACGGGCCAATGAACGCGGTGACGGCCTTGGCAGGGATCTGCATGTTGACGTTCTGCACGGCGTGGAAGTCGCCGTAGTAGATGTTCACGTCATTGAGCGCGAGCTTAGACATTAGGGAGTTTCTCCTCTTAAGAATGTATGGCGGAATCGAGTGTTACGGCGATCTATTTCTTGACCGAGAACTTCGCGGAGATGATACGGGCCGCGATGTTGAGGATGGCGATGAGGATAACCAGCGTCAGCGCTGCACCCCAGAGCTTATCCAGGACAGCCGGTTGTGCGCCGGCCTTGTACATATCCAGCATCATCAGCGGCAGCGAAGACTGCGAGCCCTTGAACGCGTCCCAGTTGATGATGGAGGAGGAACCAACAAGGACCAGCACCGGAGAAGACTCACCCATCACACGCGCAATTGCGAGCATGATACCGGTAACGATGCCGGACAGTGCGGTCGGCAGGACAATTCTAGCGATGGTCTTCCACTTCGGAACACCCAGCGCATAGGAGGCCTCACGCAGGTCCATGGGAACCACGCGGAGCATCTCCTCAGTGTTTCGCACGACGATAGGAATCATCAGCAGCACCAAGGAAAGCGCCACGGCGAAACCAGAGCGGCCAAAGCCGAAGAGCGTAATCCACATAGCGAAGATAAACAGCGCGGCAACGATGGACGGCACACCGGACAGGATGTCCACCATGAAGGTGGTGATACGGCCGAGCCAGCCGCCCTTGGAGTACTCCACCAAGTAGATAGCGGTAAAGATACCGATCGGGATGGAGATGATGGAGGCCAAGATGGTCTGGATGAAGGTACCAATGATGGCGTGAGCAGCACCGCCGCCCTCAGCACTGTTCATGATGCCGCGCTGGGACGCGGTCCACCAATCGGCGCTGAAGATGATGCCGCTGCCGCGGGCAAAGAGTTCCCACAGAACCCATACCAGAGGGACCATGGCGAGAATCATGGCTGCCCACACCACGACGGTGGCAATGGTGTTGGTGGCCTTTCGGGAAGCCGAAATATCAAGGAAGGTAGCGCCTGCGGAGGCAGGCTTGGCGTTTGCAGTAGTAGTCATTGTGTCCTCCTCCCTACTTCTTCTTCACAATGGCGCGGGCAATGGCGTTGACCACGAAGGTCAGCAAGAACAGCATGAGGCCGGCGGCGATGTAGGCACCAGCGCGCATCTCATTACCGAACTCTGCGGATGCCAGGGCGATGGCCATGGCGAAGGTCGTACCGCCGTCGAAGAGCGAGAAGCGGAAGTCCACGAGCGGGGAGACAACCATGTACAGAGCCATGGTCTCACCCAGCGCACGACCGAGACCGAGCATGGAACCGGCGATGTAGCCGGACATACCGAAGGGCAGCACCGTCATGCGGATAACCTCCCAGCGGGTTGCGCCCAGCGCCAAGGCAGACTCAATCTGACCAGGAGGAGTTTGGACGAAGACCTCACGTGCCGTAGCGGCGATAATCGGAAGAATCATCACGGCCAGCACGATGCCACCGGTGAAGAGGTTACGGCCGGTAGCAAACGACGGCGAGTTGTCGAAGACGGTGAAAAGGAAGAACCCGCCAGCCCAAGACTCCAGCCACGAGTAGAAACCGGAGAGAGCTGGGCCAAGGACCTGCCAGCCCCACAGACCATAAACAATGGACGGGACCGCAGCGAGCATGTCCACGAGGAAGCCTAGCGGCTTGACCATACGTGCGGGTGCGTAGTTAGACAGGAAGATGGCAATCGCCAGTGCAACCGGCATAGCCAGCAGCAGGGCGAAGACGGAGATAAGAACCGTGGTGCCGAACATGGTTGGGATACCGAACTTCATCGCGGAAGTATCGCCGGTCTCCCAACGGCCACCATAGGTGAAGAACCCCATGATGCCACCGTCGTTGACGCCCAGGGCAGGCACGGCACGCCACAGCAAGAAGCCCGCAATGGCAGCAATCATGACGGTGATCAAAGTGGCCGAAGCAGAAGAAAGGAATTCGAAGACTCGGTCGCCTGGGCGCTTAACTCCGCTACCAGAGTTAGCCATGGTAAGTTCTTCGGTTCCGCCGGTAGAAGGCCGCTCAGCAGCGGAGACGGAAAGTTCCGTCTGCTCTGGCGCCGTGGTGAGATTATTGTCTGCCATGAGACGTTCTAATCCTTTTCAGCGTTAAGAATGGAATTTGTCGTTACATACCTGCGCCCCCAAAGCGCGAATCGAGTGCGGCAGTGGGGGCGGAGAGATATTTAGCTTTGTGAAGCTCTAGCGCTTACTGCAGAGCGTCAACAGCAGCCTTCAGCTTGTCCAGGTGTGCACCCTCAACCGGGATGAAGCCCTGGGAAGCGAGCTGGTCATCCTGGTGATCCAGGACGGTGGTGAAGAAGGCCTTGACCAGAGCGGAGGTCTCCTCATCGTAACCAGCGGAGCAAACGATGTTGTAGGTGGTCAGGATGAGCGGGTATGCACCCTCGTCGTCAGACGCGAACAGAGCGTCGGAGTCAACAACCATGTTGTGCTCGGACTCGGTCTCCTTGAACTCCAGGTTCTCCAGAGCAACGTTGACGGACTCGGTGTTCAGCTCAACCGGACCGTGGCCGAAGTCGATCTTGGCCTTCTGAACGCCGTCTGCTTCCTTCTGGTCGGCAAAGCCAGCCTCAACGTAGGTGATAGCACCCTTGATGTTGGCAACCTGGTCAGCAACACCAGCGGAGCCGTTGGCACCCTCACCAACTGCATCCGGGAACTGCTTGCCCTCGCTGTCCCAGTCGCCGGTAGCGGCCTTCAGGAACTTCTGGAAGTTAGCGGAGGTACCGGACTCATCAGAGCGGAAGATGACGGTGATGTCCTCGTCCGGCAGGTCGGTGCCTTCGTTGTCAGCAGCGATTGCCTCATCGTTCCACTTGGTGATGTCACCCTTGAAGATCTTGGCCAGGGTCTTGGTGGAGAGGTTGATCTCGGTGCCCTCGAGGTTGTAAGCGATAGCTACCGGACCGATGGTGGTCGGCAGGTGCCATGCCTCGTTGCCACCACAGCGCTCAGCAGCAGCCTCAACCTCGCCCTCATCTTCCTTCAGAGCGGAGTCGGAACCAGCGAAGTCAGCCTGGCCGTTGGTGAAGGCCTCAACGCCGGCGCCGGAGCCGGAAGCGTTGTAGGACAAGGAAGCGTTCGGGTGATCCTCAGAGAATGCAGTCTGGAAGTAAGACATTGCATTCTGCTGGGAGGAAGCGCCGTCACCAACGAGCTCGCCAGAAACTTCCGAGCTCTCGGAGCCGCCGTCAGCGGAGTCGGAACCAGAGTCGTTGGATTCAGAGCAGGCGACGAGAGCGGTGGAGGTAGCGGCAACGATGCCGAAGATTGCAGCGGTGCGCTTGAAGTTGCGAATCACGGGAAACCTTTCCGGTGTGGATACAAGAGAATGATTGTCCGAGGAAACCGTTCACTGCCCTGTTGAGGCGAGCACGATTAACTCACGAAACGTAAAGTTATCTCGAGTGGGTTAACCACACAAGGATCTGGAGGTAAACAATCGGTTAACTTGTACCAAAAACCCGTGAGACTAGTCACTTTCAGCCCAGACGCAGTGCTCCTCCGCAATAGAAAAGCCTAGCCGTTCGTAGGCCTTAACCGCTGGCTCATTGTCTGCCTCGACATAAAGGATCACCTTCTCGGCGCCTTTATCCACCATACGCTGCAGGCCAGCGCTCAGAAGTGGGCCACCCAATCGGCGTCCACGGAAAGCTTCTGACAATCCCACCACGTAGACCTCACCGAAAGCAGGATCTTCTTCGGTATGCCATTTAAGCCAGTGGAATCCCGCCATTGTGGGGGCAGCGCCATCAACGGAACCGCCTATTTCCTCCCACAGGAAAAGTACATCAGCCGGATCAAACCACTCAGCTTCCATACCGCGCTGTAGGCGCTCGATGTCCCAGCCACCTTGCTCCGGGTGCCAGGAAAAAGCCTCATTGTTTGTGCGTACCCACTCGTTTTCCACATGCGCACGGTCATAACGCTCGACTGATTCCGTGTAGGACAAAATGTCCAACCCTTCGTCGAGCGAAGGCTGCCCGGCAGCGTCGCGCAATTTTTCATCTTTAATGGCCATGACCAGCAGGCGCCTGACGACGTCCATTCCATTCTTCTTCGCCAGTGCTTGTGCGGCGGGGAGATTGCCATGGGCCCACAGGTATGGGTGGGCCGGGAGGGCGTCGTAAAGCGCTTGCCCTACGCCCGCGCGCCGGTGATCGGGAGAAACAACAAGCTCCACCTGGTCGCCATCCCGTGCGGCCACCCCCACAATGCGTTCTCCGTCCACAGCCAGCAGGTGCTCGTGGCCCAGGCGGGCATCGCGCAGCCCAAGGAGGAACTGCTCAGAAAGCGGATCGATACCATCGTGAGCAGCGGCGTTCTGGGCAAGCTGCGCCACCTGTTCCGCGAGGTCTAGATGCTGCGGCAAGGTACGGGTTTCAATATGCATGGTTCCCAGCCTACGTACGGTAGTAATAGAGGGGTGACCGTCATCCATCTCAGCCGTACCGTCGTGCGCCTCGCCGCCGTGACAGGCGTCGTGTTGGCTATGTGGCTGGCGGATTCTGCAGTGGCCATGCATGCAGAACACACCGTGGCCCAGAAGGCGAAGGCCAGCTCGCAGCTGGACAATACCCCGGACGTCTTCATCGGTGGTGTGCCTTTTACTGCTGCGGCACTCACCACAGAGATCCCCTACATCGAGGTCAACTCCTCCGACGTCGAGGTGCCCAAGCTTGGCATGGTGAATGCCTCGACCACCCTGCGTGATATCACCATTCGTCCCGAGCAGCTCTTCAACGGTGAATTTGAGGGCTCCCCTGTCTCGACGTACACACGAAGCATTAGCCTCGATGGCGTCGCGCTGGGCCGCTTGCTGGGAATTACGGACTTGTCCATTGCCAACCCAGATGACATGTCCCCTGCTGGCGGTTCGTCCGCCGAAGCAGAGCTGACCGGCACGCTCCCCGGAGATACCACCAAATCCACCGCCACCGTCACCCTGCGGCTCGTGGGCCCAGAATTCCGCATGAGCGTCTATGGTACGGACGATGAACGTCTCCAGAAGGCCTTTAGCTTGGTACTGGACACACGCGAACTGCCGCTGCCTTCGCAAGCCACCTCGGTGAAATTACATGGCGGTTCCATTTCCTTCGAGGTACAGCGCCGCAACATCACGCTCAAGACCACGCAGCTTTCGCCGCTCGAAATCGACGGTTCGGAGGAGAAGGCTGTAGAAGACGCCGCACAGAAGGCCCAGGACACCGCCAACGAGGTGGGCAGTGCGCCGACGACACCTCCCAGCTGGCGCCGGAACTAGCGGAACTAGCGTGTGGACGCTCTACTCACCGCGGGCGTCACCAGCCGCTTACTTAATGCGGATAAAGTCTCGCAGCACTTCCCGGATTGTGCGCTGGGACGCCGGGCGCGGATCAATCGGTGCGAAAACCTCGAGTGCATTCGGCACTGACTCGATGTGGATTGTCGTGAAGGTACCTTCCGATTCGCCATCGGCCTGGAAGCGGTGCGGCTCAGGACATTCCAAGTCCACTTCAGCGGCATCTTCAAAGTGCAAGGTACGAGCATCCGTTATCTTGTTGAGCCAATGACGGCGATCCACACCAAAGAGGTGGAGGACGCCCACCAATCCATCAAAGCCGTGTAGGTCAGAGACACCGAATAACCCGAGGCCCTGGTCGAAAGAGTTACGCGGATTCGTCACCACCGGAAGCGGGCCCAGGAAGGTCCACGGGTTGGTGTTGGAGGTGAACATGAGCGGCACGTTATCCGCCTTGAACGTGTTTCCAGAGCGCGACACCGCACGCACATTGATGCGCGGCGGGCGGATACGGGCGCGCTGGTAGGCCTGAAACGACACTGCCAGATAGCGCAGCGGGGTGGCAGAAAAGCCCTTCTCACGAGCACGATCCACACGTGCCAGCACGTCCGCATCCAAGCCGAAGCCAGCGTTGACCGCAAACCAGCGATCATTCCATGTGCCGAGGAAGACTTCACGGCGAATATCACGATCCAGCATGCGCGCCAGCACGTGTGCGGCTTCAACGGGGGTGTTGGGGAAACCGAGAGCGCGGACGAATACGTTAGCGGAACCAGTCGGGATGACTGCTAAGGCTGGAATGTCCTGTGGGGACGGCCGCGACTGTGCATCTACAGGTCCGAGCAGACCATTGACAATCTCATTGACTGTTCCGTCGCCTCCGAAGGCCAAGATAACGTCATAGTCCTCCCTGGTCATACCACGAACCATTTCCTCAGCATGGCCTGGGTAGTGAGTAAATTGCGTCAGCAGACGCAGTCCCTCCACGCCACGGATGATGGGCAGCACCTCTCGGAAGAGAGCCGCATTCTGGCTGGTGGAATTCGGATTAGAAATGAGCAACACGCGCATGCCACACCAGGGTACTGGAGCCTAGTGGTTGCCGTACCCCCGGCACGACTACGCTGGGGCAGCATGAGCGAACAGAACAATGAACACAACGAGTCCCAGGACCGCCGGGACGCGCACCCGGAAAACACCAAGATTGATGGCAACGACGCTGTCAACCAGGCCGCCGAAGCCTGGAAAGATGCTGCCTCCCGCAACATCCCTACCGTGGACGTGGCTGAGAACCCGCTTCCGGATGAAACCGCTAACCTTCGCCAAGGCCCGTCGCTGCACGATGGCCTGCTGGGCCTGCTCCCCCTCGTCGGCGTATGGCAGGGCGAGGGCCAGGCCCACAGCACTGATGGCGAGCAGTACGCTTTTGGCCAGCAGCTCATTATTGCGCACGATGGTGAGAACTACCTGACGTACACCTCCCGAACCTGGAAGATCGACACCGAGGGCAACCCGACTGGCCCCGACGTCCGCGAGTCCGGTTTCTGGCGCATTTCCCTCAAGGATGAAATCGAGATGACCTATACCTCTTCTAATGGCGTCAACGAGATCTTCTATGGGTCGCTGTTCAACGAGCGCGCCTGGCAGCTCGAATCGGCCTCGACCATGGTGACTGAAACTGGACCGACCAACCTGGGCCCCGGCAAGCGCATGTACGGCCTCATGCCGAATAACAACCTGGGTTGGGTAGATGAGCGCCTCGTCGATGGTGAGATGCGCCCCTTCATGTCCGCCGAGCTCACCCGCGTCGCGGGCTAATAACCCAACTACACGTCAAGGAACTCTGAGGGGGAAGTGATTAGCGGGCCAGTGAGGCGTCGATAAGCCCGCGGATCTCCTCCGCATTCCCCGGCGCCTTGAGTTTCACATCATCGAGGCGGGTCACACGCACCGCCGTGCGCACAGAGGAGACCAACCACACCGAATCCGCACCCTGCAGATCCTCTACGGTGAGTGCCTTAGCCTTGCACCGAAAACCCTGTTCGGTGGCGTGCTCAAACAGTGCTGCCTGCGTTGTGCCGGGCAGGATCCCCTTGCCCGCCGGTGTGCGCATTTTCGAGCCCTTGACGGCCACGACTGTCGACGTCGCCCCTTCCAACACCAGTCCCGTCTCCGGGTCCGTAAAAATGACGTCATCGAAGCCGCGCTCGCGCGCGAGCCGCAGCGTGGCCATGGTCGCTGCATAGTTCAGCGTTTTTGCCGGCAGCTCCTCCGCCACGTGCCACAGGCGCGGCGTGCTCATCACCTTCACACCCGTCTCGCGTTGCTTGCGCACATCCTCCGGAATGGACTGAACGACGACCCATGCTGAGGGCACGCCCGTCGACGCCCTGCCGCGTGTATAAGTCCACGTGCACTTGGCTTCCGGCAGAACATGATCACTAGCTACGGTCCCGCAGAAATCCGCAATAGCCATCTGCGTTGCCTCTTCCCACTTGTGCATCGGCGGTTCTGGTAGGTCAAGCGCGCGGGCAGACTGGGCAAAACGTTCAGCGTGGCGCTGGAAATTCGCTGCCTTCCCATCGCGCACGAGGAGGGATTCAAAGATGCCATCGCCGCGGGTGACCACAGCATCATCCCAGTGCACCAGGGGCAGGCTCGGCATGTGCCGTCTTACCGACCCTCCAAAAGGTTCAACAACATAGATGACCGGCTCTTTCCTGGGCTGAAGGCTCATAGGTTCGATTATGCCCTACTATCGGGAGACGTGAGTTACTCTTCGCCGCTTCTTTCCCGGCCCGGAGCCGCTGAGCTTCAGGGCGCCACGCTTGTCGACGTCTCCGGGGTCCCCTGGCACTACGAAAACCCCCTGGTAGAGCAGCGCGTCGTGGAGACCGGCTCCGCAATTATTGACCGCTCGCACCGCCGCGTCATCGCCGTCTCAGGTCCGGATGCCAAGGCTTTTCTCCACAATTTGCTGAGCCAGAAGCTCGATGACGTTCAGGCAGGCTTTGCCGCCGGCGCCGCGGACCTCGATATACAAGGCCACGTGCTGCACCACATGGATCTGGTTTTCACGGGCGAGACCTTCTTCCTCGACGTCCCTGCAGCGCAATTCGACTTTCTCAAGGATTTCCTCACGAAGATGATCTTTTGGTCCAAGGTCACCGTGGACGAGGCTGACCTCGCCGTCATCTCCGTGCTGGGCATTCCCCTCCCGGCACCAGCTGCCACCGTGGCTGAACGCGCCGTTTTCTGGCCCGGCTGCCCGCGCCAGGATATCCTCGTCCCGCGCGCCGAGCTCTCCGCCGCTGTGACCGAGCTAGAGTCCCACGGCGGCAGCGTGGCAGGTCTGATGACCTTTACCGCTGAACGAGTCAAAGCCCGCGAACCCGAACTCGCTGCTGACCTCGACGGCAAAACCATCCCCCACGAGGTTCCGCACTGGATCCGCCGCAGCGATGACCGCCCCGCCTTCGTCCACTTGGAGAAGGGCTGCTACCGCGGCCAAGAGACGGTGGCCCGCGTGGAGAACCTCGGCCGTTCGCCGCGCCTGCTCGTCTTGCTCTACCTCGACGGCTCCGCCCCTGAAGCCCCCGAACCGGGCGCCGACATCACGCTCGGTGGGCGCCGAGTAGGGCGCCTGGGCACCGTAGTGGACGATTGCGACCTTGGCCCTATCGGGCTGGGCTTGGTCAAGCGCAGTGCTCTAAACCAGGGTGATTTTTCTATTGGTCCAGTTGCCGCGTCCGTCGAGCCAGATTCCATCCCCCAGGATGAAGGACCTAAGGCAGGACGCGCTGCCGTGAACCGCTTACGCGGCCGGTAGTGGTATATCGCACACGACCCCATCGCCACGGCGTATAGCACTTTTTTAGCCCGCCGCTGGGGGTAGTTCGGAATTTTTTCGTCACACACGCTATGGTGTCTTACAGGAACATACACATATCTGACTAAGACGATGGGGCGGCCAAGAATCCCTGGCCCGCCCTACACACCTCAAGGGGGTCATGCACATGGGACGCGGACGCGCAAAGGCAAAGCAGACCAAAGTTGCACGCCAGCTGAAGTACAATTCGCCCGAAATGGATCTGGACTCTCTCCAGCGCGAGCTCGCTTCGCAGCATTCCCGCAACAACGAGGATGACCAGTACTCGGAGTACGCCGATTATGGCGAGGATGACTGGGACTCGGACGAGTGGGATGAGGACGATTCCGACGAGCGCTAAGCTCAACTCTCAGCACGTACGCGAAAGGCCGGCGGCCCCCATTCCCTCTCAGGGATGAGGCCACCGGCCTTTCCGTTCCTGTACTCCACCGAGGTGTAGGTTTTTAGAAACCTGGGTGCTCGCCCGTCATCACCACGCGCGGCTCACCCTCCTGTGCGGCGCGTACGGTGCCCAATTCCCAGGCCTCGACGTGGCGGGCGGCCATCATAGCCAGAGCGCGCTCGCGATCTTCTGGGGCGACGACGGCAATCATGCCCACGCCCATGTTGAAGGTCTTCTCCATTTCCTCGAGGGCAACCTTGCCCACGGAGGAAATGGTCTTAAAGATCTGACCCGGAGTCCACGTCGAGCGGCTAACCTCAGCGGTCAGGCCTTCCGGGATAACGCGCTCCAGGTTTCCGGCAAGTCCGCCTCCGGTGACGTGGCAGAAAGTAGACACTGCGCACTCGGAGGTCAGCGCCAGGCAATCCTTGGCATAAATGCGGGTCGGCTCCAGCAGCTCCTCACCAAGGGTTCGGCCGAGGTCCTCCATGTAGCCGTCGAGCGGCAGACCAGCCTGTTCCAGCAGGACGTAGCGAGCCAGCGAGTAGCCGTTGGAGTGCAGGCCGGAGGATTTCATGGCAATGAGCACGTCGCCATCACTGACCTTGTCCGGGCCCAGCAGCTCATCGGCTTCCACGACGCCCACGGCGGTGGCGGACACGTCGTACTCCTCCTTGCCCATAACACCTGGGTGCTCAGCGGTCTCGCCGCCGAGGAGTGCCGCGCCTGCCTGGACGCAGCCTTCAGCAATACCTTTGACGATGTCCGCAATCTTTTCCGGAACCACCTCACCAACGGCAATGTAGTCCTGCAGGAAAAGCGGCTCCGCGCCGCACACCACAAGGTCGTCAACGCACATGGCAACCAAGTCGATGCCAATGGTGTCGTGCTTGTCCATCGCCTGGGCCACGGCAAGCTTGGTGCCCACGCCATCAGAGCCGGCAGCGAGGATCGGCTCTTTGTACTCTCCCAGCTTGAACAGCCCGGCAAAGCCCCCGAGCCCACCCATGACTTCCGGGCGGGTGGCGCGCTGAGCGTGCGGGGTAATCAGCTTTACCGCGCGGTCGCCTTCCTCGATGTTGACGCCGGCGGCTGCATACGTGTTGTCGCTCATGAGTGAACTAGTCCTTACTCGTTAGTCGTGGTCGAGCCCTGCAAGGTGCGCACGGCCTCAGCGTTGGGGTTACCGGCGGGAAGGCCGAGCGGGTAGTTGCCATCGAAGCAGGCACAGCACAGTTCATTGCGCGGCTGCTCAGTAGCGGCCACCATCTCATCGATGGAGACAAAGCCCAGGGAGTCTGCACCAATGGCGGTGCAAATGGTCTGGGCAACTTCCTCTGGGTCATCGGAAGGGTTGGCGTTGGCGATGAGCTCGCCTGGGGAGGCGAAGTCGATGCCGTAGAAACACGGCCATTTCACTGGCGGCGAGGCAATACGAACGTGCACCTCGGCCGCGCCGGCCTCACGCAGCATGCGGATAAGCGCGCGCTGAGTGTTGCCACGCACGATGGAATCATCCACCACCACGATGGATTTTCCGTCGATCACTTCACGCAGCGGGTTGAGTTTGAGACGAATACCCATCTGGCGCTGGGACTGCGTGGGCTGAATAAAGGTGCGGCCTACGTAAGAGTTCTTCACTAGGCCATGCGCGAAGGTCAGACCGGATTCGCGGGCATATCCCACGGCTGCGGGGTTTCCGGATTCAGGCACGGGGATAACCATGTCCGCATCAGGCGCGGGGTACTGCCGCGCTAGACGACGTCCAATCTCCACCCGCGTCGCATTGACCGAACGGCCCTTGATGTTCGTGTCTGGGCGCGCCAAGTACACGTACTCGAAGACGCAGCCATGACGCTTAGGTTCTGCGAAGCGCTCAGAGCGGATACCAGTCTCATCGATGGCGATGAGCTCACCGGGTTCAATCTCACGAATGAACTGCGCGCCCACAATGTCAAGAGCACAGGTCTCACTGGCCACGACCCAGCCCGTGTTCAGTCGGCCCAGGGCGAGCGGGCGCACTCCATGCGGGTCACGCGCAGCGTAGAGCGTGTGGCCATCAGTGAAGGTGAGGCAGAAGGCGCCTTTGACCTCAGGAAGCAGCTGCAGGGCCGAGTCAAAGACGGAGGTGTCATCCGAGACACCGTCGGCAAGCAGCAGAGACAAGCACATAGAGTCCGAGACGGACTCTTCCTGCGGTTTGGCAAGCCCACGCTCCACGGCTTCCGCACGCAACTCCAGATAGTTCACCAGGTTGCCGTTGTGACCCAACGCGATGTCGACGCCACTGGGCGAGGTCCCGAACATCGGCTGCACATTGGACCATTCCTTGCCGCCGGCCGTGGAGTAGCGCGTGTGGCCCACCGCCACGTTGCCGTGCAGAGACGTCAAAATGGACTCATCGAAAACGTTGGACACGAGGCCCATGTCTTTGAAAACCACGATGCGGTCATCATCGCCCACCGCAATGCCCGCAGCTTCCTGGCCACGATGTTGGAGAGCAAAGAGACCGAAGTAGGTCAGCTTGGACACCTCTTCCCCCGGTGCCCAGACGCCGAAAACGCCGCATTCTTCACGGGGCTCTGGATCGTGGAGAGGATCCTCCGATAACGGCTTAGTCTTGCTCTGGACGTGTTCAGCTACCACGGCGCCAATCCTAGTCGTTTCGGTCTGTGAAAACTAACGGAATGATGGGCAGCCACTCCGCGATCTCGTGCGCGCGGGATCCAGAGGCCTCCAGACGCGAGCTGGCTAGCGCCTGTTCCCAGGACAACAGGCCGGTGGCCAGCTGCAACCAGGTGAGCGGATCCGTCTCCACCACATTTGGAGGGGTACCACGGGTATGGCGCGGTCCCTCGATGCACTGAACTGCCACGAATGGGGGGACTCGCAGCTCGACCGAATGGCCCGGCGCGTCCGCCTCGAGCGTGCGCGCGGTGGTGCGCGTGGCCTGCGCGAGTGCGGTGCGACCTGGTTTTTCTACCTCTCCAGGGTTTCGAATCCAGTCCGCGACGGCCTCCACGGCGGCGCGGGTGGTGGCGGCATCAACGGCCTTCTTCATCGGTGAAGCACTCTCCCTGCTACTTTCTTATCCATGTCACCAACTCTGTCGGAAGAAAAGAACCCGGTACAAACCGGGAAGTCCCCTGCCATCACGCTGCGTTTTATGGCTGCGCCCACCGATCTCACGATTGCTGGCGCCCAGGGCATCGGCGGCGGCCGTGTCTTGGAGTGGATCGATAAGGCGGCCTACGCCTGCGCAGTGCAGTGGTCGGGAACCTACTGTGTGACAGCCTACGTGGGTCACATCCATTTCACACGCCCCATCCCCTCCGGCCACCTCGTGGAGGTTCGCTCCCGCATCGCCATGACTGGTCGCTCCTCCATGCACATCGTCAACGAAGTGCTCTCTGCTGACCCACGCGATGGCATCTTTACCCGCGCGTGTGACTGCCTCGTCATTTTCGTGGCCAAGGACACCGAGACAGGAAAATCCGTTCCGGTACCGCCGCTGCAGCCGGAATCCACGGAACATCAGCGTGTGTGGGAAGCCGCTGAGTCACGTATTGAGCTGCGTCAGGCCATCGAGGAAGAGATGGAGAAGCAGACGTATGACGGTCCTTCAGACGCACCACGCATGATCAACCGATTTTTGGCCAAGCCTACCGACGTCAACTGGGGAGGAAACGTCCACGGCGGCACCGCGATGGAGTGGATCGATGAAGCGGGTTCTGCGTGCACGATGGAATGGTCAGGCGAGCACACCGTGGCGGTCTATGCCGGCGGTATTCGCTTCTATCGCCCGATTCACATTGGTGACCTTATTGAAGTCGATGCCCGCATGATGCGTACCGACGCCCGCTCCATGCAGATGTCGGTACACGTGCGCTCCGGCAACCCCCGCGGCGGCCGCGAGCAGCTACAGACCGCTATCCACGCGACGGTGTCCTACATGGCTATGGATGCCGACTGGCAGCCGCTGGCGGCCCGCCAGTTCACTCCTCGCACCGAAGAGGATAAGCGCCTCTGGGAGCACGCCGGCATCCTGCGCGGGCTGCGCGGCAAATACTCCCCGAAACCCTTGGTGGTGGCGCCGAAGCACCAGCACGTGGATTAAGAAAGGGGCTCCACGCGGGCTGCGACATGCAGCTTGCTGGGGTCCTTGGCCTTGCGCAGCGTGAGGTCGCGCGCGCCAGCTCCGCTTGCATTGTCCGCGCCAGCAGCCGCGACGTATACTCCGGTCGTCGCTGGGAGGATAACCGGCTTGTAGAAGTCGGCAGTGATGCGGGTACTGCCAGTTAGCACGCCTTCCAACACGGACAGCATCCGCGCGTGGGTATACATGCCGTGCGCAATCGTGGCGGGGAAACCAAAAAGCTTCGCGCCCACTTTGGAGACGTGAATGGGGTTCTTGTCACCAGATGCTTCAGCGTAGACGCGGGTGCTCTCGGGGGTAAAGCGCAGCGTCGCTGTGGAGGTGCCCACCTCATCACCGGGGAAATCAAGGAAGCGCTCCGCCTCGGGGCGGGTAGCGACCTCCTGCGGGGTGTCCTTGGTGAACTTCGCGCCTTGGCCCAGGAAGGCGGAGGTCTGGCGCCAGATTTCTTCGCCGGCCACGCTGTAGGTGGTCACCATATCGATTACGAGGCCCTTGCGATGCGGGCGAAGGTTCTCCGCATGGACTGTGATATCGAAAGCCTCATCCACGCGCAGCGGGCTCGTCTGCTCAATGCGGTTGGACAGGTGAACCACGCCCAGCGCTGGGAAGGGGAAGTCCTTGGCGGCCATGACCTTGATGGCCAGCGGGAAAGCCAGCGCGTATGGGTAGGTAGCGGGTGCTTCGTTGCCCAAGCGCAGATCGGTGGCCTGGCAGTAGTGGGCCAAGTGTTCCGTGTCCACGCGAACGTTGTCGACTTGGAAGGCCGTGCGGGGATCAGCGACCGTGCGCTTGCCTGCACCGATACCGGGTACCGGCATTGCGCCGACCATGAGTGTGCGGTAGAGGGCGGACAGGTCAGGAATCTCAGTCAGGGTGGTGTAGTTCATTTAGGCTCCCATGAGGTTTTGGCCGCAGACACGGACGGTATTGCCGGTCACTGCCGCAGACGCAGGGGCAGCGAAGAAGGCCACGGTTTCAGCGACGTCAATGGGCTGACCGCCCTGCTGCAAGGAATTGAGGCGGCGGCCAATCTCGCGCGGAGCGGTCGGCATCGCTGCGGTCATGGCGGTTTCAATGAAGCCGGGCGCCACAGCGTTGATGGTGGAGCCGTTCTCCGCGAGGACGGGACGCAGGGCGTCGACCAGCCCGATGATTCCGGCCTTGGTGGTGGCGTAGTTCGTCTGGCCGCGGTTACCGGAAATACCGGCCATGGAGGACACGCCAACCACAGCCGCGCCCGGCGCGAGGGAACCGGACTCAAGGAGATTTTCGGTGATACGCACTGGGGCGAGGAGGTTCACAGCGAGGACAGCATCCCACTGGCCCTCGTTCATGTTGGCCATGAGCTTGTCGCGGGTAATACCAGCGTTGTGCACGATGACGTCGATGGCGCGTCCGTGGCGCTCCTGTGCGTGCTGCGTAATCTTGTCGGCGGCCTGCGGGTCGGTAACGTCGAGCGGCAGTGCGGTGCCCTTGACCTGATTGGCGGTTTTGGCCAGGTGCTCGCTTGCCTGTGGGACGTCGATGCAGATGACATCAGCGCCATCGCGGGCCAGTACCTCAGCAATGGTGGCTCCAATGCCGCGGGCGGCGCCGGTGACAACGGCGAGACGGCCATCGAGCGGCTTCTCCCAGTTCTGTTCGCCTTGCAGCGTGGCGCCCTGCGCGCTCACGCGGACGACCTGACCGTCAACGAATGCTGACTTGCCCGACAGGAAGAAGCGGAGGGTGGATTCCACCTCTGCGGTAGCGGCTGGGTCAGCCCACACCAGGTTCACGGTGCCGCCTTTGCGCATTTCCTTCGCAAGGGAGCGCGTAAAGCCTTCGAGGGCGCGGGCGGCAATGCGGGCGTCGATAGTATCGGCAGCCTCGGGGGTGGTGCCGACCACGACGATGCGCGCGCACGGCAGGAGGTTGCGCATCTGCGGGTTGAAAAAGTCATAGAGCTCACGGAGCTGCTCTGGGGTCTCAATACCCGTGGCATCGAAGACCAATGCAGCGCGCTTGGCTTCCGCAGTTGAGTCGATGACCTGGTAGTCCACGGCTAGCTGGGTACGAAGAAACTCGACAATACGGCCTTGCCCGCCCAAGACGATCGGACCTTCGAGGGCAGGTTCACCGACCTGGTGGCGGCGGAGGGGGTAGCCCTGCGGCACACCCGCTTTGGCGGCCAAGGGGGAGTTGATGAGCTTCTCAGCAATAGTGACGTGCGACATGTGGTGGCGCGATCCTTTCTTAAATCTTCACAACCTTGCGAGCTTTGTTGACTTGGTTGCAAGGTTAGTTAATTGAGTGATAGAACTAACACTATCACTTAAGTTGTGATGCGCACTTCCTTGAGGGGTCTCCACCCCTCTCACCGCGATGACTCGCACAAACCACCCCGCGAAGGAGCATTAGATGACCACCCCTCAGCACCGCGTCGCCATCCTGGGCGGCAACCGCATCCCGTTTGCCCGCTCAAATAAGCAGTACGCCCACGCGTCCAACCAGGACATGCTCACCAGCGCCCTCGACGGCCTGGTGGCACGCTACGGGCTTCACGACGAACGCCTAGGCCTCGTCGCTGCCGGCGCCGTGCTCAAGCACTCCCGTGATTTCAACCTCACCCGCGAGGTTGTCCTCGGTTCCGCGCTGGATTCCACCACCCCGGCTATCGACGTCCAGCAGGCCTGCTGCACCTCCCTCGCCGCCGCCATTCACGTCGGTGATGCCATTGCCCAGGGTCGCATTTCTGCTGGTATCGCCGGCGGTACGGATACCACGTCGGATGCCCCGCTGGCAGTTAACGACAACCTACGCCGCACATTGCTCAACCTCACCCGCGCTAAGTCCGCCGCACAGCGCGCCCAGCTCATCGGCTCCATCCGCCCCTCCCAACTCGCCCCGGAGCAGCCGCAGAACGGCGAACCACGAACCGGGCTGTCCATGGGTGACCACGCCGCTATTACCGCCCGTGAAATGCACGTGACCCGCGAGGCTCAAGACGAGCTCGCACTGGCCTCTCACCAGAACCTCCACAAGGCCTGGGAAGAAGGTTTCTTTACTGACTTGACCACCGGATTCCTCGGCGTCAACCGCGATACCAACCTGCGCCCGGATTCTTCGCTGGAATCGCTGGCCAAGCTGAAGCCGGTCTTCGGCAAGCGCGACGCTGAGCAGCACGGCGCCCAGGCCACCATGACGGCTGGTAACTCCACGCCGCTGACCGACGGTGCCTCGGTCGCCCTCCTGGGCTCCGAAGAGTGGGCATCCGCGCACAACATTGAACCGCGTGCCTTCCTCGTGGATTCCGAAACCGCTGCCGTCGACTTCGTCCACGGTCCCGATGGCCTGCTCATGGCACCTACTTATGCGGTCCCGCGCCTGCTGGAGCGCAATAACCTCTCCCTGCAGGATTTCGACTTCTACGAAATCCACGAAGCCTTTGCCTCCCAGGTCCTGGCCACCCTGTCTGCATGGGAAGACGAGACCTACTGCCGCGAGCGCCTCAGCCTGCAGTCCGCGTTGGGCCCCATCGACCGCGCCAAGCTCAACGTCAAGGGCTCCTCACTCGCCGCCGGCCACCCGTTCGCCGCGACCGGAACCCGCATTCTTGCAACGACTGCAAAGATTCTCGAAGAGAACGGCGGCGGCCGCGCCCTCATCTCCATTTGCGCCGCCGGCGGCCAAGGCGTCGCAGCCATCGTCGAGCGCTAAAGAATTTATTCAGAAAGGAAATCCCATCATGCCTTTGACCAAGTCCTCCGATAAGAAGTCCACCGTCGACCTCAACAAGAACGCCTCGAACGACGCCCCCAAGGCCGAGGCCCGCAGCCCCCGCCGCCTGCCCTCCACACCAAAACCATCCGTAGCCACGGAGCTGGGCGCGCTTCTCGACGGCCCCCACGCCGCCTTCCGTGACGAGTTGCGCACCTTCCTCAATGACCCGGAACTCTTCCCGAAGTCCCACCTGCCCATGGCCGAGCAGCGCGAGCACACCTTTAACAACCTGGCCAAGGTGCGTGATTTCGGCGGCTTCACTCATGGCTTGCGCCGCGCCAACGGTGGTGCTGGCAAGCCGAACCTTTCGACCTTTACTCTCGAGGGCCTGGCCTGGGTCGATGGCTCCTTGGCTATTAAGTCCGGAGTGCAGTGGGGTCTGTGGGGCGGCGCCCTCGACCAGCTGGGCACCGAGCGTCACATCGAGTGGGTCAAGAAGGCGGCCAATCTGGAACTGCCCGGCTGCTTCGCCATGACTGAGCGTGGTCACGGCTCCGACGTCCAGTCTTTGGAGACCACCGCCACCTACGATCCGGAGACCCAAGAGTTCGTGGTGAACACCCCGTCTGATACCGCGGTGAAGAACTACATCGGTAATGCCGCCAAGGATGGCCGCGCCGCCGTCGTCTTCACTCAGCTCATTACGCCAGACAGCGATGGTCGATCCCACGGCGTTCACGCCATCATCGTCCCCATCCGCGACGAAGAGGGCAATGAGCTGCCGGGCGTGACCTTGGGCGATCATGGCCACAAGGGTGGTTTGGTGGGCGTCGATAATGGCACCCTGCGCTTCGACAACGTTCGCGTGCCGCGCGAGAACCTGCTCAACCGCTTCGCTGACGTCGATGAGAACGGCAAGTACTCCTCCCCCATCGAGTCGAAGAACTCCCGCTTCTTCACCATGTTGGGCACCCTCATCCGTGGCCGCATTGGCGTCTCCGGCGCTGCAGGTTCCGCTACTGAGGCCTCACTCGACATCGCGATTCGCTACGCTAACCGCCGCCGTCAGTTCGAGGGCGCAACCGGCGCCGAGAAGCGCCTTATCGAGCACCGCCAGCACCGTCGCCGCCTGCTCATCCCGCTGGCACGCACCTACGCGCTGCACCTGCTCTATAACCAGATTCTGGAGCGCTACCAGGAGCAGAACGACCAGCACGAGGCCGGCACGTGGTCCGTCACGGAGCCGACCGAAGAGCAGAAGTTTGCCTCCCGTGAAATGGAGTCCCTAGCTGCAGCTATTAAGGCTGCTCAAACCCAGCACGCTACCCGCACCATTCAAGAGTGCCGTGAAGCCTGCGGTGGTGCCGGCTACATGTCGGAGAACCGCCTGACCACGTACCGTGCTGATTCGGATGTCTTCTCCACCTTTGAGGGTGACAACACCGTTCTCATCCAGATGGTGGGCAAGAACCTGCTGACCGCCTACGGTCGTGAAATGAATGACATGAGCCCGTGGGACACCGTGAAGTACGCCGCTACCACCGCTACTGACGTGGTCAAGCGCCGTTACGGTTTCACTACCCGCCTGCAGGGCCTAGTGGACCGCGTGAACCCGTCTGAAGCGTCGCTGTTCGATGCCACTTACCAGGCCAAGCTTATCGACGACCGCGCCCAGTCCATCCTTTTCTCCCTCGTGCGCCGCATTCAGCCGGCACGGAAGGCAGACAAGGTTCAGGCTGCAGCCATCGTGGACCAGTGCCAGGACCACCTCATCGCCGCCGGTTGGGCTCGCGTGGACACCTTGCTCGTGCAGGCCATGGTTGAGGCAGAAGAGCGCCTTGAGGAAGGCTCGCTGGCACGTCAGGTCTTCGAGCAGCTGCGCCACCTCTTCGTCTTCGACACTCTCGTGCAGCACGCCGGCTGGTACCAGGAGCATAACCTTATCCCGGCTGGCCGCATCAAGGCTGCCCGCGCGGCCATCAACGACCTCGTTGATTCGCTTGCTCCGTGGTCCGTCGTGCTCGTGGATGCCTTCGGCGTTCCGGCCGAGGCTCACAACATCCCGATGCTTAACGAGGCCGGTGTGGATCCGCTCCACAAGTAAGCCACTACCGTATTTCTCGGAAGACACCTCGCGAGCGGGGTGTCTTCCCTGTTTTCGGGCAGTGTCCAGTAGAACTGTTTACTCTCTGAGCTATGACCACACAGCATCCAATGTTCTCCAGTTCCTTCCCGCCCTCCGATGATCTCCTTGAGCCAAGCCCGCTTCGCAATGACATCGCTCTGAGGCTCTGCCACGGCGAATCCCGCCAAGACATCCACAATGACTACATTGAAGTCCTCGATGACCCCACCGAATGGGAGGCTAGCCATGAGGAACCTTATCCAGAGGATTTCGACGCCATCATTGACGAAGTCGCCGCAGAATACGGCCGGCTGGTCACGGAGAAGTCGGAGGACGTTAAGCGCCTCGATGCCCTCCGCGAGGAGCTAGCTCAACGAGATATCTCCTTCACATTCAACGAGGCCTGGGATCTATCAGACGGCGTCTGGGTAGGCTCCGAACTCGCTGAGGAGGAAGGCCGCAGCGGTTATGTCTATTGCCACCGCCAAGACATCAGCCGGGTTATCTACAACGGCGAACTGTACTTTGGGTTCTCCGCCATGGAGAAAAGCGAGGAGGCAACCATCAAGGTCGGCGAACAGCTCGTCGAAGCCCTGCGCGCCGTGGGCTTTGCCCCCGAGTGGAACGGCTCAACGAATGCGCGCGTTCAATGCCACGACGTCGCCCTCGAGTACCCCCTCGCCGACGACCTCACCGACTAGGCGCCGCCGTATGCCTAGCCCCTTAAGCGGCTAGCCCGCCACGACCATCCAGACGGCCACCATGTGCACCACCGCCGCGGCAATCGTCGCGGTGTGGAAGTGCTCGTGGTAGCCATACCACCGCGCATTGCGCCCCGGCCACTTAAAGCCATATATCAATGCGCCCAGCGAATAGACCACTCCACCTGCAAACAGCAGCCACACCACGGCCGGCCCCGCTGACTGCCACAGGTTCGGCAGCAGCGGCAAAATAAGCCAGCCCAGGACGAGATAAACCACCACATCAAGCCAACGCGGGTGGTTAATCCACACCAGATTCAGGACGACGCCCATGATGGCGCCTACCCACGCCGCACTAAGCATCCATAGCGCTTGCGTGGGGTCCAGAACAATGGCACACAAAGGCGTGTAAGTCGCCGCGATGAACACCGAAATCGTCGCGTGATCTGCCCGCCGCCACCATTGCACCGCGCGCATGGATACCCACGGCCAGCGGTGATACAGCGCCGAAACGGTAAAGAGACCAACCACGCCCACGCCGTACACCGTTACCGCGAGCCCCTGCCACCACGGCAGCGTCATCCACGCAAACGTGATGAGAACTGTGGAGGCGATGACCGATAGAATCGCCGCACAGAAATGCCCCCAGCCACGCGTGAGTGGCCGCGGCCCACGGTCTGCCATCCAGTAGGTGCGTTGGATGCGGGCCTCTTGGTCATTCGGAACTGTGGTTGGTGGAGTCATGGCTACGTTCCCCTCAGGTGTCCTAACCTACGTGACCGTAAATATACACATTGTGACACCTCTGCACACTGCTTCTGCTCAACCGACGCTTCCCCTCAACTCTCTTAAGATGTTCGTCGACCTTCTCTGAGCTTGCCAAACGTTCAAGATGAAGAAGGATAAAAAGCCGGGCAGGGCCTCTCCGTAGCGAGAACCCTGCCCGGTCGCATTGCGGTGCGTGTGCTTTACTCCACGACGGAGTTGGCACCCACCGCATGGCCGAAGAGGTCCGGCAGCGTCGCTGCCCAGGCCTCACGCAGCTCAGAGACAGCGATGGACTCGCCGCCGAGCTCCAGCTCACCGTTGTCGGTGGTCTGGCCCACGACGACGGCCGGCACACCGCACTCCTCCGCGCGGTGCAGCAGGGTGTCGACTCGGTCAGCGGTCGTTGCTACGAGCACGCGGGACGCGGACTCGGAGAAGGCCGCCACAAAAGCGTCCTCGTGAACCTTGGATAGATCCAGGCTCAGGCCCACACCACTACGCTTGGCCATCTCGAATGCGGTAACGGCAAGGCCGCCCTCGGAGACATCGTGAGCAGCAGTAACGCCTTCATTACCCACGAAGAAGTCCGCGAGGCGCTTCTCGTTGGCTAGGTCCACCTGCGGCGGCAGGCCGTTGAGTCCGTCCTTCGACTGGTGGCCTTGCTCGTGCGCGTTCACCTGCTGCCAGATGGAGCCACCGAACTCATCCTTGGTCTCACCCAGCAGCACGAGAACTTCCGGCTCGTCCACGCGACCGAGCTCGTTGCCGATGGACTTATGGACGTCATCGATGACGCCGAGGACGCCCACGACGGGCGTCGGCAAGATCGGCTCCTCGCCAGTCTGGTTGTAGAAGGAGACGTTGCCGCCGGAGACGGGGATGCCGAGCTCGACGGCGCCGTCGGCAAGCCCATGCACGGACTCGCGGAACTGCCACATGACGTCCGGGTTCTCCGGCGAGCCGTAGTTGAGGCAGTTGGTGATGGCGACGGGACGGGCACCGGTGACGGCAACGTTGCGGTAGGCCTCTGCCAGCGCCAAACGGGCGCCCATGTTCGGGTCCAACTTGGTGTAGCGACCAGAAGCGTCAGCAGAAACGGCCACGCCACGGCCGGTCTCCTCGTCAATGCGCAGCACACCAGCATTGGCGTGGTGAGACTGCACGGTGTTGCCGCGCACGTAGCGGTCATACTGTTCAGTGATGAAGTCACGCGAGCACAGCGCCGGAGAGGCCACGAGCTTCTTCAGGGCCACGGTGAGATCCTGCTTCTCGACGCCCTGGAACTCCTGCAGCGCATCCTGCCACTCCGGGCGAGCATACGGGCGGTCATAGACTGGGCCCTCATTAGCGATGGTGTGGGCAGGGGCATCCACCACTACCTCGCCCTGGTGGCGAATGATGAGGTGGTCGCCGGTGGTGACCTCACCGATTTCTGCGCACGTGACATCCCAGTGCGCACAGATCTCCTTGAACTTCTCCACGTTCTCCGGGGTCACCACGGCGCACATGCGCTCCTGGGACTCAGAAGCCAGGATTTCTGCAGCGGACATGTTCTCCGCACGCAGCGGAACGTTGTCCAGGTTGATCTCCATGCCGCCGTCACCGGAGGCAGCCAGCTCGGAGGTCGCGCAGGCCAGGCCCGCACCGCCCAAATCCTGGATACCGACAACGATGCCGGACTTGTACAGGTCCAGGCAGCATTCGATGAGGACCTTCTCTGCAAACGGGTCGCCCACCTGCACCGCCGGCAACTTGCGCTCCGCGCCGTCCTCGAAGGTGTCAGAAGCCAACACGGACACGCCACCGATGCCATCGAGGCCGGTGCGCGAGCCAAAGAGCATGACCTTGTTGCCGGTACCGGAGGCAAAAGCGAGCTTGAGGTCTTCGACCTTCAGCGTGCCCACGCACAGCGCGTTGACCAGCGGGTTGCCCGCATAGGACTCATCAAAAACAGTTTCGCCGCCAATGTTGGGCAGGCCCAAGCAGTTACCGTAGTGCGAAATACCATCGACTACACCCGGCAGGACGCGCTTGGTATCCGCGGCATCAGCGGGACCAAAACGCAGCTGATCCATAACGGCAATCGGGCGCGCGCCCATCGCCATGATGTCGCGGACGATACCACCCACGCCGGTGGCCGCTCCCTGGTGCGGCTCCACATAAGACGGATGGTTGTGGCTTTCCACGCGGAAGGTCACCGCGTTGCCGTCCCCGATGTCCACCACGCCGGCGTTCTCACCAATACCAGCGAGAATCTTCGAGCCCATCTCCTCGGTCATGGTCTCGCCGAAGTAGCGCAGGTGCACCTTGGAAGATTTGTAGGAGCAGTGCTCCGACCACATCACGGAATACATGGTCAACTCGGCGTCAGTAGGGCGACGGCCCAGGATCTCGCGAATACGGGCGTACTCATCATCCTTAAGACCAAGTTCGCGGTAAGGCTGCTCCAGGTCCGACTGCTGCGTGGCCTGCTCGACGGTGTCGTTGTGTACGGTCATTGTTTCTCCTTATAACCGTCGGCGCTTGCTAAGCGACGACCTTGAGGGCGGACACAAACAAACCCAGACCGTCGGTGGACGGGCCGGTGAGTAGATCGATGGCATGCTCCGGGTGCGGCATGAGGCCCACCACGTTGCCGGCCTCATTGGTGATACCTGCGATGTCATTAATCGAACCGTTGAAGTTATCGGTATAGCGGAAAACCACGCGGCCCTCGCCCTCCAAGCGCTCCACGGTTTCTGCATCCGCCTGGAAGCGGCCTTCACCGTGTTTGGCGGGAATGAGGATCCGCTGGCCCTGCTCGAACTCGCGAGTCCACGCCGTCTCAGCGTTGGCAACCTCAAGGTAGGTATCCACACAGTGGAAGTGCAAGCCCTGGTTGCGGGTCAAAGCGCCGGGCAATAGGCCCGCTTCAGTCAAGATCTGAAAGCCGTTGCAAATGCCCAGCACCGGCATGCCCTTATTCGCAGCCTCGACGACCGCGCGCATCACCGGAGCCAGCGCCGAAATTGCCCCGGAGCGCAGATAGTCACCATAGGAAAAGCCGCCGGGAACCACGACAGCATCAACGCCGCGCAGATCTTCGTCCGCATGCCACAGGGACACGACTTCGGCGCCGGCGGTGCGGGCGGCGCGGGCCGCGTCGACGTCGTCAAGCGTGCCCGGGAAGGTAATAACGCCGATCTTCATTACTGAATGACCTCGTAGTCCTCGATGACGGTGTTCGCCAGCAGCGTGGAGGCAACCTTCTCCAGTTCCTCGGCGCTCACAGAATCATCGACCTCGATTTCGAAACGCTTGCCCTGGCGCACGTCGCTGACACCAGCAACCCCCAGGCGCCCCAGCGCGCGAACGACGGCCTGACCCTGTGGGTCCAAAATCTCGGCCTTGGGCATGACATTGACAACTACACGAGCCATGAAAATTTTGCCTTACTGTGCGTGAGTATGAGTGCCCCGTCAGTCTATCGCGCAACCGGGGAGGTTTGGCGAATCCTCAGGGGATGAACAACCCCTAAACGAGTGAAGAATTCTTGGACAATCTCTCTTTAACCCCCAGCCCGCTCTCGGCTCTCCGGTATCGCACTACGCAACTAGCGAGTAGAACAAGATTCACTGTCACTCATCTCCCCGATTCAAGGACTCTTCTCATGCATCTCAAGCGAATTGGCTCGCTCGCCATCGCCGCGCTGGTTTCCACCTGCGTGGTAGTCCCTCAGGCCACTGCTGCGGTGGACGGTTCCACCGCCGTGATTTCTGAGGTGTATGGCGGCGGCGGTAACAAGAACGCCCCGTTTACCCACGACTTCATTGAGCTCTACAACCCGACGGATACCGCCACTGATGTCTCCGGCTGGTCCGTGGAGTACTTCTCTTCCAAGGGCAACTCCGGCGGAAAGACCACGCTTAACGGTTCCATCCCGGCTGGCGGCTACTACCTCATCCAGGAAGGTGGCGGCGGCGCTGGTGAGCCGCTGCCCACTCCGGATGCTGAGGGCGGTCTCAGCATGTCCGGTTCCAAGGGCTCGGTGAAGCTTTACGACGCCTCCGGGGCCGAGGTTGACGTGGTGGGGTACGGGGAGGCGTCGATAAGCGAAGGCTCCCCCACACCTGCCTTGAGCAACACCACCTCCGCGCAACGCAACGAGGCCGGCACCGACACCGACGACAACGCTGCCGACTTCAGCACCGCCGCCCCAACACCGAAATCCGGCGGCGGCGCAACCGCGCCAGAGGACCCGCAACCGGAGAACCCAACACCGGCCGAGCCGGGTTCCACCGTCACCATCCCGGACATCCAGGGCACCGGCGCAGAGTCCCCGCTCAAGGGCCAGACCGTCACCACCCAGGGCGTTGTCACCGCCGTGTGGAAGGGCGAGAAATCCCTCAACGGTTTCACCATCCAGACCCCGGGCACGGGTGCCACCGCACCGACCGAGGCCTCTGAGGCTGTCTTCGTCTACTCCGGTGGCACTGGCTTCTACCCAAAGATTGGGGAATCCGTCGAGGTCACCGGTTCCGTCGACGAGTACTACGGCCAGACCCAAATCGCCCTGGCCCAAGGCTCCGTCCTCGACACCGCACTCGATCCCGTCAAGCCGCTTGCCATCGATGCCCTACCCGAGGGCGATGAGGACCATGAGAAGCTCGAATCCATGCTGCTCAAGCCGGGCGTGCACACGGTGACTGATAACTACGGCCTCAACCGTTACGGCGAGCTGGGCCTGGCTCCGGGTACGGAGGCGCTGCGCCAACCTACCGATATCGTCTCCCCGGGTACTCAGGAACAAAAGGACATGGAAGCCTCTAACGCGGCGAAGTACGTCATCCTCGACGACGGCTCTACCCGTGACTTCACCCGCGATGGTGCGTCGACGAAGCTGCCGTACATCATGCAGAACGGCTCGGATGTGAAGACCATCCGCACCACCAACCAGGTGGAGTTTGCGGAATCCGGCGTCATCTTGGGCTACGGCCACAACCAGTGGCGCTTCCAGCCCACCACGAAGATTACCGGTGACTCTGCCACCGCAGACCTACCGATTACGTGGGACCCGGCCCGTCCGGAGGCCCCGCAGGTGGAAGGCGACTACACCGTGGCGGCGTTTAACGTGCTGAACTTCTTCATCAACTTGGGTGAGGACAACGGCGCGAAGGCGTACAAGGACCGTTTCGGTAACGGTGTGGGTTCTGATAGCGGCACCTTCCGCGGCGCGTGGTCGGAGTCTGCGTTCAACGACCAGAAGGGCAAGATCCTCACCGCGCTGGAGGGCCTCGATGCCGACGTCATTGGCTTGTCTGAGATTGAGAACGCCGCGAATACCGTGGGTGGCTCCTACGACGATGCCGTGAAGTACCTCGTGGGTGAGCTCAATACCCGCGCGGGTTCTGAGAAGTGGGATTACGTTAAGGCCCCGGCGAACGCATCAGCCGATACGGACGTCATCCGCACTGCGATCATCTACAAGAAGGACCGCGTCCAGCCAGTAGGTGAGGCCACCTTGCTGGAGGACGAGCGTTTCAAGGGCACCGCCCGCACCCCACTCGCTGCCGAGTTCGTGCCGGCGCCGGACAAGTGCGCTGCTAAGGGCCCGGATTCCTTCGTGGTGGTCACCAACCATTTCAAGTCCAAGGGCTCCGTGGCAAACGGTGACAAGGACACCGGCGACGGCCAGGGCAACAACCCGAACGTGCGCAATGCCCACGCCCAGGCTGTCCTCGATGGTTTGTCCAAGCAGCCGCAGTGGCAGGAGAAGGCCACCTTCGTCATGGGTGACTTGAACTCTTACTCCAAGGAAGACGCCATCTCCATCTTCCGCAACGCTGGCTACACCATCCCGGTAGAGGAGCTCAACGCAGAAGAGGACTGGCAGGACGTGGCCTCCTACCAGTTCTCCGGACGCCTCGGCTCCCTCGACCACATTCTGGCCAACGAGCACGTCGATGCCCAGGCTGCACAGACCTGGAACATCAACTCCGATGAGCCGATTGCCATGGAGTACTCTCGCCGCAACTACACCGGCGGCGACGTCTTTGAGGCTGACAACCCGTACCGTTCTTCCGACCACGACCCGGTCAAGGTAGGTTTCAACCTCGGCACCGTCGAGCGCTCCGCTGACGATCTTAAGGACTGCGACCCGTCCGAGGATCCAGCGCCGACTGACGACGCCCGCGGCATCAAGTCCGTCACCATTGACGACAATGGACATCTCATCATCACCTACACCGACGGCACCACCGAGGATGCTGGCAAGGTCGTCGGCTCCGATGGCAAGGATGGCCAAGACGGCGCCGACGGTAAGGACGGCGACAAGGGCGACAAGGGCGAACCCGGCCAGGACGGTAAGGACGGTACCGATGGCAAGGATGGCCGCGGAATTAAGTCTGTAGCCACCAACGACAAGGCCGAGCTCATCATCACCTACACCGACGGCACCTCTGAAATCCTCGGCACCCTCGCTGGCTCGAAGGGCGACCAGGGCACTCCGGGCCGCGATGGCTTCGATGGCGCACCAGGCCGCGACGGCACCGATGGCGCAAACGGTAAAGACGGCAAGGACGGCAAAGACGGACGCGGAATTAAGTCCGTGACCACGGATGCCGACGGTAACCTCGTTATCACCTACACCGACGGCACCTCAGAAACCGTCAAGTCCGGCGACAAGCCAGCCGCCCCAGCAGGTGGTTCCTCTGTGAGCGAGCGCTGCTTGCCGACGGTCCTCGGCCTCACCATCCCAGCAGCACTCGCCATTCCGCTGGCCTTCCTCGGCAGCTTCGGCGCAAAGCTCAACATCCCGGGCCTTGAGCCAGTGAAGAAGCAGATTGAGTCGATTACTCGCAATTTCCCGCGTGAGGCTCAGTACGCCGCTGGTGGCATTGGTCTGCTGGCTGCACTTGGTATCATCGCCGCAGCCTGCGCACCAACCGAGTCTGAATAAAGCTCACTACTGAGCGTCTCAGTTCAGCCTGGTTAAGCCCCTCGTCAGAGGGGCTTTTCTCGTTCCGGTTGCGGGGTTGGTGGCCCTGCTTTAAGCTTCGTGGCCATGGGGGTACTAGAAACCTACTTCCACTACCGCAACTCGGGGATCGCGCTAGTGGAACAAGCAACCAGCTCACCCGACGAGCTACGCGCACTCGGCGCCGACACCAGTGATGCTACTGAGCTTTCCCACCTTCACCGCACCTACTTCGGGCACACTCGCTTTACCGGCAAACAACGCAAAGCACGTGCTGCCGCGGTGGCACAACAACATAGCCTTAGCGTTCTCACCCTGATTGAGTCCTACACCGCCAAAGTCAAAAAAGACCTCGATGCCTGGAACCTACGCATCAAGCTTGCCGGCACCCCCGCCCACAAAATCCGCCAGGTTGCCACCACACGCCTAAAAGAACTTCAGTCCAAGCGCACCGCTAAACCCGGAGTACGCTTCACCTACCGCTCTAAGGGACCTAACTCCATCACCATCACCGACACCCCCACCGTCATCGCTGATATCAGAGGCACGTTAGAATCCGTCAACAAAACAAACCTGCTTGATGCTGCCCGCACCGTCATTGTCACCGGCGGTATTGGCACCAAACCCGCCGTACATGCCCAAGTCGTTGTCACCCTCAACGAACTCGACCAAATCATCAACGGGGATGGGGAGGAAATCGAACTTAACCTCACCAACGGCGCACGCATGACCGGCGCAGACTTTTTGGCCTACAAGTTTGCCGAGATTGGCTACGCCACCATCATCCACCCTTTGGAAGGCCCGGTGAACTCTTATAGGATTCAGCGGCATGCCAGCTGGAAACAACGCATCAGCCTGGCAGCTGAATTCCAAACCTGCTCTAGGCCCGGCTGCAACAAACCAGCCGATTACTGCGAAGTCCACCACCTCATCCCCTGGCAGGCCGGAGGTTTTACCAACATTAAAAACCTCACCTTCCTATGCGCCTACCACAACGGCATTAACGACGATGACCCCAAACGCCCCACTGGGCGTGGTTACATGTTCCGGTTGAATACCGGGGTGAGCTACATCCCGCCCTGGGGTACACCGATAACCGCCATGCCCGAATACCAAGAAGCCACAGCAAGACTCGCCGCCGAACAAACCCCAGGACAACCACCCGACTCGCCGCCAAGTACAAGCCGACCACCCGACCCGCCGCCAGGAACAGGCCAGCCGGCCGACCCGCCGCCAGGAACAGGCCAGCCGGCCGACCCGTCACGTGCAGGCTAATCGCCTGCACGCACGCGCCCGCGCCGCAACGATGAAACCCGCCAACAAGAAGAAGGTTGGTGGGCTATTCGGCGTGCATAAAAACGGAATAGTCGGCGGGGCGGGCACCCGCAGCGACGGCGCGCTCGGCGGCCTTGAGGAAATCAGAGACGACCTTACGGTCATCAAGGTTGCGCCCAGAAATGGACAAGCGCACGGTATTACCGCGCTCAGCGGAGCGCTCTGCAGCGCGAATGATGTTGCGGCGCCACCACTTGGCCGAGCCAAAGCCCTCACCAAAAGACAGGTTGCGGGCTTGGTGGAGCTCGCCGGAGCGAAGGTCATGGATACCGCGGGTGGAGGCGGCGAAGTCGAAGTCAAACTCGGGAAGGACGGTGAGCGTGCCTTCCGACATGCGCCAGCGCGGCGGCGCAAAGATAGTGGGCTCGAAGCCGATCTTTGCCATCTGCCGGGTCGCCCCCTTCAGGCGCAGGCGTGCCTCGTGCGCATCCAGGTTGGCAAACTCAGCGCGGCGGCCCTGAACTGCTTGGTCGAAGCCGTTGAGAATGAGCACTCGGCCCGATTCAGCTTGCTCCCGCAACCACGACTGTGTCGCCGAATCCTTAGCCAGGTGCCAGTTGCCATCAATGTGCGGCGCCACAAGCAACGAAACAGGAATTGTGGCTTTATCAAGCTGCTTGAGCAGACTGGAGGCCTGGCTTCGGGTGTCATCAAAAATACTGGAAATCGAAACCAAAAGGTGGCCATGCATAAGAAAAATTATCGCACAGCCACCGCGCCGCCGCGCGCCGAGCGGGGGTGATGCTTAAGCCTCCGCCCCCGTAGCTTGGTTAATCAGCCACGCATACTCAAACGCGCTCTGCTTCCACTTGGCATAACGGCCCGATACACCGCCATGGCCGGCGGCCATCTCAGTCTTGAGGAGGAACTCGCCGCCGGTGGCGACGTCACGAAGCTTGGCTACCCACTTCGCTGGCTCTACGTACAGCACGCGGGTGTCATTGAGCGAGGTCAGCGCCAGAATATTGGGATACTTCTGCGGCACAATATTCTCATACGGCGAGTAGGAGGCCATGTAGTCGTAGACCTCCGGGTCGTGGTACGGGTCGCCCCATTCTTCCCACTCCACCACCGTGAGCGGCAGCTCCGGCATGAGAATCGAGGTCAGCGGGTCCACAAAAGGCACGTTGGCCTCGATGGCCTTGAACCTATCCGGCGCCATGTTCGCCACCGCGCCCATGAGCAGGCCACCGGCGGAACCGCCCTCCGCTACCAAGGTGTCCGGCGTGGTCCCCCGGCGCGCGATGAGGTCATCGGCCACTGCGATGAAGTCAGTAAACGTGTTCTTCTTCGCTAGCATTTTGCCATCGTCATACCAGTTGCGGCCCATCTCCCCACCACCGCGCACGTGCGCCATGGCAAAAATCATGCCGCGATCCATGAGGGACAAACGGAAGACCGAGAAATACGGGTCCATGTTCGCTTCATAGGAGCCGTAGCCGAAGAGCAGCGTCGGGTTCGGCTGCGTGCGGTCTAGGTCCGCGCGGTGCACGATGGACACCGGAACCTTCGTCCCGTCAGGCGCTTCAGACCAGACGCGATAGGCCACGTACTCATCCTTGTCATAGCCGCCAGGGACTTCCTGTTCCTTGAGCAGCGTGTACTCCCCGGTGGCCACGCGGTAATCAAAGAGCTGGGCTGGCTGGATGAAGGAGGTGTAGCTCACGCGCAACACCGGCGCATCCCATTCAGGGTTACCGGCCACGCCAACGGTGTAGAGCTCCTCGTTGAAGTGAAGCTCGTCGAAGCGCGCCCAACCTTGGCGCACATCCATCACCGCCGCACGGCCGATACCGCCACGGCGATAGCCCACGACAATCTGGTCGCGGTAGCAATCCACGCCCTCAATGCGCACGGTGTCATCATGCGGTATGAGGACGGTGAGTTCGCGCAGCGCCGGCAGCTCTGCAGAAACCGGACAGTAGCCGAGCTCAAAGTTGGGGCCGGTGGCATTGTGCGTGACAACCCAGTAGTCAGTGCCGTCCACAATCGCGTGGTCAACGTCGTAGTCCACGCTGGTCTCGCGCTCCCACAGACAACGGAAATCACCCTCTGGGGTAGATTGCTCAAGTACCCATGCCTCGTTCGTCGTCTTTGAGCCGGAGACAATCATGATGTACTTCTCGCTACGGGTCGTGCCCACGCCGATGCCGAAACGCGAATCCTCCTCGCGCATGACCACGACGTCCTCCGACTGCGGGGTGCCGACGCGGTGGCGCCACACGGTGTCCGGGCGCCAGGCGTCATCGACGGTGGTGTAGAAGATGAACTCCTCCCCTACCCACGTCGCACCGTAGAAGATTCCCTCAAGGCGGTCCTCCAACAGCTCACCGGTACGCAGGTCCTTGATGAAGAGCTCAAAGCGCTCATCACCGGCCACGTCGACGGAATAGGCCAGCAAGTCCCCGGAATCGCTCACCGTGGAGGCACCTAGGGCGAAGAAGTCATGGCCTTCGGCGAGCGCGTTGACGTCGAGAAGCACCTGCTCCCCTTCTGGCGCACCCTCCTCCGGGATGGTCGGCGGAGTCCACGGATCGGAGCCTTCCGCTACCGGGATGCGGCAGCTGTAGCCATACTCCTGACCCTCCTCGGTGCGGCCGTAGTACCAGTACTTACCGCGGCGCTGGGGCACGGACATGTCCGTCTGCTTGATGCGGGACTTGACCTCAGTAAAGATGTTCTCCGTCAAGGTCTCCAGATGTGCGGTGCGCTCTTGGGTATAAGCGTTTTCCGACTTAAGGTACTCGCGAGTCTCCGGGGAGTCTTTCTCGCGCAGCCACTCGTAGTCATCGACGAAGCTGCGGCCGTGGAACTCACGGGTGACCGGGCGCTTAGCAGCAATCGGTGCGTTCATTCAGCCTCCTTAAAAGTGGTTCCGGACAGGCGCTCAAAAGCCTCAACGTAGCGCGCACGGGTGGCCTGGACAACGTCCTCGGGCAGGCGCGGCGGCGTGGACTCCTTGTCCCAGCCGGAGTTGGTGAGCCAATCGCGCACGTACTGCTTGTCAAAGGAGGGCTGGACCTTGCCTTCCTCATAGGTATCGGCCGGCCAGTAGCGCGAGGAGTCCGGGGTGAGGACCTCATCAGCCAGCACCAGGGTGCCGTGCTTATCGACGCCAAACTCGAACTTCGTATCCGCCAAAATAATGCCTTTCTCCTCCGCCAACGCGGCTGCTATGGCATAGATGCGCAGGGTCGCCTCGCGCAGTTCTTCGGCGCGTTCGCGGCCGAGCTTGTCCACGACTACGTCAAAGGACACGTTCTCATCGTGGTCGCCCTGCTCCGCCTTGGTGGCCGGGGTGAAGATGGGCTCGGGCAGGCGGGAAGCCTCGGTGAGCCCCTCGGGCAGCTCGACGCCGCACACGCTGCCGGATTCCTTGTATTCTTTCAACCCTGACCCGGTGAGGTAGCCGCGGGCGACGCACTCGAAGGGCAACATGTCGAGTTTCTGCACCACCATGGCGCGGCCGAGGACCTCCTCGGGGATGCGCTCATCATCGAGCGGGCCGGCGAGGTGGTTGGGGAAATCGATGGCGTCGAAGAAAAACATCGAGGTCGCCGTGAGCACGCGCCCCTTGTCCGGAATGGCCGGTTCCAGCGCATGGTCATAGGCGGAGATGCGGTCGGAGGCCACCATGAGCAGGGTGTTGTCGTCGATATCGTAAATATCGCGCACCTTGCCGGAGGCGATGTGGGTGTAGGAAGAAAGTTCAGGACGCATGACAACCATCCTAGCCCCGTCTACACTGCATCAAGATACGTCCCTATTCCGAGGAGTTAGACCATCATGCGCACTCGCGTGACCTCTCTTGTGACCTCCGCTGCGCTGGTGTGCGGCGCCTTGTCTGCGCCCGCTGCGCACGCAGCCGACGTCTCCGTGCGCGAGTCCGCCCACGGCCAGTGGCTGTGCTCAATGTCGGCGTCGGCGTCGGATCGCGAGCTGGCTCGCGACGTCCGCGAAGGCTACATCAACACCATCCGCGAAACCTCGGAGCAAATTCAGGCACAGTTTCCTAAGCTTGATTTTTCCGCGTACACCTCACGGGACGTGAGCAAGGCGCCGGGTTATACAGCGACGGTGGCGGCGCTGGGCAAGGCCGGCTACACCGGCGCAGACATGCTCATCATCTTGGTTGGCACTTCTGCCCCAGAGGCGCTAGTGGCAGACGAGTCGGTGTTGCTGCCTGAGGACGCCGAGTATTCCATCAATGCGGCAGCCGGCCGCGCTGAGAAGGGCCCGGCGCCTTTGCTGTCGACCGGTAGCGATTTCAGCCCTAAGCTTCGCACCGCCCTGGCGGAAAACCAGGCACAGGAGAAAAAAGCCGTCGACGCCTTCAACGCGGCCCAGTCGCAGGCCTTCGAAGAGTGCGTCGCTGAGCTGCGCGAACGCGGCGCGGAAGAGGGTATTCAAGAGGTTCCGGAGCTGACTATTCCGGGCGAGACCACGCAGGAGAAGAGCTCGTCTACGGGCGCTGCGGTCATCGGCGTGATGGTGGCGCTCACCGCGATTATGGTTGGCGGCTACCTCGCCTCCAACGGTAAGTCGATCGGTGCCTTCGGCGGCTTTGAGCTGCCGGTTCTGCGCGTACCGGGGCTTGGCTAATGGCAGAGGACCCTCGTTCTGACGAGCTGGCAGTCGTCCTAAGCGACGACGGTGCCCTCGTCCTCGGCCCCGAAGCTGAACTCGAGCGTGTTTCTGGCAATACTGATTCCTCCCCTATTACTCCCCACCTCCTCCAGCGCGCGGGCCAGGTGCTCACTGGTATCGAGGACTATCAGAAAGAGTCGGGACGGTGGCTCAAGCTTGACGCCGAATCGGCTGCGTATCTCAAGCGCTTGGGACTTAAGCCGGGCGATATCCGGGCTGGTGTCATCCGTGTGAAAGACACCCCGCGCGGGGCGAAAGCCGCCAACGGTGGCGCGCTTCTCAAGCACGTGAAGTTTGACAAAGCTGGATTGCTCACGCCCGCGGCGCCGATGGTGCTGGCGTCGATGATGCAGCAGGTGGCCGTCGAGAAGCAGATGGCGCAGATGCAAACCTACCTGGAGCGCATTGATGCGAAGGTCGATACCGTGCTGCGCTTCCAGCAGGACACGCTGGCGGGCGAGCTCGACGGCGTGGCAGAGACGCTGGCCGAAGCCGCTCTCGTGCTCGAGGGCACTGAAAAGGTTACCGATACGCAGTGGGCCACCGTGCAGCATCTCAACGCCGACCTGGCCAAGCTGCAAGGCCGGGTGTTGCGGCACCTCACGGCGGTGGCCGAGCGGATGGCGCAGTCCAAAACATCGCCCGGCAGGGTCAAGGAGACATTCCAGAAGACCAACGACGACGCGCGCTTCTGGCTCTACGAGCTCGCCCGCACCGTGCAGCTGCAGAACCAGATGTACATACTGCAGCTCAACCGTGTCGAGTCCGTGGAGGGCGACGTGTCTGAGGACTACGTCGCTGCTGTTGCCAGGGCACGCGAAAAGCGCGCGGCGCGGTTGTTGGAGAACCTGTCGGGGATTGCCCGCATGGCGCATGAGCTGGGCAGCTTCTCGACGTTCCGCAAGGCCATCGACTGGAATTCTCCCCGCGCCGTCCAGGAGGTCAACCGCTTCTTTGCCCAGCTTCGTGATTTCTCCGAGGCTGCCAACCTAGTCGTCGAAGGCACGGAGGACTTAGAGCCCGTCCGCCACCTCGACGCTGCCCGCGAACTCACCGCGTCGGGCACAGCCCGCGCCCGCGAGGCCGCTGGTGTTGCGCAGCAGCGCACCTTAGAAGCCCGCGAAACCGTAGCCAACCGCGCCCGGCAAGCCTGGGGCACAACCCGCAGCGCCCTCGAGGCCGCGACGAAGGGCGCAGACAACGCGCCGGATAAAGCTGAAAGTGACTAGATGGTCGTTTCGATCAAGTAAGGGCCAGAAAATTCGATCTGGGGAACCTTATTTGATCGAAACGTACATGGACCGGGCCAGCGCGGTACGTTTTCGTAAATAGCGCCCGCCCCACGTTTGAGAGGGCTTGTCTGCGAAAACGTACCGCCAAGGGTGGGGAGCTAGAGAATGTCGCCCGGAGTGTAGGAGGCGGCGTGCGGGTGCTGGTCCGTTAAGGCCTTGATACGGCCGAGCACCTGGGCCACTTGGGACTCGGCGGCGCCGATGAAGGCGTGCTTGTCGGAGAGGGCGTCGGCAAGCGCGGCGGCATCGAGCGGGAGGCGCTCATCCGCAGCGAGGCGCTCCACTAGGTCCTGCTCCCCGCCGTTCTCGCGCATGTTAAGCGCGACAGCGACGGCGTTTTCCTTGATGACCTCGTGCGCGGTTTCGCGGCCCACGCCCGCGCGCACGGCCGCCATAAGGATGCGGGTCGTGGCGAGGAAGGGCAGGTAGCGCTCCAGCTCGCGGTCAATCATGGCCGGGAAGGCCCCAAACTCAGCCAACACAGTGAGGAAGGTTTCAAACATGCCGTCGAGGGCGAAGAAGGCATCGGGAAGCGCCACGCGGCGAACCACCGAGCAGAAGACGTCACCTTCGTTCCACTGCTGGCCGGACAAATCCGCCACCATGGTGAGGTAGCCGCGCAGAATGACCTGGAAGCCGCCGACGCGCTCGCAGGAACGAGCATTCATCTTGTGCGGCATGGCGGAGGAGCCCACCTGCCCTTCCTTGAAGCCTTCGGTCACGGTCTCGTTGCCGGCCATAAGGCGAATCGTCGTGGCCAGCGAGGATGGCGCGGCGCCGAGCTCCACCAGCACGGAGACGGCGTCAAAGTCGAGGGAACGCGGGTACACCTGACCCACCGAGTTAAAGACGCGGGAGAAACCAAGGTAGTCCGCAATACGCGTCTCCAGTGCGGCGAGCTTATCCTCGGAGCCCCCCATGAGATCGAGCATGTCCTGGGAGGTACCCATCGGGCCCTTGATGCCGCGCAGCGGGTAGCGGCTCAGCAACGACTCCACACGCTCGATACCGAGCAGCATCTCATCGGCGGCAGAAGCGAAGCGCTTGCCCAAGGTCGTGGCCTGCGCTGCCACGTTGTGCGAGCGGCCAGCCATCACCAGCGTCTGGTATTGCGCGGCACGCTCGCCGATGCGCGAGACCACCGCAATGGCCTTATCACGCACTAGCTCCAGGGAGCGCAGAATCTGCAGCTGCTCGACGTTCTCTGTGAGGTCACGCGAGGTCATTCCCTTGTGGATGTGCTCAAAGCCGGCCAGGGCGTTGAACTCCTCGATGCGCGCCTTGACGTCGTGGCGCGTGATGCGCTCTCGCTCCGCGATGGACGCAAGGTTGACGTTGTCGACCTGAGACTCATAGGCGGCGATGGCCTCGGCGGGCACGTCGACGCCGAGGTCCTTCTGCGCCGTCATCACCGCAATCCAGAGCTGACGCTCCAGGATGATTTTGTTCTCCGGAGACCAGAGTTCAGCCATCTCGGGGGAGGCGTATCGAGCGGACAGGACGTTGGAAATGTTCTTCTTTTCAGCCACGTCGCTCATTATTCCACGCCGCTGGGCACTAGATACTAATTTCGCCCTTTGCCGCGCGGGCACCGATGTCGGTGCGGAAGAAGCTACCGTCCAGCTCGATGCGGCGGATGACGTCATAAGCGTGCGTGCGAGCCTCCTCGAGCGTGGTGCCCTTGCCCAAGACGTCGAGCACGCGTCCGCCATTGGAGACCACGCCGCTTTCCGACGTCCCAGTACCCGCGTGCAGGATCATCGCGGGGTCCTCGAGATCTGGGGAGGTAATGACATCGCCCTTGCGCGGGGACGCCGGGTATCCTTCCGCGGCGAGTACGACGGTGACGGCGTAGCCGTCCTCCCACTCCAGCGGCTCCAGCTCCGCGAGGCGGCCTGTTGCGGTGGCGTTCAAGACCTCTCCGAGCGGGGACTTCAGCAGGGACAGGACCGCCTGGGTTTCCGGGTCACCGAAACGAGCGTTGAACTCGACAACGGCCGGGCCTTCCTTGCCCCACGCCAAGCCGGCGTAAAGCAAACCCGAATATGGGGTGCCGCGGCGAACGAGCTCGCGGGCGACGGGGACACAAATCTCGTCGACGATGCGCTGCACACCATCCTCCGGCAGCCACGGCAGCGGGGTGTAGGCGCCCATGCCGCCGGTATTGGGACCCTCATCGTTGTCGTAGGCGCGCTTGTGGTCCTGGGCCGGCAAAAGCGGGACGACGGTCTCGCCGTCGACGAGGCAGAAGAGGGAGACCTCCGGGCCATCCAGGAAGGACTCCAGCAGCACCGGGTTGCCGGCGGCATGGACTGCGTCGACGTGTGCGCGGGCCTCCGCACGGGATTCGGTCACCACCACTCCCTTGCCGCCGGCGAGGCCGTCATCCTTGACCACAAAGTGCGGGCCAAAGCGGTCGAGGGCCGCTTCAATGTCGGCCTCCGCGACGCCCGGCGCGAGCTGTTCCGCACGAGCAGTGCGTACACCGGCGACCGCCATGACGTCCTTGGCGAAGGCCTTGGACCCCTCAATCTGAGCCGCGCTTGCCGACGGCCCAAACACCGCCACCCCACGTTCCCGCAAGGCATCAGCCACACCGTTGACCAGCGGGACCTCCGGTCCAATGACGACGAGGTCCGCAGCGATGTCAAGGGCGAGCTCCACCATGCGAGCAGGGTCATCCACCTGGGAGTACTCCGGGTGGACCGTGGCCTGCTGCGCGTGCGCCGGGGAGCCCGGAGCGATGTGGAGATCGGTCACGAAAGGATCAGCTTTGAGGCCGGTGAGCAGGGCGTGTTCGCGGCCGCCCGAGCCAATTACGAGTATGCGCATGCCGTCCATCTTAACTGGCGGTAGCCTAGGGGCCATGTCTTCTGTATTTACTAAGATCATCAACGGTGAGCTGCCCGCTCGCTTTGTGTACCGCGACGAGAAGTGCGTCGCCTTTTTGTCCATCGAACCGCTGCGCTACGGCCACACCCTTGTCGTTCCGGTGCAGGAGGTTGATAAGTGGACTGATCTGGATCCTGAGACCTGGGCACACCTCAACGCCATCGCACAAGAAATCGGCGGCGCTATCAGCACCGCCTTCGATACCCCACGCGCCGGTTACATCATTGCTGGCTTCGATGTTCCGCATACCCACATCCACCTCTTCCCTGCGGAGAAGATGGAGGACTACGACTTCACCAAGGCCTTCGCCGCTGACGCCACCGACCCTGCCGCTATGGACGAGGCCGCCGCGCGCATCCGCCAGCACCTCGGCACCGACGAGGAAGGCTACCGCAGCTAGTCGGCCTGCTCGGCCTTCGGCAGGCACACCGTAAAGACGGAGCCGCGGCCCAGCTCAGATTCCACAGAGATCGAGCCGCCGTGCTGCTCCACCAATGACTTCACGATCGCCAGGCCCAAGCCCGAGCCACCGGTGTCTCGGGTACGCGAGGTATCCGCCCGGTAGAAGCGCTCAAAAATGTGGGAGGCATCCTCGGGAGAGATGCCTTTGCCGTCATCGGAGACGTCGATAAGCACGTGCTCCTCATCGTCCCGTAGCGTGAGCGTGACGGACGCATCCTCCCCGCCGTGGCGAATACCGTTGGACACAAGGTTGAGCAGCACCTGGTGGAGGCGGTCCGGATCGCCGTCCACAATGGGGATATCTGTGGCCTCGTTGTTGACGTTGATGGTGCGGCCGGCAAATGCCGCGCGCGCCGAGGAGCCCACCGAAAGCACCAGCTCCAGCATGTCCACCTGGCGCATATCTAGGCGGTTGCCCTCCGCACGGGTCAGGGACAACAGGTCTTCCACCAGCAAAGACATGCGCTTTGACTCAGCGTCAATCTTGCTGAACACAAACTCCGCATCCTGCGTCGCGCCCGAGCGGTACAGCTCAGTATAACCGCGCAGACTCGTCAGCGGGGTGCGCAGCTCGTGGGACGCATCGCCAACGAAGCGGCGCATCTGCTGCTCCTTCTCCTGCGCGTCGACCACGGAGTTCTGCAGCTGGCCCAGCATGACGTTGAGCGCCGCGGCGAGCTGCCCCACCTCGGTATGCAGCGGCCATTCCGGAACGCGCTTATCGAGGTTTCCGGCCGCGATTTGTGACGCCGTCTTCTCCACGACCCGCAGCGGCCGCAAGGCCCTATGGATGAACCACATGCCCACGATGGCGATGATGAGCATGACCACCGCGGCGATAATGACTTGCACGATGGCTAGGCCTTTAAGGATCGAGTTCTCTGTGGTCATGTCCTTGGCCACAACCACCACGGAACCATCGGGTTTTACTGCGGCCACCGCGCGCCACTCGGTGTCGCCCTCCGTCGAGGCAACGCTCATGGGTTCGCCGCCGACGTAGACATCCCGGACATCGGGGATGGCGGCCATAGGGCCTGTGGAAACCACGGATCCATTGGGGTAATAGGCAATCGCCACGTAATCCGTCGGTGGACGGCGGCTGCGGTCCTGGGTGTAGAAGGTTTCGTCGAGGTTGCTGGCCCAGGAATGGAGGGCGTCGTTCAGCTCTGTGTCCACGCGGGTATAGAGCACGTTGCGCATAATCGACGAGACCGCCAGCGAGGACATCGCCAAACCGATGCCCGAGACAAGCACCATGAGCACGAGCAGCCACGTGCGCAGCGGCAGGGCCTTGGGGCGCTGGATGCGACGGTGCTGGGTCTTCTCGCGCACGGGAGTGCCCCCGGAAACCGAAGCCTGCGTGTTCGTGTTGTTCGTGGTGGTATCGCTCATGCTCTCTTCAGCCTACGAGCGGGGCATGCGCAGAACGTAACCCACGCCGCGCACGGTGTGGATCAGCGGGGTATCACCGGTGTCGATCTTGCGCCGCAGGTAGGAGATGTAGGACTCCACCACGTTACCGTCGCCGCCGAAGTCGTAGTGCCACACGTTGTCGAGAATCTTCGCCTTGGACAGCACCACCTCACGGTTCTGCATGAGGTAGCGCAGGAGGTTGAATTCGGTGGGCGAAAGCTCGACGATTTCGCCGCCCTTGGTGACCTCGTGAGTGTCATCGTTGAGCGTGAGGTCAGCATAGGACATGGTGGCGCTGCCATCCTGGTCTTCCGTAGCACTGCCACGGCGCAGGATGACGCGCAGACGGGTAATCACCTCTTCCAAGCTGAAGGGCTTAGTCACGTAGTCATCGGCGCCAATGGTAAGGCCGTGGATGCGCTGGTCGACGGAGTCCTTGGCAGTCAGGTACAGCACGGGGCCGTCGAGGCCTTCGCTGCGCAGCTTGCCCAGCAGTTCGAAGCCGTCCATGCCGGGCATCATGACGTCCATAATGTAGGCATCCGGGTTAATCTCGCGAGCGATGCGCAAGGCCTCATTGCCGGAGTTGGCACTGTGAACGTCGAAACCCTGGAATTTCAGGGAAACGGTGAGCAGCTCAACGATATTCGGCTCGTCATCGACGACGAGTACCTTGATGTCCTTGGAATCATCCATGGTCCCGCTTAAATCCTTTCTCCGCTGAGCTCGATGCCACGACGGGGCACCTGGGGCGCAGCCTCTGTTCAAGTATCTCATTCAAAGAAATGAGTATGGCATTGCGCCTTCCCAAGGTACTGAGCGTAGTCTGTACGTGCGCTGTGAACCGAGAGGCGCTGGATGTTTGCCTAAGATAACGAAGCATGACGCACGTTTCCCAACGCACCGACCGCCTCACCGTGGCTGCCTGGGCCCTGTGGGATTGGGGTTCCGCCGCCTTCAACGCGGTGCTGGTGACGTTCATTTTCTCGGTCTACCTCACCGATTCGGTGGGCCAGCAGATCGAGTCCCAGTTCACCCCGGCGCAGTGGTTGTCGTGGTCCATGGCGGTCGCGGGCCTTGTCATCTTCGCGGTCACCCCGATTATGGGCCAGCGCTCGGACCGGTTAGGCACGCGGCGGCGGGCCTTGGGTTTCTGGTCACTGCTGACGTTTCTCGTCATGGCCAGCTTATTCTTCATCCGCAACGATGCGCCGCTGTACTTCTGGCTCGGCCTTCTCGGCTTGGCGGTCGGCAGCGTGACCATCCAGTTCGCGGAAGTCAACTACTTTGCCCAACTCAACCAGGTGGCCACAGAGGACAACGTGGGGCGCGTGTCCGGCTTAGGTTGGTCCGCGGGTTATTTCGGTGGCATTGTGCTGCTGCTCATCTGTTACTTCGGGTTTGTAGCGGGCGAGGGCGGCGCACTGGGGCTGAGTACTGAGGGCGGCTGGAATATCCGGCTCGTAGCGCTGCTGGCAGCGCTGTGGTTTGGCGTGAGCTCCATCCCGGTGATGCTGCGCGTGCCTGAGATTGCCCCGTCGGGTAACACGACCGGTGGCGTGGCAGCGTCCTACCGCGAACTCTGGCGAACGTTGCGCTCGCTGTGGTCGGAGGATCGCAACGCCTTTGCCTTCCTTTTTGCCTCCGCCATCTTCCGCGATGGCCTGTCGGCGGTGTTTAGTTTCGGTGCGGTGCTGGGAGTCTCGGTCTATGGGCTTTCGCCTGGCGATGTCCTCATGTTCGGCGTCGCCGCCAACGTTGCGGCCGCACTTGGCGCGGTGGTGGGCGGGCTTATCGACGACCACGTCGGCCCCAAAGCCATTATCCTCACCTGCCTGGCGATTCTTACCACCATGGCCGGGGTGATGTACGTCGCGCAGGGAGCGACGGCGTTCTGGATCTGCGGGCTTATCCTCTGTCTCTGCGTTGGCCCAGCGCAGGCCTCCGCGCGCGGCTTCTTGGCGCGCGTTGCCCCGCCGGGCCGCGAGGGTGAAATGTTCGGGCTTTACGCCACGACGGGACGTGCGGTGTCGTGGCTAACGCCTTTCCTGTTCGGAGTTTTCGTCTCCGTGATAGGTCAAGGCGACCGCGGCGGCGTGCTCGCCATCGGCCTAGTCCTGCTCTTGGGAGCTCTTGTCCTTATCCCAGTCAAGGACCCCGCCAAGGCATAACGCTCTCACACGCTAGAAGTCCTGCGGACGCGGGATGTTGCGCAGGTTGGACTTCGCCATGCTGAGCATCTGGCCCACGCCGCCGTCAAACACGGTGCGGGTAGCTGCCTTGGAGAAGCCCATGAGCTGCTCGAAGGTGAGCGTCGGCGGGAGGGAGAGGGCGTTGGGGTCGGTGACGACGTCGATAAGCGCAGGCCCCTCATAAGCCAAGGCCTCCTTAATAAGGCGCGGCGCGTCCTTCGGATCCTCAATGCGGAAATGCTTGATACCTGCCGCTTCGGCGATCTGGGCGAAGTTGACGTGCTCGTGGTCGGTCTCGTGTTCTGGGAGGCCCTGGACCAGCATTTCCAGCTTGACCATGCCGAGGGAAGAGTTGTTGAAGACGACGGTCTTCAGCGGCAGGTTATGCAGCTTCACGGTGAGCAGCTCACCCATGAGCATGGAGAGACCACCGTCGCCGGAGAAGCTGATGACCTGGCGGCCCGGGTTCGCGGCTTGAGCACCAATGGCCATGGGCAGGGCGTTAGCCATGGTGCCGTGGCGGAAAGAGCCAATCTGCTCACGCTGACCATTGGGGGTGATGTAGCGCGCGCCCCACACGTTGCACATGCCGGTATCGACGGTGAAGATGGCGTCCTCATCAGCCTCCTTGTCGATGAGGTCCGCGATGTACTCCGGGTGAATCGGGGTGTGCTTCTCCACACCGGAGGTGTAGGCCTCCACGACGTGCTCAAGCTTGTCGTAGTGCTTCTTGAGCATCGTGTCGAGGAAGGAGCGGTCCTTCTTCTCGTCGACGTGCGGCAGAATGTTCTCGATGGTAGCCGCCACGTCACCGGTCACCGGGTACTTGATGCGGGTGCGGCGGCCGATGTGGGAACCATCGATGTCGACCTGCGCCACGTTGGCATCGGGCAGGAAATCGTTGTACGGGAAGTCCGTGCCCAGGAGGATGAGAAGGTCGGCCTCGTGGGTAGCCTCGTGGGCCGCACCGTAGCCAAGGAGGCCGGACATGCCGACGTCGAAGGGGTTGTCGTACTGGATGTACATCTTGCCGCCCAGGGCGTGGCCGATGGGCGCCTTAATCTTTTCCGCGAGGGCCAGGACCTGCTCGCGCGCGTTCTTGACACCGGCGCCGACGAAGAGGGCGACGGTTTTGGCCTCATTAATGGCCTGGGTCAGCGCAGCGGCCTCGGCTGGGTCCGGGTAGACAATGGGACGTCCTGCGGAGATAGCCGAGGAAGTAAAGGTGTCATCCTCTGCCTCTTGCATGGAGACGTCACCGGGGATAACGAGGACGGAGACGCCGTTGCCCGCCATGGTGGACTGGATGGCGTGGTGCAAGACAACGCCTCCCTGCTCAGCAGAGTTCACCATTTCGCAGTAGCCGGAGCACTCCTGGAAGATGGCCTCCGGGTGGGTTTCCTGGAAGAACTTCGAGCCGATCTGGCGCGATGGGATGTGGCTAGCAATGGCGAGGACCTTGGCGCCGTTGCGGTGGGCGTCGTAAAGCCCCTGGATAAGGTGCGTATTACCCGGGCCGCAGGAGGCAGCACACACGGCCAGCTTGCCGGTGGTGAGAGAATCCGCCTCCGCGGCGAAGGCGGCGGCCTCCTCATTGCGGACGTGGACCCACTCAATAGAGGAGCGGCGCACCGCATCCACGATGGGGTTAAGGGAGTCACCCACAAGGCCGTAAATGCGCTCGACGCCTTGGGCCTCGAGCATCTCGACGAGTTGTGCAGCATATGTGCGTGCCATGAAGTCTTCCTCTCTAACGTTTGTTGTGAACAGAACCCCAGTGTTGCTCTAACAGAGCCGGTTTCGCCACATTAAAGCTAGATTCTCACGTAAAAATTCCTTTGTGACCTCAACAACAAAACCCTTTGCGTAGAATTGAAACTGTAACGGCCGTTCGGTAGAGTTTCGCAGCATGACTGACACTCAGAACACAGCGTCTGCCGACGCCCTCCGTGCCTCCGCGACGCGCCGCTGGAGCTTCTTTGGAGTCGTGTCCTTAGGTCTGCTCATGATCGGTCTGGACAACTCGATTCTCTACACCGCACTACCGGAGCTTTCCGAACAACTCCACGCCACCTCCCTGCAGCAGCTGTGGATCATCAACGCCTATGCCCTGATGCTCGCCGGCCTCCTTTTGGGCACCGGCACGTTGGGCGACAAAATTGGGCATCGCCGAATGTTTGTCATTGGTCTATGGATTTTCGGTGCGGCGTCGTTGACAGCAGCACTCGCGCCCGGCGCGTGGGAGTTGGTCGCCGCCCGCGCCTTTCTGGGGCTTGGTGCCTCCATCATGATGCCCGCCACGTTGGCTCTTATCCGCCTGACCTTCGAGGATGAGATCGAACGCAACACCGCGATTGGCATTTGGGGCTCCATTGCCGTCGTCGGTGCCGCAGCTGGCCCGACCGTGGGCGGCTTCTTGCTGGAGCACTTCTGGTGGGGGTCGGTCTTTTTAGTCAACGTGCCCATCGTCATCATCGCGCTTGTACTCACCGCGTTTCTCGCGCCGCCGAACGTGGCGAATCCCGCCAAGCACTGGGACGCTTTGTCCTCGTTGTATGCGCTGATGACGTTGGCATCCCTCGTTCTCGTCATCAAGTCTGTAGCCAGCTCCCACCTCAACGCCATGCTCATCGGCGGCGCGCTCGCTATCTGCCTCGTGGGCGCCGTTCTGTTTACGCGCCGCCAAGACAGGCTGGAGGATCCCCTCCTCACCTTCGATATCTTCCGCTCCCCTATCTTCACGGGAGGTGTACTTGCCGCAGCGGGCGCCATGTTTGGCATGGCGGGCCTGGAGATGACCACAACACAAAAGCTTCAGCTCGTCGACCTGTACTCACCTTTGCATGCCGGCCTCATCATCTCCATCATCGCGCTGGCAGCACTGCCCATGTCTGCCCTGGGTGGTGCAAACCTGCACCGTTGGGGTTTCCTGCCGATTATTGCCGGCGGCTTCCTCTTCATGGCGGGAGGCATCGGCTGCACCGTGTGGGGCGGGCACCGCGAACTCTTCCCTGCCTACTTGGCGGGGCTCTTCCTCACCGGTGTGGGCGCGGGCCTTGTCATGTCAGTATCCTCCACCGCCATCATCGGTGCGGCCCCGGCGTCGCACTCCGGTATGGCCGCGGGCGTGGAGGAGGTCTCCTATGAATTCGGTACGCTGCTGTCCATCGCGGTGACGGGCTCGCTCGTACCATTGCTGTTCACGCGCGGCCTCCCTGAAGACATCCAGGAGCTAGGTATGGAGGCGCTGTACACACCGGAGCTTGCCGGAGTATCCTCCAGCGCCTATACCCACGCCTACCTCAGCACCGCCGCCGGGCTCGCCGTGGTGATGCTCATCTTCGCCGCAGTAACCGGATGGTGTTTCCGCACTAACCCGACATCTGGAGGTGCCGATGCCCCGCATCAGTAAAAAGATCGAAACGCTCGACATGGCGCTCGCGATCATCGAGAAGGAGGGCGTACATGCGCTGACCTACGATTCCCTCGCCACGGCGACCGGCATGAGCAAGTCCGGACTCATCTACCACTTCCCTACCCGGCACCAGCTGCTCATTGATTGTCATACGCTCTGCGCGGAGCGCTGGGAAGAGGAACTCATCCGCCTCTCCGGCGGCAAGACCGCAGATCAACTCACCGAACGTCAGCGCTACCGCGCGGCCATCGAATCGATGGGCAAGAATGACCCGCTCATTGAACTCCTCATGTCCATCCACGCGCAGTCGCATCCGGACTTTCAGGGGGTATGGAGGGACGTCGATAAGCGCTGGCTCCCTGACCCCGCCACGGCGGACGAGTCCGTCCTGTTAGCGTCGGTCATTGCGAACGGGCTGTGGGTACATGATCACCTCACCGAACGCCCCCTGCCGCCACGCCGGCGCCGTGCGCTTATCGACGTCGCCCTCAACCACCTCGCCGAATAGCGTGCGGCCGAACAAAATGAGCTGGAGACGAGACTTGAACTCGCAACCTACGCATTACAAGTGCGTTGCGCTACCAATTGCGCCACTCCAGCACCGCGGATGATCCGCTAGGGGAATCGTACCCGAGTCCACCCCGAAGACGGAAAGCCGGGGTCTCTATGCTGCACAGGAGCGTGCGCCGCGCCACACTAAAAGCACTGGCAGGTGCATAATTCGGCGGCAGTTACTAAAGTGCTGATTTACCGAACCCAGAAATGTTGTTGAGGTCTGACTTTTCCGTGTCTGTTCTTTCTTCGCTTCGCCAGCGCTTGCGCGATGGCTCGGCGCACGTCGCCACCATCGACGCCGCCAAAGCTGCCCCGCCGCCCTCCCCGCTTGCCCCGGTTGATCTCACCGACCCAGCCCAGGTCACGGGTGTTATGGAGATTGCCGCGCGCGTCGGTGAGATTCTCATCGCAGCCGGCACGGCGAATACGGATGCCCAGGCGCAGATCCACCTTGTGGCCTCCTCCTATGGTCTGCACTACTGCCACGTGTCGATTCTGCTTAACACCATCACGATTCACACCGCGATTGGCACCGGAACAAACCGTCGTAACCTGCACGTATTCCGCGTCGCGCCGAGTATTGCGGTGGACTTCACCAAGTTGTCCGCGGTAGACCGCCTCATTCGCTCTATCCATTCGGGTGCCACTCCGCCGTCGATGGCGGAAAAGATTCTCGATGATATCGATGCGATGAAGAACCCGTACTCGAAGAAAACCATCGTGAGCGCCTGGGGCGCTATGGGTGGTTTCATTGCCGTGATGCTGGGCGGTGACCTGCTCGTCGGCGTGGTCACGTTCCTCATCTCGGCGCTCATTATGGGCACGAACATGTTCTTGGCCCAGTACCGCCTACCGCCCTTCTATCAGAACCTCGTGGGCGGCCTCTTGGCGGTTGTTCCGGCGGCGATCTTGTACAACGTGTTTGCGCAGTTCGGCATCCAGATGCTGCCCTCACAGATCATTGGTTCGGGCATTATCGTCCTCGTGGCTGGCCTGACGCTGGTGCAGTGTTTGGTGGATGGCATCACGCGCGCGCCGGTGACGTCCTCCGCGAAGTTCTTTGAGGCCCTCATGTCCACCGGCGCCATTATCGCCGGTGTGGGCCTGGGTATCCAGATAGCCGGCTGGCTGGGCTTTAGCCTACCGCCCTTGGCCACGTTGGCGCCGCCCGTCTACCACCAGATTCCGCTGCTCGTGGTGTGCGGTGGAATCGGCTCGGCGGGTTTTGCGCTGGCGCTGGGTGCGTCGTGGACAGAGGTCGCCATCTCCGGATTGACGGCCGCGGCAGGTTTGGTCTTTTACTATTCCGTCGTCGTGCCTTTTGGTGTAGGCACGGTGGTGGCCTCGGGTATTTCGGCAGTGGCCGTGGGCCTGGCCGGTGGTTTGCTCTCCCGCCGCTACATGATGCCGCCGCTTATCACGATGATTGTGGGCTACACGCCCATGCTTCCGGGTCTCACGTTGTACCGCGGCATGTATGCCACGCTCAACGAGCAAATCATCACCGGCGTAACCAACCTGGCCAGCGCTATGGCCATCGCCGGCGCGCTAGCAGCTGGCGTGGTCTTTGGTGAACGCGTGGCTCGTCGCCTGCGCCGCCCGAAGTACTTCCGCCCCTACACCGCCTTCAAGCGCCTGGGCACCTTCTCCTTCGCCCGTGCCACGCGCCTGGCACAGCGCGCCCGCATCCCGCGCGTGCCTATGTCACCCTTCGCCCCTCGTCACAACCTGCCGGCTCCGCCACCGCAGTATGGTCCGAAGCCACCGACCCCGGCGCAGCAGGCTCGCTTCCAGCAGGGCGATGCGGTCACCGATATGTGGCCTGCCACCACCCAATTTCCTGCGCAGCGCCCCACCTACACGGTGCCAGGCAAAGACGCCCCCACCACCCCGCCGGCCGAGCAATAGCGTAGAATAGCCGGTCTGAAAGCTTTCACACTTCATTCCAGGAGGACTCCGTGCCACCCAAGGTCACAGACACTCAGCCTGCCGCTGATCAGACTCATGCCGTCGAGGAAGAGACCGCCCGCGCCGCGCGCCGCGTCGTTGCTACCTACGCCGAGGATTTCCTGGACGGCGTGACGCTCATGTCGATGTTGGGCGTCGAACCAGAGGGCCTGGTTCACAGCAAGGTACTGGCAGAGCACGAAGACGCCGCGCCGAAGAAATCCACGAAGAAGGCGACCAAGAAGGCCTCGAAGAAGTCCACAAAGAAGGCCACCAAGAAGTCGACGAAGAAGGCGACTAAGAAGTCCACGAAGAAGGCAACGAAAAAGGCCACCAAGAAGACCACTAAGAAGGCCTAAGTATGCCCGGGCGCTCCACTAGCTTCGTCGTCGTGGCCAACCGCCTGCCGGTGGACCTCGAGACCAGCCCAGACGGCACCCGCACGTGGAAGGCCTCTCCGGGCGGGCTCGTCACCGCGCTCTCCCCGGTCTTGGAGAAACACCAAGGCTGCTGGGTGGGCTGGCCGGGCGTGGCCGATGAAGCCCCAGAACCCTTCACCACGGACAAAGGGGTCTTGCTCCACCCGGTGCGCCTAACCCAGGATGATTACGAAGCCTTCTACGAGGGCTTTTCCAATGCCACGCTGTGGCCTCTGTACCACGATCTCATCGTCACACCCATCTATAACCGCGACTGGTGGGACGCGTATCGCGATGTCAATTTGCGGTTTGCCCACGAAGTCGCTGCCGTTGCCGCAGAGAACGCCACGGTGTGGGTACAGGACTATCAGCTGCAGCTGGTGCCGGGGATTGTGCGTCAGCTGCGCCCAGACCTCACCGTTGGTTTCTTCCTGCACATTCCTTTCCCCTCCCCTGATCTCTTCCGTCAGTTGCCATGGCGTGAAGAATTAGTGCGCGGGCTTCTCGACGCCTCCCTGATCGGCTTCCACCTCGAATCCAACGCCCGCAACTTCCTCGAACTCGCCCGCACCCAGGGCCTTGAAGTCGAAGGCGAGGTAAGCACTCGCGACGTCACCGCCCACATCACCACAAACAGTGGGCATTCCGTGGGCGTGGCTGCCTTCCCGATTTCCATTGCGGCGGGTGAGTTCGGACGTGAGGATGATGAGGGGGACGTCGCTCAGCTCCGCGCCGAATTGGGCAATCCGAAGCGCGTCATTTTGGGCGTGGACCGCCTGGATTATACGAAGGGTATTTTGCAGCGTCTCACCGCGTTTGAGGAGCTGCTCGAAACAGGCGCGCTGGACCCAGCAGAGGTAACGCTGGTGCAGCTGGCCACACCCTCGCGGGAGCGCATTGACCACTACCGCGCCACACGCTCCAAGGTGGAGGAAGCCGTCGGCCGCATTAACGGGCGTTTTAGCCAGCTCGGCCGGCCGGTGGTGCACTATCAACACCGCTCCGTACCCAAAGACGTGCTGCGCGGCTACTACCGCTTGGCGGATATCATGCTGGTCACGCCGTTCAAGGACGGTATGAACCTCGTGGCCAAGGAGTACGTGGCCTCTCATAGCGATGGTTCGGGCGCACTCGTGCTTTCTGAGTTTGCTGGTGCCGCGGTGGAGTTGACGCAGGCGAACCTGTGTAACCCCTTCGATATTGAGTCCATCAAACGTGCGCTGCTTTCGGCGGTCAGGGCCCTTGATGAGTCCCCAGAACTCATGCGCGAGAACATGCTGGCAATGAACCGCCAGGTTCGTGAACATGACATCGCGTTGTGGTCGGATTCCTTCCTCGGCGCACTGAAGGAGGCGTGATGCGCAGATTATCTATGGCGCTCGTGGCGCTGTGCTTGGCCGCGCTTCCTGCCTGCGGGTCCGCTGAGGAGGAACCTACTCCGCGGGGTGATGAGAGGGTCATCGGCAAGCAGTGGCAAGTTACGAACCTGTACACCACTCCGGAAGCACCATCGGCCATCGCGCCGGATACGGCGCAGGTTCCGCACATGAGCTTCGGTGAGCATACCGTGGTGGGCTCGACGGGATGCGTGCCGTTTACCGCTGAGGTGTCTTTTACCGAGGGAGGCAAGGACTCCACGATTTGGGAGGCCGACGGCATGCACGTGGATAAGGTCGACTACGAATCGGTGCCGTCGGACGAGGACTGTACGGGGTCGGTACTGTGGGCGGACAAGCTGCTGCGCACCCTCATCGCGCAGGGTCATGACTTTGATTTTGCGCTGAACCACAACAACCAACTGGTGTTGACGCTGCGCACAGACAAGGTGGATTCCCCCATTATTCGGATGGCCTCGCTCTAGGACTAGGGCTTTAGGGCTAGGGTGGGCTCCATGATGGATGCTCTTGCCTCAACCGCGCACCTCGCGGTGGTGTCCGATTTTGACGGCACGCTCGCCGGTTTCGCCACGCGCCCAGACGCCGTCCAGCCGGAGAAGCGCTCTCTCGACGCCCTTGCGTCGCTTGCGCAGCTGCCCGACACCACAGTGGCGGTGCTCTCGGGCCGCCACCTCGATGGGCTCAAGCACGTGTGTCCGCTGCGTGAGCCGGTCCTCATGGGTGGCTCACATGGTGCGGAATCCTCGTGGGAGGAATCCCCGCTGACCCCGGAGATGAAAGCGCACCTAGCAAAGAAAGAGGCGGAGATTGAGGAGATCATCGCCCGCCATCCCGGCGCGGAGCTGGAGGTCAAACCTTTCCAGCGTGTGCTGCACTTGCGCGCTCTAGAGTTGCAGAACCCCGCTGCTGCCGCCGCGGCGTATGAGGAGGGATTGGCCTTAAGCGCGGATGGATTCCCCAAGACTGCCGGCAAGTGCGTTGTGGAGTTTTCCGCCACGCAGGCAACAAAAGGCACGTGGATTAAGACCTTGCGCGAGCGCGTCGGCGCTACGGCCATGGTCTTTCTAGGTGATGACACGACCGACGAGGACGGTTTCGCAGTGCTCAACCAGCCGCCAGACCTCGGCGTGAAGGTGGGCGAGGGAGATACCTTGGCCACGCATCGAGTCGCGGATGTGGTTGCGGTGTCGGAGTTTCTGGAAGAGCTCGCGGCCGCCCGCGCGGCACACGTTCCACGTTAATGGCCCGCGCCGTGCCCCTTACCTGTGTCTCGGCTTCTTAGGCCGGGGGCCCGACGGTACGGCCGGCGTGGAACGTTGTGTTCAGCACCTTGCGGGGCGGCTCCTGCGGCGGGGTACTTGGGCGACTGATGAGGTCGGCGAGCATATTTCCCGCGGCCGCGCCTTTCGCTTTGTTGGGCTGCACGACGGTGCTCAAACCCACGGCTAAGGCTGGGGCGATGCCATCGAAGCCGGTAACAGACAACTGCGAAGGCACGGCGATGCCGTGGTCGCGCGCATAAGCCAGCACACCCAGCGCCATTGAGTCCGTCGTGCACAGCACTGCAGTAAGCTCCGGATGCTCGGTGAGCAATTCCTCCGCGGCAGCGTAGGCCGTGCGGGAATCATTAATGTGCCGGGTAACCACGGGAATCGACTCCGGAGAAAGACCAGCTTCCTGAAAGACGTCCAAGGCTCCCAGAACGCGTGAGCGCTGCACGTGCATATCGGCGGCCGCCAGCTGCTCGGGAGATACGAAACCGTCGAGACGCTCGCGGTGCAGGCGGATGGTGAGGATGCCGATGTGGGTATGGGAGGCGTCGATAAGCGCGCGCGCTGCTGGAGCAATGGCAGCCCTGTCATCGATACCCACGAAGGGCAAGCCAGAATCCGTGGGCTGGTCACAGACCACGACCGGCAGCCCGCGCCGTCGCACGGCCTCAAGATAAGCATCACCCGCAGCCACGGAATACACCACGAACCCGTCCACAGCAGCGGAGCCGACGAGTTGGCCTGCGCGAGCGTCATCGGACGCGCCCACCGTATCGGGACCAGCCGGAATGAGGGTCAGCGTCGTGCTCGCGCCCGCGGAGGCCTCCGCCATGCCGGCAAGGAAGTCAACGGATGCCATGTCCTCGAAGGCATAGGACAGGTGCTCAGTGAGCAGCACCCCCACCGAGCCTTGGCGGCGCGTGCGCAGGCTGCGCGCGGTGGGGTCTGGGCCGACGTAACCGCGGGCGGCGGCTGCGGCCAGGATGCGCTCACGGGTGGCAGGTGCCAGCTGGTCAGGGCGGTTATACGCGTTGGACACCGTGGTGCGGGAAACCCCGAGTTCGGCGGCGAGCGAGGCCAGCGTGGTGCTGCGAATGGACATGCCGGTAACCTTACCCGTTTTCAACCCATTATCATTTGACAACAATTTTCACTAGACCGTTAGAATGAAGACCATGACTACATCGCTCTCACGCCATGCTTGGCACCGACCCACCGCTCTCCTTTTCACCGCCGTCCTCGGCGCTGCATCGCTGACCGCCTGCTCCTCTGGTGGCGACAACGCCGACGGTGGCGCGGGGGCCGGAAGCGATAAGGAGACCATCCACGTCGTCGCCTCGACGTCGATCTGGGCTGATGTGGCGCAAGCAGTGGTCGATACCGCGAAGACCGACGTCAACATCGATGTCAAGGCTATCGTCACCGGCAATGACGTGGACCCGCACCACTTCGAGCCGACCGCAGCCGACATCGCCCGTGCTAACGAAGCCGATGTCATCATTGCCGGCGGCGGTGGCTATGATGCCTGGCTCTACCAGGCCGTGAAGAACCAGGACGATATCATCCACGCCCTGCCCCTCACTGAACATTCGCACGACCATGACGACCATGACCACGGGCATGAGCATGAGCACGGCGACCATGACCACGGACATGAGCATGACCACGCTCATGACGAGCACGCACACGAAGAGGGCCTCGACCACGCTCATGACGAGCATGCCCACGAGCACGGCCATGACCATGACGCCGAGACCGTAAGCATGGACGAGGCCAAGAAGATTGCCGCCGAGCACCCGGAGAAAATAACCAATATCGAGGGCAATGAGCACGTCTGGTACGACGCCGCCGCCATCGAGAAAGTCGCCACCGAGGTCGCGGCCATGGTCAACAAGACCAACCCGGATGCCAAGGCAACCGCGAACCCGCTGCTGAAGAGGGTGGAGAAGATTAAGGCGCGCGTCGAGAAGCTGCCCACGAAGAACTACGCGCAGACCGAGCCGATTGCGGACTACATCATGAAGTACACCGACAGCACCGACGTCACCCCGGAGGGCTACCGCAAGGCCACCGTTGCCGAGGGCGAGCCGAGTGCCGCTGACCTAGCGAGCTTCCTCGAGGCCATCACCAACGGCGAGGTGGACCTGCTCATCTTCAACCCGCAAACCGAAACCGACATGACCCAGCGCATCCGACAGGCCGCCGAGGACAAGGACATCCCGGTCGTCGAGATTGGAGAGACCCCGCCGGAGAACACCAACTTCCTTGACTACTACGAGGAAGCCGTCAGCGCTCTCGAGGCCGCTTAAGTGCTTGTCTCCTTTCACAATGCCGCAGTGGAACCACTGTGGTCGGAGCTGAATCTCGCCGTGGACCGCGGCGAGTTCATCGCCGTTTTGGGGCCCAACGGTGTGGGGAAATCGACGCTACTCGGAACCATCCTGGGAACGCGGAAGCTCACGACGGGCACGGTGGACGTCGATTGTCGCGTGGGTTTCATCCCCCAACAGCGCATGTTCCCCGCTGACCTCCCGCTGCGCGCCCGCGACCTCGTGTCCCTCTCCTTGGCACACGGCGCTTTCCGACGCCGCCGCCCACCCCACCACCGCGTCGACGCACTGCTGGAGGAAGTCGGCGCAACGGGCATAGCGGATCGGCGCGTGGGCCAGCTCTCCGGCGGCCAGCAACAGCTCGTCCGCCAGGCGCAAGCCCTCGCCAACGACCCAGAGCTCATCCTCGCCGACGAACCACTCTTGTCGCTGGATCCGGGGCGGCAGCAGGCGACCGTCGAGAAGCTCAATGCGTGGCGTCACGAGCGCGGCACCTCCATCCTCTTCGTCACCCACGGCATCAATCCCGTGCTGGGTGTGGTGGACAAGGTGCTCTACCTCGCGCCCAACGGGCACATGTTCGGCACGGTGGATGAGGTCATGCGCTCGGAGGTGCTCTCGGAGCTGTACGGCTCGTCCGTGAAGGTCCTCAACGTCGATGGGAGGCTCATCGTTGTCTAAGTTCCTCGAGGATACTCAGTATTTGCTGGGCGTCGATTTCGTACAGGATGCACTCATCGCCTGCGCACTCCTGGGCATCCTGTCAGGCGTAATGACCTCGCTCATCGTGCTGCGCCAGATGTCTTTTTCCGTGCATGCCACCTCGGAGCTCGCGCTCATGGGTGCCGCCGCAGCGCTGTTGTTCGGCCTCAACATCGGTTTCGGCGCCATTGCCGGTGCCATCGTCGCCGCCATCATCCTGGCTGTGCTGGGACTCAAAGGCCAGCAAGACAGCGCCATCGGTGTGGTCATGAG